>JAZTZK010000060.1:0-14487 GCA_045637485.1 Clostridia bacterium
GAACCGCCGCCACGATCTTCTGGTCGTTGACACCCCCAGAGGCGGGCATTTCCAGGTCCAGACCGGCGCGTATGCCCGTCACACGGTCGGCGGTGGCGCCCCAGTCGGACATCACATACCCGTCGAAGCCCCATTCGTTGCGCAGCACGTCAGTGAGCAGCCAGCGGTTTTCCGAGGCATAGACGCCGTTGATGCGGTTGTAGCTGCACATCACCGTCCAGGCATTGGCCTTTTTCACGGCGGCTTCAAAGGCCGGGAAGTAGATTTCCCGCAGGGTGCGCTCATCCACCTCGGAGGAAGAGGACATGCGCCGGTGCTCCTGGTTGTTGGCGGGATAGTGCTTGACGGAGGTCCCCACGTTCCTGCTCTGCACGCCGTTGATATAGGCGGCGGCCATCTCGCCGGCCAGGTAGGGGTCCTCGCTGAGGTATTCGAAATTCCGGCCGCACAGCGGGCTGCGCTTGATGTTGACCGCGGGCCCAAGCACGACAGATACCTTCTCGTGTTGGCAGGATTCGCCGATGGCTTCGCCCATGCGGCCCGCCAACGCCCTGTCGAAGGAGGCGGTGGAGGAGCAGCCGGCAGGGAAACAGACGGCTTCAATGCTGTCGTTCACCCCAAGGTGGTCGGATTTGTCATCCTGCTTGCGCAGTCCGTGGGGGCCGTCGGAAACCATCGAGGCCGGGATGCCCAGCCGCTCGACGGCTTTGGTGTGCCAAAAGTCCGCGCCGGAGCATAGCCCGGCCTTTTCCTCCAGCGTCATGCGTGCGATCAGCGCTCTGATGTCCCTGATATCCATAGGTCATCTCCTCCTTTGAGAAATCTGTCGAGTGAGTACGTAAACCGACGTGTCCAATTACCATCAATATACTGTATTCCATCGTGTTAGTCAATAGATTTATTTCAAATTTCCCAGGCAGGAGTCTGATATCTTTTCACATCTGTAATACTGCCTATACATTTTTTCGCCTATAATGCCTGAGGGGAAGGATGCAAGGGAGGCGGGATACCGTGAGAGCCATTGAAGGACGCGACAGAGGAATGTACGCCCAGATTATCCGTCTGACCGTGCCCATCGTGCTGCAAAACCTGCTGAGCGCCGCGGTCAATTCTGCCGACGTGGTGATGCTGAACTTCGTAGGCCAAGCCCATATTTCGGCGGTGTCCCTTGCAACGCAGTATGCCAACGTGCTGTTTTCGATACTTTACGGCTTGGGCACCGGCGTGACGATGCTGTGCGCCCAGTACTACGGCAAAAGGGAGATGCAGGCCATCGAGGTGGTGGAGGGCATCGCCCTGCGCTTTTCAATGATCGCCTCGACGGTGTTCGCGGTGGGGGCGCTGACCGCGCCCCGCCTGATGATGCGGGCCTTTACGCCGGATCCTGAGCTAATCGAAATCGGCGCGAATTACCTGCGCAACATCTCCGTGGCATATCTGTGCTGGGGCGCCGTGGAGGTCTACCTTTCCACACTGCGCAGCATCGGAAGGGTCGCCGTCAGCACAGCGCTAAGCACGGTGGCGTTCTCGCTGAACATACTGTTGAACGCGGTGTTCATATTCGGCCTGTTCGGCGCGCCGAAGCTGGGAGCTCCGGGCGTGGCGCTGGCGACGTCGATCTCCCGCGTCGTTGAGCTGGCTCTGGCGCTGGCGGTCTCCGCCTGCAGCAGGGATGTGAAGCTAAGCCCCTCGCTGTTGTTCGCACGAAACAGACTGCTGTTCAGGGATTTTTTGAGGATGGCAATGCCTGCCACGGCCAACGACTTGATCTGGGGCCTGGCTTTCTCGATGTATTCGGCGATCATCGGCCAGTTCCTCGGCTCGGACATGGTGGCCGCCTACTCCTTTGCCGGTCTGGCCCGCAACCTCGGCACGATACTGTGCTTTGGCGTGGCAAGCGCCGGAAGCATACTGCTGGGGCAGATCATTGGCGAGAACAGGATGGATGAGGCCGTGGAGGCGGCGAAAAAGGTGATGCGTCTGACCGTGCTTGCCGGCGCCATTGGAGGACTGATGATATTGGCCGCGATGCCGCTTTTGCTGCGCTTTGCCGACCTGACGGAGGCCGGGAAGGGCTATCTGCACGGTATGCTGCTGATCAACTCCTACTATGTGATGGGCGCTGCCGTGAACACGACGTTGATCGCCGGAGTGTTCCGCGCCGGTGGAGACAGCCGCTTCGGCTTTATCTGCGACACCATCGACATGTGGTGTTACGCCGTCCCACTGGGATTTATCTCCGCCGCCGTGCTCAAGCTGCCGCCGATGTGGGTATACTTTCTGCTGTGCACCGACGAATTTGTGAAGTGGCCCTGGGTCATACGGCATTACCTGAGTCGGAAGTGGTTGAAGAACATTACGCGGGAAGGCCTGTTTCAGGACAAACAGGAGCCGGCGAGCAACGCTTAAGCGCATGGATTTTATAATACTCACAATATTTACACTATTTCCAAAAACACACAATATATTCGTTTTTCCTAAAATATACTTGACAGCTCATTTTTGCAATGTTATACTATGTTTACAAACATGATTTTTACATATACGTAAAACTAAAACGGTTTACAGGCGGATGATCGCTGCTGCCCCGGAACGCGTGGGAGAGGCGGTCATCGGTGACGTGAATGCTGAAGCCTATAGTGGCTTAGCTAATAAAGATTGGAGGAAACTCACATGAAGAAACTCCTGTGCCTGGTCGTCGCTTTGATGCTGGCTCTGGCTGCCATCGGAGCTGTGGCCGAAACCACGGACCTTCCCCGCAACGAGACCCTGTACTTTGCAGGTCAGCAGTGGGGCTCGGTGAACAGCTGGAACGTCATCGGCACCAACCAGAACAACTCGATGGCCATTGCCGGCAACTCCGGCGGCTATCGTACTCTGATGTTCGAGACCCTCTACATGTACAATTTCATGAATGGCGATATCGTCGGCCTGCTGGCTGAGGACGGCTATGAGTGGAATGAGGACATGACCACCCTGACCCTGAAGATCAAGGACGCGGCCAAGTGGAGCGACGGTACCGACGTAACCGGAGCCGACGTGGTTCGCACCTTCGACATCGGCGTTCAGATCGGCAATAACACCGGCACCGGCTTCAAGAGCTACATCGAGAAAATTGAGGCCGACGGCAAGAACGTGGTCATCACCGCAACCGTGAACGAAGAGGGCAAGCCCGTGAACCCGCTGAAGGTTCTGGACTTCCTGACCGGCACCCCCATCGCCCAGGCGGCCTGGATAGATGTCGTGGTTGAGCGCAACAACAATGACACCGTGTCTATTTTGAACGATCCCGGCGAGGACATCGTCTGGTCCGGCCCCTACACCAAGTACTACGCCGACGATCAGAAGGTCGTTCTGATCCGCGACGACAACTACTGGGGACAGGATGCCTCCATGTGGGGCAAGCTGCCCGTGCCGAAGTACATCGCCCACGCGATTTACGCTGACAACCCCGCCGGTGAGAACGCCCTGAAGGCTGGCGAAGTGGACGTCTGCCAGCAATTCATCGGTAACGTGCAGAACCTGTGGCTGGAAGACGGCCTGCCGATTTCCACCTATTATGAAGAAGCGCCCTACGGCGTGTGCCTGACCATGCCCACCGCGTGGTACAACTTCAACCTGCCGGTGCTGGCCGAGAATCCTGCCCTGCGCAAGGCCATAGCCATGGCGGTCGACTACGACACCATCATCGCCAACGCCATGACCAACCAGAGCCCCTCCTTCGCCGACGTGCCCCGTTCCCTGATGAACCCCACCGAGGGTGAGCAGGCTCTGTATAACCATGACGAGGTTGCCGATTTGCAATGGGCCGGCATGGACATCGACGGCGCCAACGCCCTGCTGGACGAGGCGGGCCTGGTCGATACCGACGGCGACGGCTATCGTGAGTACAACGGCGAGAAGATCTCCCTGAACGCCTGCTGCCCCAACGGCTGGACCGACTGGCAGGCCTCCATGGAAGTGGTCGCGGCTGCCGGCAAGAACATCGGCATCGAGATCACCACGCTGTATCCGGAATGGGATATCTACCAAACCGTGTTCACCAACCCGAACCAGACCGAGTATGCCATCTACATGTGGTCTCCCGACGCCGCGGCGCCTTCCAACCCCTGGCAGCGCGTGAACCAGTTCATGGGCAGCGAATTCGTGGGCGTTGAGAACAACTGGAGCGGCAACTGGGGCCAGTATCTGAACGAAGAGGCGGACGCCCTGATCAAAAAGATCCCCGTCACCACGGATACTGAGGAGCTGAAGGCCCTCTACACCGAGCTGACCAAGATCTATCTGACCGATGTTCCCAGCTTCTCGCTGATGTATCGTCCCTCCCTGTTCCACGCCGTGAATGAGTCCGTGTGGACGAATTTCCCCGCCGGTGACGACGGCCGCAACATTCCGCCGTCTGACTGCACCGACGGCTATGGCATCGCCGCCCTGTACGAGCTGGAGCTCGTGGAAGGCTGATGAAAGAATACCTGGCGGCCTGAAGCCCTGCGGTTTTGGGTCTCCCATAGGGACATGCTCCGTGGTATGCGGAGCATGTCCCGACCTTTATCGGGGTTTGGCGGGATGCGTTGAATTCGCCTGCGTTCCCAAAACACAGGGGCCTGTTTCCTGTGAGGACGCCGCTTCGGGGCCGATCAGGTTTCCGGATGTGTCTGCCCAGACCGGTGCCGAACCGGCATCTGCGGAGAACACAGGCATTTCATCAAGCAGGAGATGGGGGAATCGCTATGAAAGGATACCGAAGGTACTTCGGCAAGAAGCTGGTGTGGTTCTTGATTACACTGGTCGTTGCCGTGATACTGAATTTCGTGTTGCCGAGGCTGATGCCAGCGGACCCGGTATCGGCCATCACGGGCAAGATGGCGCAGGGAATGACCGATGCCAGCGCCGTACAGGAGATCTACAAGCGCTATGAAGAGGAATTCGGCACCAACAAGCCGATGATCGAACAATTTTTCATCTTTGTGAAGAACCTGTTCAGGGGCGACTTGGGCACGTCCTTCAGCCAATATCCCCGCAAGGTGAGCGACATCATTTCCGCCGCCATCGGCTGGACCGTCGCACTGCAGCTGCCCGCCATTATCGTGGGCTGGCTGCTGGGCAACCTGCTGGGCGCTCTGGCCGCGTACATACGCAAGGGCTTCGACAAGGTGCTGTTGCCGATAGCGCTGTTTCTGAGCAATGTGCCGGCATTCGGCATGGCGGTTACGCTGCTGGTGCTGTTTGCGGTGAACTGGAAGATCGCACCGATCGGAGGCGGTTACGCCTTTGACATGATCCCCAATTCCAGCTGGCGCTTCGTGAAATCGGTCATCAGCCACTATCAGTTGCCCTTCTGGAGCATCGTGTTGGTTTCCATCGGCGGTCAGGCGGTGGGCATGCGCTCCATGTCCATCTACGAGTTGAACGCCGACTATGTGAAATACGCCCGATTCCTGGGCATCAAGGACCGAAAGATCGTCGGCTATGTGTTCCGAAACGCCATGCTGCCCCAGATCACCGGCCTGGCGCTGTCCATCGGCACCATGATCGGAGGCGCGCTGGTAGCGGAGATCATCTTCAGCTATCCGGGACTGGGCAGCACGATGTACTCAGCGGTTACCGCCGCGGATTATCCGCTGATATCCGCCACGACCCTCATCATCACAATCATGGTACTGATCGTGACGTTCGTGCTGGACATCGTCTACGGTTTCATCGATCCGCGCGTCAAGGCTGCGCAGTTCGACGCATAGGAGGTGTGGGACATGAAGAATACGCTTCGACAGGTCTTTCATTCCTCCAAGTTTGTCGTCGGCTTCACCATTTTCACCATCATATTGCTGACGATATTCATCTATCCTCTGATCAATCCCGGCAATCCGCTGGAGATGATCGGCGTGGGTACCTTCGCCCGCCCGGGCACTTATGTGTCGCTGTACGACGCCGCCAAGGCGCCCTCTGAGACGTTTAGACTGCCCGGCGCCGACGACAAGCGCCTGGCCAGGCAGCTATCCGACGAGGATCGCGTGGCCATGGTGGAGTGGTTCACCGCCACGGGCGTGGATGTCGAAGGCCTGGACATCAGCGATACCGACAGGATGCTGGAGCTGTGGCGCGCGAACTACGACGCCTCCGTCAAACCCAAGGGTATGACCCAGGCCAAGCGCAACTACTACAAGCGCCTGAATGCCTCTCTGAGTGAAGTCGGCGCCGCCGATACGCTGATCATCGCCGACACTAACTCCGAAACCGGTGCGCTTGAAAAGCAGGGCAGCATCAGCAAGACCGATTATGTGAACGTCAACGAGGTGACCAATGTCAAGACATTGCCGCTGGGCACCGACAACTTCGGCCGAGATGTACTAAAGGAGCTGGTCTCGGCTGCGGGCACCTCTATCGTCATCGGCCTGCTGGCCGGCCTGGTGGCTACGCTTATCGGCCTCAGCCTGGGTCTGCTCTCCGGCTATGTGGGCGGTTTCTGCGACGACATCATCATGTTCATCACCAATATCTTCACTGTCATACCCAGCTTTGTGTTGCTGATACTGATCAACTATTCCATCGGGCAGGAGCAGCGCGGCGCTGCTGTGGTGGCGCTGGTCATCGGCCTGACCAGCTGGACTTGGACGTGCCGCTCGGTTCGATCCCAGGTCATATCGCTGCGCAATCGCGATCATGTGAACCTGTCCAAGCTTTCGGGCCACAGCCTGCTGCGCATCATATTGACAGATATACTGCCCTACATCGCCAGCTACGTGGTGATGGCGTTCATACTTCAAGTCTCCTCGGGCATACTGGCCGAGGCGCAGCTATCGCTGCTGGGCCTGGGTCCGAAGACCACCGAGGTGCCCACGCTGGGCCTTATGATGAACTGGGCCATGCTGTATTCCGCACACACAAACGGCTCCTGGTGGGCGTATTTCCCTGTCATACTTACGATTACGCTCATCTCCTTTTCCCTGAACCTGATGAATACCGGCCTCGACCAGGTGTTCAACCCGACCTTGAGAGACTAAGGAGGATTGACGGACATGAGCAAGACCATACTGGAAGTCAATGGCTTGACGACCAAATGTGTCACACGCTTCCGTGAGGACGTGTACGCCGTCGATCACGTGTCGCTCAAGATCGAACAGGGCAAGAGCCTGGGTATCGCCGGCGAATCCGGCTGCGGCAAATCGACCCTGGCGCTCAGCCTGATGGGCTACTATTTTCCGCCGCTGCACTACATGAGTGGTGACATCATCATCGACGGCAGGAATATATCCGGCATGAACCCGGACAATGTGCGCAAAAACGTGCTGGGCACCGAGATCGCCTACATTCCCCAGGCGGCCATGAACGCCCTGAACCCCACGCGCAAGATCTACAAGTTCATCGAGGATGTGATCCTGGCCCACAATCCCAGGGCCAACCGAAAGGATATCTACGAGATGGCCAAGGGCCGGTTCAAGGAGCTGGGCTTGCCCCTGGAGGCGCTGGACAAGTACGCTGTGGAGCTCTCAGGTGGCATGAAGCAGCGCGTGGTCATCGCAATTTCCACCATATTGAAGCCCAAGGTGCTGATAGCCGACGAGCCTTCCTCCGCTCTGGACGTGACCAGCCAGAAGATGGTCATCAAGATGCTGCGGGACATGATGGACAAGGGCTTTATCCAGGCGATGATCTTCATCACCCACGAGCTGCCGCTGCTGTACAACGTGACCGACGATATCATGGTTATGTATGCCGGCCAGATCGTGGAGCGAGGCTCCGCCAGTCAGATGGTGTTCGACCCGGTTCACCCGTATTCCCGCGGCTTGATGAATTCCATACTGGTGCCCGAGGAGGGCACCCGCGAAGCCAAGCTGACGGCCATCCCCGGCACGCCGCCGAATCTGAAGCATCCCCCGTCGGGCTGTCGATTCGCCGAGCGATGCCGCTATGCAAAACCCGCGTGCCGTTACAATCAGATGCCAATTCTGGAATTTGAGGATGGACGTACCTATCGCTGTGGCATATCCGTGGACGAGCTGCGAGAGATCTATCGCAGGGAGGACGCGGAGGGCGTCGCGTCACCGGCAGAGGAAGGCGACGGACCGATCCGTCTTACAAAGGGGGTGTGACGCGTGAGTGAAACCAAAGCGATCCGGCGCGATCTGGCAAATGCGCCGTCCTGCCTGAAAGGCGAGGGCGTGACCCGTTATTTCCACACGGGCAAGATCATCACCAAAGCCGTCGATCATGTGGATTTCGATTTTCGCGATGGCGAGCTGGTCAGCATCGTGGGTGAGTCCGGTTCCGGTAAGACCACACTCTCCAAGATACTGCTTGGCCTGTTGAAGGAGACAGGCGGAAATATATATTTCCAGGGCAAGCCCCGGGACATATCCACCCGGGCGAAGCTGAAGGATTACTGGTCGGGCATACAGGCCATCTTCCAGGATCCCTTCTCCTCCTTCAACACCTTCAACAAGATTGACACCGTGCTGCTGGACTGCATCAACATGCGCGGTGGCAAGAGCCTGCCAAAGGAGAAGAAGATCGAGATGATGACGGAGGCCTGCTCGTTTGTGAATCTGAAGTTCGCCGAGCTGACCAACAAGTATCCCTTCGAGCTTTCCGGTGGCCAGATGCAGCGTCTGATGATCGCCCGCATCTTCCTTCTGAAGCCCAAGATTCTGCTGGCGGATGAGCCGACATCGATGATCGACGCCTGCTCCCGGGCGACGATTCTGGACATGCTGCTTCAGCTGCGCGACGAGATAGGCATGACAGTAATCTTTATCACCCATGATATTGGCCTGGCCTACTATATCTCAGACAGCATCTACATCATGGAGCACGGCAAGTTTGTGGAGAGCGGGCCGGCGGACGATGTCATACTGCATCCCAAGGCGCCCTATACCCGGCGACTGATTTCGGATGTGCCCAAGATCCATGAAGCCTGGGATCTGTCCACCGTTTGAACGCGTGACACGATCCATAATTCCTGTTCATCAAGCATCCGTACCCCGCAGGAAGAGATTGCTGCGGGGTACGGATGCGCATTTGAATGAACATAACCGGATCGTTCGATTCCAGCGGACGATACCTTATTACCACAGGGTTCGACTCCAATCATTCAGAGGTCCGTGCGTCGTGGATTCATTGGCGTTGGTCAGGGAAGCCCTGGCATCTGGACTGTCACGTGTCGATCCGGATCATCTCATTGAGGGCTTTGTTGCGGTAGACCAGATCCTGTCGAACGCTGAATCCCATCTCCTCCCAGAAGGCGTTTCCATCCTCGTTTCTGTCGAACACGACCAGGGCGGCCTTGTTGATGCCGAGCCGTTGCAAAGCTTTCAGGACAGCCTCCGTCAAACCGCGCCCGATGCCCTCATGCCTGTGCGCCGGACTGACCGCTGTATGATAGATGTACCCGCGCCTGCCGTCGTTGCCTGCGAGGATCGACCCGACGATCCGGCCTTCCGCTTCGGCGACAAAACACGTATCCGGATTCCGCTTCAGGAATCGCTCGATGCCGTCCCTGGAATCGTCCAGGTTATTCAAACCCATGCCCGGGCAGGAGAGCCACAGAGCGTAGATCTGCCCGTAATCGCTGACGAGCATCTTCCGTGTATACATATGTTTGCCTCCCTTGGAGAGACGCTTCTACATCAGACCAGCCATCGAATCCCTGATCGCGTCGTAATGGGGGTCGATCAGTCCGAAATCCTTGTCCTTGTAATTCCACAGCGCCCTGCCGATGCCATGTCGATTGAAAACGGCGCTGATGTCCCTGATCCAGCGCTGCGTATCAGCTGTCGGGGCGCGGTCGATGACACCGTATTCGCCGCAGTACAGGGGAGCGTCGTTTCTTTCGGCTGCTTCAATGGCCGGCGTAAAGAGCGCCTCAAAGAACTGCGGCCCCAGAGCTTTCACGTCCAGACCAGCGATGGCTCCGGCCAGGTCGAAGGACAGCTGTTCGGAAAGGGCTTTGTACCGCTCCAGGCTGTCGGGATAGGGCACCTCCAGATCATCTGGCATACCCTCCACCCAATAGGCCTTCTGGTGGGTGAAGATCATCGGCTCATAGCAGTGGAAATTGTACACGATTCGATTATCCCGCGGCGGAGCGAGCAACGGTACGCTCCTGACGTTGTTGTAACATACGCTGCCGATGACGATCCAGGTGTTCGGGGCGATTTCGCGAATGGCGGAAATAGTACGGTCCGCGATGTCGTTCCAGGCTGTGGAGACGTCGGGGGATACGACCTCGTTGAGAAGATCGAAGGCAACATTGCCGTATTTGCCGTAGCGCTCGGCCAGCCGACGCCACAGCGCGATAAAGCGTTCTTGCAGGGCGGCGTCATGGAAGAAGATTTCCCGGTCGACGTCCTTGTCCAGCGGATCGAAGGTATAGCCAAAGGTCTTGTGCAGATCCAGCAGAAGATTCAGTCCAGCGGACCGACACCAGCCAATGCAGTCGTCGAGGCGCCTGAGCCCCTCCTCGATGGGGACACCTGCTTCATCCTCGATCCAGTTGTAATCCACGGGAAGGCGCACGTGATCGAGCCCCATGCCGTGGATCCATTTGATATCCGATTCGGTGATGAAGGAGTCGAAGTGCTCGACGGTGGTGGCAACACACTGGGAGAGCCAACCTCCCAGATTCACGCCGTGTTGGAAGCCGGAAAATATGCGCATGGATGCATTCCTCCCTTTCATATCCTCTGTCCGGGTTGATCATTTTACTTTAAACGTCTCCCTTTGGCCAGTGAGCAAATAGGAGAGGGAGATCCTCCAAGCCTTACAGATCAGATCGAGGATAGCAGGCGACGACCTACTAAACCCCGTCTCCAACCGGATGGTAAGGCTTTCACCATCCTCTATTGGTATAGTGCGGGCGAACTCCTCCACTGTGGCCCCTAAGTAAACGTCGAAACGATGTCGAGGTTGTTGATACTGCTAAAGCTGCTCCTGCAGCTGCTGCGGAAGTCGCCTTCGCCAGGCACCCCGACGGTGGGCGATAACCGTCATCACCATGGCCAGCACCCAGGAGATCAGCAGAGAGGCGAACAGTGCCTGGGGGTTGCCACGGGGCCACGCCTCGGACCGGGTGAGGAAGGCCAGCAGCCAGGCCAGCGGCAGGCGGATCAGTATCGTTGCGATGATGGAGATCCACATGGGAATCATGGTCTCTCCTGCCCCGCGCATGGCGCCCTGGAGCACTTGGCTGACGGCGAAGGCGATGTAGCCCAGCGACAGCCAACGCAGCCCAAATACGCCTATGGTGATCACGTCTTCGGTGCCGGTGAACAGTTGAATCAGCTGCCGTCCGAACAGCAGTATGCAAGCCACCAGTACCCCGGAAGTGGCCAGCGCCAGCTTCAGCATGTCCCGTATGCCCTGACGTACACGGTCGATGTGTCCCGCGCCGATGTTCTGCCCCACGTAAGTGGTGGAGGTCGTGCCGAAGGTGAAGTTGGGCATCATTGCGAAGCCGTCCACGCGCATGATGGCTACGTTGGCGGCGATGACGGCGGTGCCCATCGAGTTGGTCAGCCCCTGCACTACGATGGCGGACATCGAGAACAGCCCCTGGGTGATGCCCGCAGGCAGGCCCAGCTGGCAAAGCCTGCGGGTGATGGGGCCGTCGGGCGTCAGCGTGCGGGCGTTAACGTCGATCAGGTTCTTCATGCCCACCAGACGAATCAGGCACAGCACGCCGGATATGGCCTGGGCGATGATGGTGGCCCAGGCTACGCCTGCAACCCCCATCTGAAACCTTGCGACGAAGAGTATGTCCAGTACGATGTTCAGCAGGCAGGCCAGCACCAGGTAAACCAGCGGATAAAAGCTGTCGCCCATGCCCCGCAGCACGCCGGAGAGTATATTGTAGGCCGACGCACCCAGCATGCCGAGGAATATGATCTTCAAATAGGTGACGGCGCCTTCGGCCACGTCCGGTGGCGGCGCGATCAGACCGATCAGGAAGGACGAGCTGAAATAGCCCAGCACCATCATGATCAACCCGCTGAGCGCCGTGAGCACGATGGTGGTGCCCACCACCCGGCTGAGCCCCTCGCGATCCTTTGCGCCGAAGTATTGGCTGGCCAGTATGCTTGCACCGGTAGCCACGCCGATCAACAGCACCAGCAGCAGGTTCAATATTGGGCTGGCGGTGCCCACCGCCGCCAGCGCTGTGTCGCCCACATACTTGCCCACCACGATGGAGTCCACCGTGTTGTACAGCTGCTGCGCCAGGTTGCCGACCAACAGCGGAAGCGAAAAGCGTATCAGCTTGCTCATCGGCCTCCCTGTGGTCATATCTTGTACTCCGAAAAAGGCTTTTACGCGGCTTGACCATCCCATGTGCCTGACCTCACTTTAGTGTATTGAATTTGATCTTCGGCTTGCCGGACTTCACTGTGACGCTGGTCTGGCTCTCCTTGATAGCACTGATTAACCTGGTTTTCTGCCCAGACAGCGTCCTCCTCTTGGGAGGGGGTTTCTATGGAATCAGCGGGCTTTGAGAGTTCCCTCTCTCGGCACCGGCGCTTGCCTTGTGTGCCTTGATGTAGGTGCTGTCCATGCTGATGTCCTGCAGGACGGCGTCCTCGCCCGGTTCATGGAAGATCCTCTCGATCAGGCCACTTTCCGACCACTCCTTGAACCGCTTGTACACCGTCTGCCACGGGCCGAACCTCTCCGGCAGGTCGCGCCAGGCCCGCTCCGCTTCGAGAGATCCGGAAGATGTCGTTCAGCATCTGTCCGGGTTCCCGCCTCGGTCGGCCCTTGTCGCCCAGCTGTCGGCTCCGGAAAATGGGGCTTCAGTCCTTCCCACTCGGCGTCTGTCAGTTCGTATCGTCGAAAAATGCGCTTCATGTGGCTCACTTCATCGGTTATATTCGACGTCTACCTCCTGTTTTCCTTTTTGGTTTTTGCTGAATAACTGTGCATTTCTTCGCTTTTTTCGAGGTTTATGCTTTTTGGAAACACACTCTAAGGCGGACGCCTGCCCGGACGTCGAAGCGCTGGAGACGCAGGCCGCCGCGCTGAGCAACAATGTATAGGTGGTGAGCGCCAGCGCTTACACAGGCTAAGGCATTGAGATCTTACATCATGCGTAAAAGTTGCGCCAATACCATCACCAAATCATTATCGTCCTTGACAAAGGGAGCGCTTCAATATATAATAGTTAAGTACTTGACAAAATGACTTATTTGTCCTTTTCTCGCATTCGATTTGTCACAGCAATATGGTATTTTGCGAGGCTTACGTCATGAAAGAAATCCATTTATACACCCATCTGATCTATAACATATCCGGAATGATCAACAAACTGAAACTGAAGGATATTCATATGGAGAACGGCGTGAAACTCAACTCCGCCGCGATGTCTATGCTGAATGTGATTGATATGAACCCCGGCGTGAGCGTTACGGATCTCAGCATAAGGATGAACCTGACAAAGAGCGCCGTATCGAAGATGCTGAAAAAGTTGTGCACGCTCAGATTGATAGAAAAGAACAAGAATAACTGCAATGATAAAAATGTATATCCGGAATTGACCGAGCTTGGAAAAACGACTGTGGCTGAATACAGGGAAAAGCACGACGGGTTCTATCTCTGCATGGCAGATTTGCTGAACAGGTACGATCCGGACGGGCAGGAAATGATTTACAGATTTCTCACGGAAGCAGACCAGGCGATCAGAAACTTTTCATCCTCGATGGAAGTCAGGATGAAACCATAAAGAAGGCACAGAGAAAATGACATTCAGTGCTGTTACCATATTAACCGGCGGGAAAGGCGGTAACGGATATTGCTGACTGAAAACGTGTTTCAGAATGAAGATCAGTTGATTCTGAAAGATACATCCGCACTTCAGTTGATCGGTCAGGGGAATACGGCGGAGATTTTCCTTTATGAACCCGGTACGGTCCTCAAGCTTTTCCGCAATCAGTTTCCGGAAAGCGGAGTGATGAAGGAATGGCACGTCACCCTCGCGGTGCAGGAGGTGTACGGGCGGATGCCGAAGGCGCTTCGGCTTGTCAGATGTGATGAAAGGCATGGCATTCTGTACGAACTGGCGGATGGACAGGATCTGTTCCACAGGATCTGTTCCAACCCGTTTCTGCTTCTGACAGCAGGGAAAACGCTGGCGAGGCTCCACGCGGAAATCCATGAAAAGGAAATAAACGGTATTTTGACGGTCAAGGAGAAGCTACGTCAGGAGATTGAATGGACCGAAGAGTTTTCGGAAAACGAGAAACAACGGATCATCAACCGGCTGTCCCGTCTTCCGGACCGCAACCGGCTGTGTCACTTTGATTTTCATCCGGGGAATATTATGATTTCCGGTGATCAGATCCGGGTGCTTGACTGGCTGACCGCCTGCTCGGGAGACCCGGCGGCGGATATCGCCAGAACCTGCATCCTACTGAAATATGGTGAGCTCAGAAACGGTGACCGGCTTTCCAGACTGATTCTCCAAATCACCAAGGCGTTTATCAGGGGATCCTATATCAGAAATAT
>JAZTZK010000061.1:0-9752 GCA_045637485.1 Clostridia bacterium
GCTCGGTGTCCAGGAAGGCCCGGTTTTCGGTGGAAAGATTGCCGATGAGGATGAAGTTTTTCCGCAGCAGTTCGCTGTACAGCATGGCGTCGTCAATGCCCTCCAGGGACGGAGAGGAAAGTCGGCGTATCTTTTCCAGCCGAGCGATATAGTCCGCGTTGTTATGATCATTGGCTTTGGTCATGGCGATAACCCGTTTTCCTTTGCAAATGGAGTATTTGGGAATCTTCTGATACATCCATATTTTAACATATTTTGGAGTTGGGGGCAACAGAAAATTGGAGAGAAAAGTATAAGCAGCCGGCTTTTTATACGCAGCCAATTGACTGTACCGGCAATACGTGATAGAACATTAAAAGGAGTGTGGTAGGCATGAAAGAGACTATTGTGACGAGGGATGGACATACGATTACCCGAATGGATAGTTCTGATCTTGGGCCAATCACACAGATGGAACGGGATATGATTCAAGAGGTGGCAAAACGGCCTGTGGTATACGATGAAGATTGCCCGCTACTCACGCCGGCAATGCTGGAACAGGCGGAAAAGCTGATCGTAGCCAGAACCAGGAGGGCATGACAGAATCCGAAAACAGAGGAAGCACTTCGGTTGAGAAGGCTTCCTCTATTTTTTCATGACTGAAATCAGATGGCTGATCGCGTCCTTTTGTTCGGGGGAGAGGGTGCGCCATGCTTCGAACATCTGTTGCTGTTCATCAGTCAATTCGACCATGTTGCCCTCGGAGAAAAATTGCGCCAGCGTGATGCCAAAGCCCTTGCAAATCATCTCCAGCGTCGCCACCGAGGGGGTGGTGTTGCGGTTGAAGATGTTGGCTACCGTGGATTGGGAAAGCCCGGATATTGTTTATCAATACTCCGTCTGCGCCCCAAACACCTGCATGACCTTGCCGGTGAGTATGACGGTCTGGTCTGTGACGCGCACGTACAGCTTGCCGCCGGGGACCTGGACGAGTATGTCGGTGTCTTTGGGGCTGTAGCCGTTTTCCACGGCCGCCGCCGCCGCGGCGCAGGCGCCGGTGCCGCAGGCCATGGTCTCGCCGCTGCCCCGCTCGAAGCAGCGCATGCGCAGGGTGGTGGGGTTGACCACGCGGACGAACTCGGCGTTCACCCGCTCTGGGAACAGGGGGTCGTTTTCAAACCGCGGTCCGAGGGCCTTCAGGTCCAGCGCGTCCACGTGGTCGGTGAACACCACGCAGTGGGGATTGCCCATGGACACACAGGTGACGGTGTAGTTCGCCCCTCCGATGCTGGCCTGCACGCTGACGGCGCGATCCCCCGGCAGATTGCAGGGCACGACCTTGGGATCGAAGGAGGCGGGGCCCATGTCCACGGCCACCGACGAGACCTTGCCATAGCGGGTGAACAGGTGCAGCGCCTTCACGCCGCCCACGGTCTGGACGGTGATGTCCTGCCCGGTGACGATGCCCCGGTCGTACAGGTACTTGCCCACGCAGCGCAGGGCGTTGCCGCCCATGCCGCCCTCGGTGCCGTCCCTGTTGAACTGGCGCATCCTGGCGTCGGCCACGTCGCTCCTCTCGATCAGCGTCATGCCCTCGGCTCCCACGCCGTAGTGCTGCTCGCACAGCCGCACGGCCAGGCTTTCCGGGCAGGTGATGTCGCCGTCTGTGTTGTCGATCAGTATGTAGTCGTTGCCGGCGGCCTGCAGCTTCACGAAGGGCAGCGTCTCATGCTCGGAGCGCATATGGTTGATGTCCACCAGCTCGGTGTTCTGCTGGCTGTAGCGGCTGAGCAGTATGTCCGCCAGCGCCCGCGCCGTGTCCAGCGACGTGAAGCAGGCGATGCCCAGCCCCAGCGCCCGGCGGTGCAGCGCGATATAGTCCTCCACGGTGCTGTCCATCAGCGCACCGGTGTAGATGATGTAGTTGATCTTCCCGCTCTCCAGCAGGTCGAAGGCGTGGTCGCTCTGGCGTATGCCGGGGATGGTGGTCACCGGCAGATCCAGCGTGGCGATGGCGGCGGCGGTGCCCTCGGTGGCGTACAGCGCGCAGCCCAGGTCGCTGAAGCGGCGGGCTACGTCTACCACCTCGGGGAAGTCGTGGTCGTCCACGCTTAGGAACACGCCGACCCGGGTTCCGGGCTGGGGCAGCTTGATGCCCGAGGAGATCAGGCCCTTGAACAGCGCCTCGGACAGGTTCTTGCCCAGGCCCAGCACCTCGCCGGTGCTCTTCATCTCGGGGCCGAGGTAGCTGTTGGCGTCGTTCAGCTTTTCAAAGGAGAACACGGGTACCTTTACGGCGCAGTAGGGCGGGGTCCTGTACAGGCCGGTGCCGTATCCCATGGCCTTCAGCGGTTGGCCGATCATCACGCGGCTGGCGATATCCACCATCGGCACGTTCGTGACCTTGCTGATGTAGGGGATGGTGCGGGAGGCCCGGGGATTTACCTCGATCACGTACAGCTGCCCCTGCCACACCAGGTACTGTATGTTCACCAGCCCCTTCGTACCCAGGGCCAGGGCCAGTTTTTCGCTGCTGCGGACCACGGTGTCCATCATGGCGTCGTCCAGTGAGAAGGGCGGGTAGACGGCGATGGAGTCGCCGCTGTGCACGCCGGCCCGCTCCACATGCTGCATGATGCCGGGAATTAGCACGTCGGCGCCGTCCGAGATCACGTCCACCTCCAGCTCTATGCCGGACATATATTTGTCGATGAGCACCGGGTTTTCAATGCCGCCGGCCAGTATGCGGTTCATGTATACGGTCACGTCATGGTCGCTGTGGGCGATGGTCATGTTCTGGCCGCCGATGACGTAGCTGGGCCGCAGCAGCACAGGGTAGCCCAGGGCGTTGGCGGCCTCGAGCGCCTCGTCGAGCGCCCGCACGCTCATGCCCTTCGGTCGACGGATGGCGAACTGCTCCAGCAGCGCGTCGAAGCGCTCCCGATCCTCAGCGATGTCGATGCCCTCGGCGCTGGTGCCGAGGATCCTGACGCCCGACTGGTCCAAATGCTGGGTCAGCTTGATGGCGGTCTGGCCACCGAAGGCCACGACGACGCCCACGGGTTTTTCCACCTCGATAATGCGCATCACGTCCTCGTCGGTCAGCGGCTCGAAATACAGCCGGTCAGCGGTGTCGTAGTCGGTGGAAACGGTCTCCGGGTTGTTGTTGATGATGGCCACGTCGTAGCCCAGCTGCTTCAGCGTCCACACGCAGTGGACCGAGGAATAGTCGAACTCGATGCCCTGCCCGATGCGGATGGGTCCGGAGCCCAGCACGATGATGACGGGCTTGCCGCTTCTCGGGAAATTCCTCGAATCGCAGACGCTGTCGAAGGTCTCGTAGAAGTAGGGGGTTTCCGCGTCAAACTCGGCGGCGCAGGTGTCCACCATCTTGTAGGTGGAGTGGGTTTCAGGCAGATCCTTCCGGCCGGAGAGCCGGGTCAGCGCCGCGTCGGGATAGCCCAGCCGCTTGCCGAGCAGGTAGTCCTCGTCGGAAAGACCGCCGGCGATGCGGTTTTCAAAGTCGGCCAGGTTCTTCAGCTTATACAGGAACCACCGGTCGATCTTCGTGATGTCGTAGATCTCGTCGATGGCAACGCCGGCCTTGACGGCCTCGAAGATGGTGAATATGCGGTTGTCGTCGCAATCCTTCAGGCGATCCCGCACGGGGCGGTCGCCGTGGTAGGGCCTGTTCAGCGTGTCCAGCTTGATCTCAGCGCCACGCACCGCCTTCATCAGCCCCATTTCAAAGCTGGGGGCG
The DNA here is from genome assembly GCA_045637485.1 of Clostridia bacterium. GTDB lineage: Bacteria > Bacillota > Clostridia > Christensenellales > Aristaeellaceae > UBA2862. The sequence goes on from JAZTZK010000061.1 coordinate 3,740, forward strand.
ATGGACATGACCTCGCCGGTGGCCTTCATCTGGGTGCCAAGCCTGCGGGAGGCGTTGGTGAACTTGTCGAAGGGCCACTTGGGGAACTTCACCACGATGTAGTCCACCGAGGGCTCGAAGCAGGCGCAGGTCTTGCCGGTGATTTCGTTTTTGATCTCGTCCAGCCGGTAGCCCAGGGCGATCTGGGTGGTGACCTTGGCGATGGGGTAGCCGGTGGCCTTGCTGGCCAGGGCCGAGGAGCGGCTGACCCGGGGGTTGACCTCGATGACGGCGTATTTGAAGCTGCCCGGATCGAGGGCAAACTGGCAGTTGCAGCCGCCCACGATGCCCAGGGCATTGACGATGTTCAGCGACGCGCTGCGCAGCATCTGGTATTCCCTGTTTGAGAGGGTGAGCGCCGGGGCGACGACGATGGAATCGCCGGTGTGGACGCCCACGGGGTCTACGTTTTCCATGCTGCACACGGCGATGGCGTTGCCGGTGGCGTCCCGCATGGTCTCGAACTCGATCTCCTTCCAGCCGGCGATGTACTTCTCGACCAATATCTGGGTGATGGGAGAGGCATCCAGCCCGGTGCGGGCCGCGGCGCGCATCTCTTCCATATTATAAGCCACGCCGCCGCCGGTGCCGCCCAGCGTGAAGGCGGGGCGGATGATGACGGGATAGCCGATCTCATCCGCGATGCGCAGGGCGGTATCCACATCCGAAGCGATATCGGAGGGAATCACCGGCTCGCCGATGGCCTCCATCGTATCCTTGAACAGCTGGCGGTCCTCGGCTTTGTCGATGGCCTCCACGTTGGTGCCGATCAGCCGGACGCCGTGGGCCTCCAGAAAGCCCTCCTTGTCCAGCTGCATGGCCATGGTCAGGCCGGTCTGGCCGCCCAATCCCGCCAACATGCTGTCGGGCCTCTCCTTTTCGATGATGCGCTTGACGGTCTCCACCGTCAGCGGCTCCAGGTAGATCTCGTCCGCCAGAGCCTTGTCGGTCATGATGGTGGCGGGGTTGCTGTTCACCAGCACCACGTTCACCCCCGCCGCCTTCAGCACCCGGCAGGCCTGGGCCCCGGCGTAGTCAAATTCCGCCGCCTGCCCGATGACGATGGGACCGGAGCCGATCATGAGGACCTTCTTTATATCCTTGTTTAATGGCATAGGTTACAGCTCCTTTCGGAGGAAAGATCAATATTGATAATGAGGAATTAGGAATTAGGAATTAGGAATGGCGGGTGAAATCCCTGTGGGATTTCTTTTTGAACCGTCAGGCCGGGTAACTGATTCATGTAGGAACAAATTCAGAAGGAATTTGCATCATCATTCCTCATTTCTTTTTTCCATCATATCGACAAAGCGGTCGAACAGTACGCTCGTGTCCCTCGGCCCTGCGCAGGCTTCGGGGTGGAACTGGACGGAGAAGGCGTTGTATTCGGGGTAGTCGACGCCCTCGCAGGTGCCGTCGTTGGCGTTGACGAAGCGCAGCACGGCGCCTTTGGGCAGGCTCTCCGACACCACGGCATAGCCGTGGTTCTGGCTGGTGATGTAGGTGTGGCCGGTCTGCCGGTCGATCACAGGCTGGTTGCCACCCCGGTGGCCGTATTTCAGCTTCACGGTCTGCCCGCCGCCGGCCAGTGCCATCATCTGGTGGCCCAGGCACAGCCCGAACATGGGCGCCTTGCCCAGCAGCTTTTGGATCTCGGCGATGCAGGCGGTGTTCTCCGCCGGGTCGCCGGGGCCGTTGGACAGCATCACGCCGTCGGGATGGGTGGCCAGGATATCTGCCGCCGGGGTGGCGGACGGCACCACGGTCACGTCGCAGCCCCTGGCCCGGAGCTCGCGGATGATGTTGCGCTTGGTGCCGTAGTCGATCAGCGTCACGTGGCACTTCTTTGCGCCGTCGGCGGGATAATGGGCCTTTTCCTTCGCGCAGACCTCGGCCACGCCGCCCCGGATATCGAGGGCCTTCAGGGCGGAAGGGTCGTCGGGGACGCGATCCGCGATCATGGCGTTCATCACGCCCTTTTCGCGGATGTGCTGGGTCACGGCCCGGGTGTCGATGCCGCAGATGCCCGGCACGCCCTGCTTTTTCAGGAATTCGTCCAGCGTATACTGGCTGCGGAAGTTGCTGGGTTCGGGGCACCACTCCCGTACGACATAGCCCCGGCAGGCGCATTGGCCCTCGAAGTCTTCCTCGATGATGCCGTAGTTGCCCACGGCGGGGAAGGTCTGCATGATGATCTGGCCCCAGTAGCTGGGGTCGGTCAGCGTCTCGATATAGCCCACCACGCCGGTGTTGAACACCAGCTCGCCGGCGGCCTCGCAGGTCGCGCCGAAGGCCTCGCCGGTATAGACGGTGCCGTCGGAGAGGATCAGGTAGCGTTTGGACATGGTGATTCACCTCATTGAAGTCGAGGGGTTACAGCGTTGCTGCCATCACGGCCTTGATCGTGTGCATGCGGTTTTCAGCCTCGTCAAACACGATGGAGCGGGGGCCCTCGAAGATCTCGTCGGTGACCTCCATGGCGTCGAGGCCGTATTTATCGTGGATCTGCCTTCCGATGCCGGTGTTCAGGTCGTGGAAGGCGGGCAGGCAGTGCATGAATACGGCGTCGTCGCCGGCGGCAGCCATCAGCCCGGCATTCACCTGATAGGGGGTGAGGTCATCGATGCGCTCCTGCCACACCGCGTCCGGTTCGCCCATGGAAACCCACACGTCGGTGTAGATCACCTGCGCCCCCTTCACGGCGCTCATGGGATCCTCGTTGAAGCTCAGCGACGCGCCGGTCCACTGGGCGATGGCGCGGCACTGGTCCACCAGCGCGGGGTTGGGGAAGTACTTGCGGGGGGCGCAGGCCACGAAATCCAGGCCCATCTTTGCGCAGCCCACCATCAGGGAATTGCCCATGTTGTAGCGGGAGTCGCCCATGTAGACCAGCTTCACGCCGGCCAGCTTTCCGAACTTTTCCCGGATGGTCAAAAAGTCCGCCAGGACCTGGGTGGGGTGGAATTCGTTGGTCAGGCCGTTCCACACCGGCACCCCGGCGTACCTGGCCAGGGTCTCGACGATCTGTTGGCCGTAGCCCCGGTATTCGATGCCGTCGTACATCCTGCCCAGCACCCTTGCCGTATCGGCGATGGATTCCTTCTTGCCGATCTGTGAGCCGGAGGGGTCCAGGTAGGTGACGCCCATGCCCAGGTCGTGGGCGGCCACCTCGAAGCTGCAGCGCGTGCGGGTGCTGGTCTTTTCAAAGATCAGCGCGATATTCTTGCCGACGAAATCCGCATGGGGAATGCCGGCCTTCTTCTTGGCCTTCAGCGCCGCCGCCAGGTCCAGCAGCCCGGCGATCTCCTCCGGGCTGAAATCCAGCAGCGTCAAAAAGCTCTTGCCCTTCAGGTTCATATATGTGCCCTCCCTGGTTATTGATACCACATTATAACGCCGCAAGGCGGGGATTACAACGTCGATAATGTAAAAATATACGTGCAAAACCGCTTATAGATGCATAAATATACATCATTATGCAGACGTGGTATGTGCGCGGACGGGCATGGGGCATGACATTTGGATGTCGAAAATGCATTATTCAGGCGAAAACCGTTGCCTTTGAGCGGCTTTCATGTTATGATAGGGGCATAAAAAAGAGACCATTTGGAATGGTCAGAGGAGGATAGAAGCATGAGCATGAACCTGATAGCGATACTGGTCAGTCTGGCCATGATGCTGACCGGCGCGGGCGGAGCCGTCCAGACGGATGCGTCGCAGCCGGTGGCCGAGACCGCCAGGAAGCTGACGCTGAGCAACCTGAACGTCTCCTGGAACGGGGAGACGCTTCACCTGGATCCCCAGGCCCACATCGGCGTGTCCACCGACGGCGTAAAGGCCCTGTACGACTTTGGTGTCGACCTGGGCGACAAGAAGCTGTTTCCCATGCAGCTGAGCGCCGACGAAAAGGGCGTGACCGCGCTGTCCGTCAACAGCGGCATCGCGGTGAATGTCACCGCCGAGGCACTGGAGGGCCTGACCGCGCTGCTGGAGGCGCAGATGAACGCCTCCATGGCCGAAGCGGGCGAAGACAACGAACAGCTGATGCAGTTCCTCACCGAGGAATACATGCCTGCCTATATCGGCATGCTGGAGCTGGCCATGGACCCCTCCCAGCGCGCGAGGATCAACGACACCGCCCAGGCGGTCTTCGACCGCGTGGTGGATCGGGGCGAGGGCAAGCCCACCGTGCTGGAGGTGGACGGCGTGAAGTACGACGTCACCGCCTACAGCTACAGCCTCGACGCCATGCAGATGGCGGCGCTGACCGACGCGGAGTACGGCGAGATTCCCGAGCTGAGCGCCTACTACAGTGCCCTGTTCAAGCTGTACGGCATGCTGCCCGAGGAATCGGGACTGCGGGGACTGGACAGCTTTGCCGCGCTGTTTGAGCGCTTCGGCATACAGATGCGGTTCGACGTGGAAGAGCAGCGCACCGAGGACGGCGCGGTGGACCAGATGGACGCCGTGCTGACCATGGACCTGAACAGCATGATGAACCTCCCCCAGGGCCTGGCTACCGCCGAGAGCGTAACGTCGGGCGCGCAGCCCGAGGCAGAGCTCGCGGACGTACAGCCTGAGGTTGCGCAGCCGGAGGTCGTGCCCAATGCCGAAGATCAGATGGTGGGCGCGCCGCTGGAGATCGAAGCGGCGGCGGAAACAAAGGCCGAAGGCGAGGCTGAAGCAGAGGCGGAGGCCGCGGACGCCGGTGAGACCGGAATCACCCAGGCCGGGGAAGCGGTCGAAGCAGAGGCGCCGGACGTTGCGCCGGAAGTCGCGGATGCGCCCGGGACGCCTGTGCTGGCGCCCTTCGTGATGAATCTGCACAGCCTGAAGCTGCCGGAGTACAGCCAGTCCAGTGGCAGCTGCACCTTCACCGTGGACGAGCATCACAGCGTCGATGTCACCATGACGGCCAGCGAGAGCGAAGGCGTGCAGGAGATGGAAGCGAAGGCAATCATGACCAGGGACGGCAAAAAGCTCGGGGGCGGCAAGCTGTCGGCGTTCATGGCCTACGACGAGATGGGTACCGTCAGCTACAGCATGAGCATGAAGGCCATCAAGCAGAACAGGGCCAAGGCGGAAGCTGTCTTCTACGGCGTGGAGAACCCCGACGGCACCTCCGAGAACAGCGTCGCGCTCGAGCTGCACACCCGGAATAAGAACGTCGCGGTCTCCTTCGACCTGGATGTCACCGCGGACGCCCTTGAGGATGCCGTCACCGGCGTCGAGCCCGCCTATGTGATCAGCGACCTGTCCCAGGAGGGCATGCAGGCGCTGGGGCAGGACCCCGCCGCGATGGGGGGCCTGATGCAGATGCTTGGATCGGGGTTCGTCGATTTCAACACGCTGAGGGCGGACCCGGGCGTCAAGACCCTGGTGCGGCTGGCGCGGGGCAAGGGCATGCCCATCGACGTGGACGAGCTGGACGAGGAGGATTTGGAATTCGACATCGACGAAGCGCCTGAAGCAAGCGATGAGGACTACGGCTTTGTGATCGGCGACGACGGCGATTACGAGCTGGTGATCGGCGATGGAGACGAGACCGCCTTTGATTTCGACGATGAGCCGGTGGAGGACGACGGCATGCTGGCCTTTGAACAGCCCGAGCTGGGCTGGCTGCCCAGCGGTTGGAGCGTATCCGCCGTCGAGACCGACACCGCCTACGACTGGGTGCAGATGACCGTTACCGACGCCGACGGGGCTGAGTGCGCCTACGCCATATTCTTCCTCGATCCCGAGGCAGGCACCGCCAATTACATCGTGCAGGACGACGGCAAGGTGCTGGACGGCCGCATGATGAACGTGACAGACTTCGGCGAGGGCGGCCTGTCCGTCACCGTCAGCGAAAACGGCATGTACGGCAACCTGATGTTCAATTCCGAGGCCATCGAGCTGGATACGATCGGCCAGATCGTGTCGGGGATTGAGTTCTGAGCCCTGTAAAGCCACAAACGCCGTCCCGCGCATTTGC
>JAZTZK010000062.1:0-6133 GCA_045637485.1 Clostridia bacterium
ATATAGCGCTCGCACCTCTGCCGCGTCCGGTCGATCAGCGCGCAATCGGGTCTTGTACACCAGTCCAGCTCGTTCTGGGGGATCAGTGGAATGATGTTGTAAAGCTGTGCGCCGCGGGCTGCGACGGCTTCGGCGACCTCCGGCACGTGCGGCGCGTTGATCTCGGGGATCAGCACCGTGTTGACCTTGACGGTGATGCCCGCCTTCGCCACCTTCTCAATCCCCCTCAGCTGGTTTTCAATGAGAATCTCCGCCGCTTTACGCCCGGTCAGGAGCCTGCCCTCCCAGACGATGCCGCCGTTGATTCTCTCCAGAATATTCGGGTCGACGGCATTGACGGTCACGGTCAGGGTGTCCACACCCGCGTCGACCACTTCACCCGCCTTTTTATCCAGCAGCAGGCCGTTGGTGCTCATGCAGCACAGAATGTCTGGAAATTCCCGCCGGATCTTTCGGAATGTCTCCAGCGCGAAAGGCGTGGCGAGGGTATCGCCAGGGCCCGCAATGCCTGCCACGGTGATCTGGGGGCAAAGCTCTATGGCCCTGCACAGTACCTCCACGGCTTCGTCCGGGGTGACGACCCCGCCCGAGACGCCGGGGCGGTTGTCCAGGCCGTAGTCCTCGTTCACATCCCGCTGGCAGAAGCGGCACAGCAGGTTGCAGCCGGGACTGACTGGCAGGTGCACGCGACCTTTGTTGTTCGGCGCGCCGTATGCGAAGCACGGGTGCGCCGCCCGCAATTGCTCGATGGTTCTCGGCATGTCACATATCCTCCAACAGGCCCTGCTCCACGACGGCTTCGACGATCTCCTCCACCGGCCCCGCGGCTTCAAACACCCGCTTGCCCTTTTGGAGCATCGTCAGCGCCGCGCCTTCGCCGATCCTGGAGACAAACAGCGCGTCGCAGTCGCCCAGAACCTCCAGCTGCGCCTCAAAGCCGCCCTCGCAATGACCGTTGCAGGTCGGGCGGGTTTTTCGCGTCTCCACGAACGCACCCTCGCCGTCGATGTCATAGATCTGCCAGTAACGGGCGGCGCCGAAGTGCTGGTCCACATAGCTCCCGTCGATGCTGGCCAGGCCGATGCGTATGCTCATGGTCATTTCTCCGATCCATAGGTCGAAAGCACGCCGTTGTAGATGTCCTCGATCACCCGAAGCCCACCGGTGAAGCCCACGTAATTCGTGGTCAGGTGCAGGCGATAGGGCGAGGGCAGCGCGGCGGAGAGGAAGTCGTAGTCCTTCTCTTGGGCCAGATCCCGGTCCCAGCCCGAGCCGATGATTAGCCCGCGGCCGCCGTGCTTTACGCCTCTGAGATAATCCTGCGCCCTGCCCGCGTCCGGCTCAAAGAACACGGGGATCTCCCGCTTGTCGCTGATGGCGGCGATGTCGACGCGGATGGCGTCCTGGAACTTCTCCGGGGTGTTGTCTGTGATGAACAGCTCCTTGGGCACGAGACCGACCTCATGCAGCAGGAACCGCGCCAGCCCTGCCACATAGCCGGCGTCGTGCAGGATGTGCACGTGGTTGGGCAGGCCGTAGCGGAATTCAAGCAGGAAGGACGCCAGCGAGTCGATCTCCTCGTAATAGCTGTCCACCTCGTGCCGGATAAACGCGCCGGCAGCCTCCACGTCGATGTCCGCCCCGGCATTCAGCGCGAATTCCAGCACCTGGTTGAGCCACTCCTCGGTCTGGTTGGCGCCGATGGGCGGGCGATGGAACCAGTGATAGGGCTGGGCGTATTTCAGCTTCAAATGGTCCGCGACGGGTTTGCCGTACCACGGGGAGACCAGCGCGTTGAAGTTCGCCCGCGGAATCCTCTGCCATTCCTTCACGCCGCCGCTCTGGGGCCCGAACAGCACGTTGACCTTCAGCCCGATGCCCTCCAGCAGCCGCTTGTATTCCCGCAGGTTGCCCTTCCAGAAGGGATCCTGAAACGGGATGCTGGCCAGGAGGTTCACGGTGTTGCGCTCGGAGCGGGGTTCGTTGTCGTCCTCGAACAGCGATACATACTGGTCGATGATGGCGTTGACCACGATGGAATGCGCCTCCAGGTTGTTCGCTTTGAAGCCGGGCGTGTCCACGGCGACGATGGGTCTCCCCTCGTCGGCAAATTCCTGAGCGAGGCTTTCGATGTCGTCGCCCACGATGCCGCCGGTGCAGCCGCTCATGATGACCTGCAGGTCGGTGTCCAGCACGCGGTAGGTGTTCTTCACGATGTCCCGCAGCCTGTCGATGCCGCCGAACACGACCTCCTTCTCGGAGAAGTTGGTGCAGGGCGAGGTGCTGCCGCCGGCATACCCGGTGGAGCGCTCAAAGAAGCCCGCGATCATCTCGCCGCAGCCAGGGCCTGAATGCAGGATTGGCACGGCCCTTGGAATGGCGACGACAGTTTGCAGCGCGCCGATGGCGCAGGTGTAGCGCTCCTGCTCGATGATGCCGGTAAAGTTGCTCATTGCTTGCCCCTCCCTTGCAGGAAGTAATCCGGCCGCTGCTCCAGCCACCACTTGGTGTAGGGGTTCACGGCGTGCCTTTCCAGGTTCTTCACGAACTCGTCGTTCTCCATGACCTCCAGGATGCGCTCGCCGTACTTGACGATGCCCTCGTAGCCCATGCCGTAGTGCTCGTCGCCGATGAGCAGGCTCGGGATGCCGAACTTCGCGCCCCAGGTGGTCATGCCGCCGTGACGCGCCAGCAGCACGTCCGGGCGGATGCGGTGCAGCGCGTTGACCAGCTCGAATTCCTGCTTGTTGCACACGGTGAAGTTGGGCACGTTGCCGTAGTCGCGCACGCGCTGGGCCAGCTGGTCGTTCTCCGGGCGCTCGGAATCGAATTTGCCGTCGTGGTGGAATATGGAAGCGCCCCGGGCGTCCATGCCCAATTCCCCAAGGATGTCCAGCAGCGCGTGGCCGTGAGCCGCGCCCGCGGTGACATAGGCCGTCTTGCCGGACAGCTTCGCGCGCAGTTCCTCGATTCGCGGGAGGAATTCCCGCTTCTTTTGGGCGATCACCCACTCGGCGACGTCCTCCTTGTTCAGCGCCTTGCCGATGGCCCGGAACCAGCGGTCCGTCTGCCCGATGCCGTAGGGCGGGGCGGAGGGCAGCTCCGGCACGCCGAATTCCTGTTCCAGCGCCGCGCCGAGATAGCTGCCCAGCGTGGAACAAGCCTGTACCGTCAGCGCCGCTTCGCTGGAGTGGCGCAGTGTGTTGGTGGTGGAATACGGGGTGATGTAGTTGGGCTTTGCGCCAAAGGGCGCGAACCAATCGGAGAACATATCGCTGCCCCAGAAGTTGATGACATTGATCATGTCGTCCCGGCGCTTTTCGGCGGGTTTGATGAGCTTTCGCGCGATACCGTGATAGGCGGCGTCAAACCCCGTCGTCCATATTTTGGATTTGAAGCCCTCGCAGAAGATGGCCACCACGGGCACGCCGATTTCCTCTTCCGCCTCGCTGCACACGGATTCCACATCGTCGCCGATGATGCCCGCCGCGCAGGTCGTCAGCACGAATATGGCGTTGGCGCGGGTGCGCTCACGGACCTCGCGGATGGCCTTTGCCAGCTTCTGAGCGCCGCCGTACACGGTATCCTTCTCCTGTAAATTTGTGGAGAAGATCTTGCGCTGCGTGGGATGCTCCACGCCGCGCTCATTGCCGTTGACCTTGTAGGTGAAGGCGTATTCCGTCAGGCACGACGAGCATCCGATGGGGCCGTGCGTGATCACCGCGCCGTCCTGAATCAGTATGGTCATGCAGGCCGCCTTGGTGATGGAGCAGCCCAGGCACTGGGAGAAGCTGCGGTTGCGATCCTTCAGGCCGCAGGCGGATGCCGCCACCAGATCTTCCGCGTCTCCGTGGTAGCCTGTGATGGAGTTGATGCGAATCTCACGGATTTGCACGCTGGGAAGCGCAAGGTTGACTTTGGACAATGCTTTTTCCTCCCAAACAAAAGAGGCTCCACAAGCTGGGCACGTTCGTACCCCGGTTGCAGAACCTCCGATATTTTCGGTCAGTCCGTTCAGATCTATTCTGATTTCAGGCGTATCTTCTCGCTGCGGTCGATCTGGATGAGCCTGCCATCCTGTATGACCAGCGTCACCGTGCCGTAGCGGATATCCTTGACGGCTTCCCGGATCTTTTTCAGTTGAGCTTCTGTCAGGGTCGTTCCCGGCTTGTCATGTTGCTCCGCCATGTCGATCCCTCCCGATTGCAGATAAAAAACGGGCACCTCGTCCGATGCCCGCATACCTTGAATCGCCTTCATCAGCACGGCAGGCATCCCGACAGCCTCTGCCGCGCCGGTATTGTCAGGGCGTCGGGCAAAGGATGGAAGCGCAACACATGCACATCATACGGTTTTCAATGCGTCTCATGGCTTCAACCTCCCTTTGCCGACGGATTTCCCGTGCGGGGCCGTTTTCATGTAGTTTCGATTATACGGCCGATTCCCATATTTGTCCAATACCGCGTTGCTATGGTCTGTCATTGGAAAAAGCTATAGATCAGCTCCATCATATAGCCCCTTGCTGAAATACCGGTCGCCGCGATCCGGGAACACAGCGACGACGTTGCCCCTCGCGCCGCCCTCGATCAGCTTGAGCGCCGCCGCCAGCGCCCCGCCGGAGGACGAGCCCGCGAAGACACCCTCCCGGCGGGCGAGCAGCCGCACATGCTCAAAGGCCTCGGTATCGGTGATCTTGACGACCTCGTCCACCAGCGACATGTCCATGGTGTCGGGGATGAAGTCGTTGCCGATGCCCTCAATGTCGTAGTCGCTGTGCTCGCCGCCGCCCATGGTGGAGCCCACCGGGTCGGCCAGCACGCCGCGCACGCCGGGATCCTGCTCCTTGAGGTATTTCACGATGCCTGTGTAGGTGCCGCCGCTGCCCGCGCCCGCCACCAGATAGTCCACCGCGCCCTCCAGGTCGCGCCAGATCTCCGGGCCGGTGGTCTCGTAGTGGGCCAGTGGGTTGGCGGGGTTGTGGAACTGCTCCAGCGAAATCGCGCCGGGGATGGCTGTGCGCAGCAGTATGGCCTTCTGCTCCGCGGCCAGCATGCCGCCCTCCCGGGGCGTGTTGATGATCTCCGCGCCCAGGGCGCGCATCAGCGTCTGCTTCTCCTGGCTGAACTTCGTGGGCACCACGAAGATGATGCGATAGCCCTTGTTCAGCGCCGCGAAGGCGATGCCCAGGCCCGTGTTGCCCGCCGTGGCCTCCACGATGGTGCCGCCGGGACGGATGAGCCCCAGGCGCTCCGCCTTTTCCAGCATGTACTTGCCGATACGGTCCTTCACGCTGCCCGACGGATTCGCCAGCTCCAGCTTCGCATACAGGTTTACGCCCTCCGGCAGGTCGAAGTGGTTCAGTTTCACCAGCGGCGTATTGCCGATCATCGCCTGTGTGGATTCATAGAGCGCCATGATTATGCCTCCTTTATTTCTGGTTCAACGCTCGTTGCATGCGCTTGAATCTCTATGGCGCATGCGGCGGAGCGGTTGAGCGCGGCAGCCATTGTCAGCGGGCACTGCCCGCAATGGCCTGCTGCAGATCCGCGATCAGGTCCTCCGCGGCCTCAATGCCGGGGGACAGGCGGATCAGGTTGTCGGATATGCCCACTTTGAGGCGGATGTCCCTCGGTATGGAAGCGTGGGTCATCGTCGAGGGATGGCAGATCAGCGACTCCACGCCACCGAGGCTCTCCGCCAGCAGGATCAGCTTCAAAGACTTGAAGAAGGCGCGGAAATCGTAATTGTCCTTCAGCGTGAAGGCGATCATCGCGCCGCCGTTCTTCGCCTGCCTTTGGTTGACGGCGTAGCCAGGGTCACCGGGCAGACCGGGATAGTACACCTTCGCCACGGCGTCGTGGCCCGCCAGCCAGCGCGCGATCTTCTCGGCGTTTTCGACGTGCCGGTCCATGCGCACGGCCAGCGTCTTGATGCCGCGGACCAGCAGGAAAGAATCGAACGGGCCGAGCACGCCCCCGGTAGCGTTCTGGATGAACGCCAGCCGCTGCGCCAGCGCCTCGGACCTGACCACAGCCAGCCCGGCGACCAGGTCGCTGTGCCCGCCCAGGTACTTCGTCGCGCTGTGGATGACGATGTCCGCCCCCAGCTCCATCGGCCTTTGCAGATAGGGCGT
>JAZTZK010000063.1:0-3303 GCA_045637485.1 Clostridia bacterium
CAAACTCGCGTCCGCAAGCCTTGTCTACGAAGGATACGACCTCACCCCTCGCGTTCAGCTCGGCCCGAATCAGGGCGTTTTCAATGACAGCGCCACCGTCAGTCAACCGCGCCTCAGCCTTCGATGCTATAGTCACCGCAGCTTTTGCGGGCGTCAACGTCAGCGCCCCGCAGGGGGGAACTGTTACCAACGCAAGCACGCCTTCACCCGCCTTCTGGACAGGCATCGCATAGCCCTCCGGCGTCATCGCGCCCTCCGCATATGCGACAGGCAGGCACACCAGACCCGAGCGCTCAAAGGACAATGAATTGAACACCGTCACACCCTCGCCCTCTGTGAGCGCCGACAGTGCTCCGCTCAGCACATCCTCTGCCTCGGAAATGATCCATTGATGATCCCGACGGGCGTCCTCATACACCCCGGCAATGGAAGAGCCGGGCAGGATGTCGTGGAATTGGTTGAGCAGCAGCTTCTTCCATGCTGCATCCATACGGGAGTGCGGATATTCCATGCCGCCCAGTAGGGCCAAGCTTCCCCACATCTCGGCCTCGCGCAGGGCCAGTTCCGCCTTTCGGTTCCCTTTCTTGATGGCTGCCTGGGAAGTGTACACGCCACGGTGCGCAGAGAAGTAGAGTTCGCCCACATAGGTGTGATTCGGTCCGCCCTTGGCCTCCATATCTTCGAAAAACTCAACCGGTCCAGCAATCTTTACCCGGGGCATGCCCTCCAGATTTCGCTCCCGGCGAAGATATTCGATGTGATCCCGGGTTGGGCCGCCACCGCCATCGCCGTAGCCGAAGGGCAGCAGAAAAGCATCCAGGCCCCGCTTCTGTACCCGCTGGTTCCATGCCTCCACAATCTCCTTCGGGTCGGTGCGATAGGTGTAGCTGGTGGGCAGGAAGGTATCGATCTCGGATCCGTCCGCGCCACGCCAGGTGAAATAGTGGTACGGGAACCGATCCCCCTCATTGTACGACCAGAATATCTTTTGAGTGACCAGATACTTCACGCCGGTCTTTTTCAAAATCTGCGGCAGCGCCGCGGAATAGCCGAAGGTGTCCGGCAGCCACAGCAGCACGCTATCCACACCAAACACATCCCTGAAGTAGCGCTTGCCGTGCAGCACCTGCCTGATCAGCGATTCGCCGCCGGTCATGTTTGTGTCCGGCTCCACCCACATTGCGCCCTCGGGGATCCATTGGCCCTTCTTGGCCGCCGTCACAATGCGGTCGAACAGCTCCGGATAGTACTCCCTGCACATCTCATAGGCCGCGGGCTGGCTCTGAAGGTACTTGTACTCGGGGTATTCGTCGATGAGTCTAAGCTGCTGAGCGAAGGTACGGCTGGTCTTTCTATGGGTCTCCGCCATCGGCCATAGCCAGGCCAAATCCAGATGCGCGTTACCGATGGCGTAGAACAGCGGCGATGTGGAGCCATTCACCGCCTCCAGCGCCGGCTTCAACGCCTCCCGGGCTGTGCGGTAGCTTTCGATTCTCTTTTCCAACGGCTGCTCGAAATCCACGATCAGCGTTGCCTGTTCCAGCGTGCAGGCAATTCGGTCTGCCCGCAGGCTTTCCGGATCAACCTGGTTGCCCAACAGGTCGAGGGTGTTCAGGTCCATGTACAGCTGATAGGCGTCCTCATTCCAGATGCCGTAGGTCATTTCGCCCAGCACGGCCCGCGCCTTTCCCTCCTTGGGATCGACATAGCTGCCGGGCAGCACCGGCCCGGTAGCACATCCGCGCAGGCTGCTCTCAGGGAAATAGTGACCGGCGTAGGCCTCGATAAGCAGATCATAAACCCGGCCTGCCTCGCCGCTGTCCGTCAAAAAGTTGTCCACGATGTAGTGGTGAGGTACCTGCACCCACTCTGCGCGGCGAGTACCGTAGGAGCGTCCGTTCACGAACAGCGTACTCTCGCCGCCGGTTTGCAGATCCATGGCGATCCGCTTGCCCCGAGCTTCCTCAGGCAATACGATACGGCCCCGCATCCAGCAGTATTCCCACGCTCTGCCCCAGGCGCTGCCCGTCGCCATCGGCGCAAAGCAGCCCTTCTCAGCCTGAGCCGGTGTCAGGTGCTTCGTCGTGAGGAAAGCTTCAACCTCGACAGGTCCCAGCGGAATATACAGATCCCTTTCAAGGGTCTCCAGCCAGTGACGCAGCCTGTGTTCCCATTCCGAATGCATATACTTCACTGTCATTCCTCCTCGACTGGCAATTTGTCCCTATACGCTCAATCAGCGATCACGCGAGTTAAGCGTTAACTTCTCATCAACAATCATACCACAGATCCGAAGCCTGTGTCAAAATAGGATGTTCTCACCGATATTGATGTATTAGAACTCGAATTCGCGTCCCTTTATCTGCTCATGAATATAATCGTAATAAGGGCACGTTGGCATTCCGTAGACTTTGATCATGGTCTGCATCTCCCTATATCATCAGCACAAGGCGGTTGGATGGATCGAGGGTGTACTATCCGCTGCCTGTTGCTTCAGGTTTTCCCGAATCTAAATGAAGCGCTCGCCACAGAGGATCTGCAAAGCAAGCATGTGGCGCAAAAGGTTTTCAGGGTCAGATGTAATCCACATGCCGCCGTGCTTTTCCGGAAGGCGCCGCATGTTGTCACATATTATACCTGCCTCGGATTCCGTGAAATACATCAGTAGACTTTCCGTGGTGATAAATAAGGGTCCTTGCACTCCTCTGAGCGCTGTTTCAAGCGATTCATAATTGGTCGCATCCACGCCGGCAAACCTTTCCAGCTCACTCTGGCGTGCGTCAAGCATCGGCATGATAGCGGGTTCCACCTCCTCGATGGCGGCGGGGAGATCCATGCCAATGTAACGCAGACCTTTCCGGTAAAACTGAATAGCCCTCGGCGTATAGCCGCAGGGAATAACCACGTATGTGGAGCAGTGTGTCGACTCAGCGAGACGGTGTGGTTCCTCGCAGGAATAGAGTCATCTTCACCGTATTGTACACAGGATTTGTCTGTTCAAGGATCTGGTTCATAATTTCACCTTACAAATTACATTGCATTGGCAAAGTAACGGTCATATGGATTCTACAGTATTCCCTGTATTGGGTCACTCTTTTGAGTATGTACATCAATCATCTCATGAAAACCCGCATAGGTCAGAAAGAAGCATCATCTGACCAAACGGTCATCAGCTTGTCTTTTGCCCAAAAATACTGGTCTTCAGTCTCATACTCCCTATAATAGACCTCGATCATCATCGTCAGATAAAGTATGATATCGTACCATCGTATTCGCTCTATCTCATCGCCGGTAAAGGTTGTT
>JAZTZK010000064.1:0-5641 GCA_045637485.1 Clostridia bacterium
TTCGCGTCGCAAATCCCTTCGGGATTTGTTTGATTCTATGGAAAAGACAGGGGTTTCTACGCTTCGCAAGCCTTTGAATATAAAGAAATCCGCAAGGATTTCATCCTTCCCTAACCCCTAACCCCTAAAACCTAACCCCTAAAACTCTGATTTATCGAGCAGAGCTCGACAAATCAGAATTGATCTATTATTGTTACGGAGGAAACGATCATGACAAATCCTGTCTACCGGGCCTGGCTGCCCTATTTGGAGGATGATGTGCCCGCCGACTGCGCGTCCTGCGCGGAAGTGGCGGCATTCGAGCTGTCATTGGGCTGCCGGCATCTGGGCGTCGAAGCGCCCGAGACGTGCATGGACCCCGACCTGGGCGAGGGCTATCGCCTGTGCAGGGAGGGCGGGAAAGCCGTCGTCGCCGGCGGCGAAACCGGCGTACTCTACGGCGCCTATGCCTATCTGGAAGCCCTGAAGGCGCGTGAGCCGCTCCCGGAGGGCATTCGGAAGCCCTTCTACAAGCTGAGGATGCTGGATTGCTGGGACAACGCGGACGGCAGCATCGAGCGGGGCTATTCCGGGCGGTCGCTGTGGTTTGAGGGCGGCGGCTTTCAATGGGATCCCCGGCGCATCCGCCAGCTGGGCCGGATGCTGTCCTCGGCGGGCATCAATGTGCTGTGCGTCAACAACGTGAACGTCCATGCCGAGGCCCAGAGGCTGATCGAGGACGAGGGCCTGCCCGGGCTTGCCCGCCTTGCGGGCGTCCTGCGGCCCTTCGGCGTGCGGTTGATGGTCTCCGTCAACTTCGCCCAGCCGATGAGCCACGGCATTCCCACCGCGGACCCCCTGGACCCGGCGGTACAGCGTTGGTGGAGCCAGCGGGCCGACGCCATATGGAGGCCCGTCCCCGACCTGGCCGGCTTCCTGGTCAAGGCCGACAGCGAGCATCGCCCCGGCCCGTTCACCTATGGCCGCAGCCACGCCGATGGGGCAAACATGCTGGCCCGGGCCATTGCGCCCCACGGCGGCGCGCTCGTCTGGCGGGCCTTCGTCTACAACTGCATGCAGGACTGGCGGGACACCGTCACCGACCGGCCCAAGGCGGCTTACGAAACCTACGCGCCCCTGGACGGGCAGTTCGACGACAACGTGATCCTCCAGGTGAAGAACGGTCCCTTCGACTTCCAGGTGCGGGAGCCCGTCTCCCCCACGCTGCTGGCCATGCCCCATACCCACCTGGCGCTGGAGGTACAGCTGGCCCAGGAGTACACCGGGCATCAGGTGGACATCTACGCCATGAACCCGATGTGGCATGAGCTGGCGGAGGACCTGCCCCCGGAGAAGGTCATGGCCGTGGCTGCCGTCAGCAACCTCGGGCGGGACGACAACTATACCGGCCACCCCTTCTCGGCCGCAAACCTGTACGGCTACGGTAAATACGCCTGGGATCCCCGGGTGGAACCCGAGGCGGTATTGCGCCGCTGGGCGAGGCTCAGCTACACCCTGCCCGGGGCGCAGGAGGACGCGCTGGTCAGCCTGCTGACCCGCAGCCGGGACATCTACGAGCAGTACACCGCGCCCCTGGGCCTGTGCTGGATGGTCAATCCCGGCGTGCACTACGGCCCCAGCCCCTGGGGCTACGAATTCGCGCTGTGGGGCACCTACAACCGGGCCGACCGCGACGCCGTGGGCATCGACCGCACCGCGTCGGGCACCGGCTACGTGCTGCAATACCCCGAGGCGCTCCGGGCGAGGTACGAGGACCCGGACACCTGCCCGGAGAAGCTGCTGCTGTTCTTCCACCGGCTGCGCTACGACCACGTCATGAAGGATGGCCGCACGCTGATCCAGCGCATCTACGACGATCACTTCGAGGGGGCCCGGGCCACGGAGGCCATGGCCGAGACCCTCGCGGGGCTGGATTTGCCCGAACCGGACAGGTCCGAGGCCGCCCGGCGCATGGAAATGCAGCTTCAGAACGCCCGGGAATGGCGGGACGTGATCAACACCTTCTTCCGCCGGCTCAGCGGCGCATCGGACGCGGGAGGACGGAAAATCCACGATTGATTCGGAGCTTATCCCCCAATGACGCCACAGCCATCGTTCCGATACGGAGGCGAGAATGGCCGGAATCCGCTGCCGCACCCGGTCTACATGCGGCAGCGATCCACGAAGTATATCTTTTGAGTATTAATTTCGCAACAAATGATTGGATTTTGTCCATTCTTTGCGTTGCATTATTGTTATCTTTGGATTATAATTATAACTGAGGAGCAACACTATTGCTCAAAAACGAAAGGGAGGATATTCACGATGAAGAAAGTGCTCTCCGTACTGTTGATGCTGGCGCTGTTGGGCGCCATGCTGGTGCCCTTTGCTGTGGCCGAGGGTCAGGAACCCATCACGGTTACCTACTTCTACGGCGGCCCCGGTGACCAGCCCGACCCGAACAATAAGATCTACAAGAAGATCGAAGAGGAATTCGGCATCAAGTTCGAATTCGAGTTCCTCGCCGGTGACCTGGACGAGAAGCTGGGCCTGATGTGCCAGGACCTGGACGACCTGCCGGATATGTTCGACGGCGGCAACAGCGCCGAGAAGATCATTGACTACGGCGCCCTGATCAACCTGCTGGACTTCGTCAATCCCGAGGATACCCCGAACATCTGGGCCCACATCGAGCCCCAGCTGAACCGCATCATCACCAAGGATGATATCACCGGCGAAGACGTCATGTACATCATCCCCAACTACGGCCTGGGCGAGGGCGAGCAGATCGTCAACGAGGTCAACGGCCCCGCGTTCTTCATCCAGAAGCAGGTGCTTGCCTGGGCGGGCTATCCCACCATCAAGACCCTGGACGAGTACTTTGACCTGATCGAGGCCTTCATCGCCGAGAACCCCACCAACCCGGACGGCGTTCCCTACATCGGCTTCGACATCCTGACCGAGGACTGGCGCCGGTTCTGCATGATCAACCCCGTGCAGCACCTGATGGGCCGCCCCAACGACGGCGAGGTGCTGGTGGACATCACCAAGGACGACTATCCCACCGAGACCTTCATCAACCAGCCCTACGCCAAGCCCTACTACAAGAAGCTGAACGAGGAGTTCCACAAGGGCATCATCAGCCCCGACACCTTCACGATGACCTATGACCAGTACATCGCGCAGCTGTCCACCGGCATCGTGCTGGGCATGTTCGACCAGACCTGGGACTTCGGCGACGCCACCAACGCCCTGAAGACCGACAAGAAGTATGAGAACACCTACGTGGCCCTGGGCCTGGTGTACGACGAGGAGGAAGTGAAGGACGTGCTGCCCGAGGGCTGGAAGATCGAGGAGCACTACGTCAACGGCTCCCTGCCGAACCTGGACCGCGGCGCCGGCATCTCCGTGAGCTGCAAGTATCCCGAGCGCATCATCGCCATGTGGGAGAAGCTGCTCAGCCCCGAATGGGCCATGATCATGAACTGGGGCATCGAGGGCGAGGATTACTCCGTGGTCGACGGCCGCCTGACCATGACCGAGGAGCAGTTCGCCAACACCACCGACAACGAGTGGCGCAGGGTCAACAGGGCCTACAATATCTGGGACAGCAGCCCCAAGCGCCAGGGCTACATCATGGAAGGCGAATTCGCCGGCCAGTGCTGGGAGCCCGGCAACCAGCCCGAGAACGTGTTCGGCCTGATGAACGACTATGATAAGGACTTCCTGAGCCACTACGGCTTCCAGAAGTTCGGCGACTTCGTGAATCCCCCGATCGAGCTGGCGCCCTATGGCGAGGCCTGGCAGATCAACAAGGACCCCATCGCCAAGGACTACAACGACTTCCTGCAGATTCAGGACACCCAGCTGCCGCAGGTCATCATGGCCCCCGAAGGCGAATTCGACGCCAAGTGGGATGCCTTCGTGGAAGCCATCAATCCCTCCTGCGAGATCTACGGCAACTTCATGCATGACGAGATCCTGAAGCTGGTCGCCGCCTACTACGGCAACGATTGATCCCAGCCGCCATACCGGGGAGAGAGAGTTTTCCTCTCTCCCCGGTTTTTCAAATTGTGGACTGTGGAAGCTCTCAGCCACAGGCCAGACTTTGAAAAACCGAATATACGAATCGAGGGGGATAGGCCATGACCGATATGACAAAGGGCACCAATCCACACTTCACCCCGAAGAAAAAGGGATTCTTCTCCACGTTGGCCAGCCAGTGGCAGCTGGCGCTGATGTCCGTTCCGATCTTCCTGTACGTGATACTGTTCAACTACGTTCCCATGTGGGGCTGGACGAACGCCTTCAAGGACTACGGCAACCGCAAGATGGTGGCTCGGGGCATCACGCCCTGGAACGGCCTGAACAACTTCAAGTGGCTGTTCAGCCGCCCGGACTTCTACCAGGCCATCCGCAACACGCTGGCCATGAGCGTCATCAACCTGGTGTTCGGCACGGTGTCCGCCATCATACTGGCCGTGCTGCTGAACGAGGTACGCCAGCGCGCCTTCAAGCGCACGGTGCAGACCATCACCTACCTGCCCCACTTCCTGTCCATGGTCATCATCGTGGCCATGGCCCAGAACATATTCGCCTCCAACGGCCCCGTCAACGACCTGTTGAAGCTGCTGGGAATCAAGCCGGTGTTCTGGCTGGGCGAGGGCAAGCACTTCTGGTGGCTGGTGGGCATCATCAACGTCTGGAAGGAGGTCGGCTGGGGCACCATCATCTACATCTCCGCTATGACCGCCATCGACCCCTCCCTGTACGAGGCCGCGGGCATTGACGGCGCGGGGCGCTTCCAGAAGATCATGAACGTCACGCTGCCGGGCATCAAGAGCACCTTCGTGATCCTGCTGATCATGAACATCGGCCACCTGATGGAGGCGGGCTTCGAGATCCAGTACCTGCTGGGCAACGGCCTGACCGCCGAGTATTCCCGCACCATCGACATCTTCGTGCTGGAATACGGCACCCAGATGATGGACTTCGGCGTGGCTACCGCCGCCGGCATCTTCAAGAGCGTGGTCGCCATCATACTGCTCATCGGGGCGAACTTCATCGCGAAGCGGCTCGGCGAGGAAACGCTGGTTTAAGGAAGGAGGATGGCAGAGATGATGAACGAAGCCTATTCGGGCCAGAAGGTCCGCAAGCACTACGACGTGGTGTTCCCGGTCGTCAACACCATCATACTGATCGTGCTGATGTTCGTGACGCTGTATCCCGTCATCAACACCGTGGCCTACTCCTTCAACGACGGCACCGACGCCCTGAAGGCCGGCATCGGCCTGTGGCCCCGGGTGTTCAGCACCAAGAGCTACCAGTCCATACTGTCCGACCCCGCCGTGTACCAGGCTGGCTGGATCTCCGCCTCCAAGACGGTGATCATCACCATACTGAACCTGTTCTGGACCAGCATGCTGGCCTACACGCTGACCCGCAAGGAGTATGTGCTGCGCAAGATCATCACCACGATGATGGTGCTGACCATGTACGTCAACGCCGGCCTGATCCCCAACTACCTACTGATCACCAAGACGCTGCACTTGCAAAAGACCTACTGGGTGTACATCATCCCCACGATGTTCAGCTGCTTCAACATGGTGGTGCTGCGCACCTACATCGCCGGCCTGCCCGAGGCGCTGGTGGAATCCGCCCG
>JAZTZK010000065.1:0-6587 GCA_045637485.1 Clostridia bacterium
GCCCATGCCTTTGGCACGGGCGCCGTTGTCATATCGATTCGCCGGTCAGGCCGGGGGAATGAGCCCCGCCGGGGGAGCGGGTCTCATCGGCTGGCGCAGGAATTCCGCCAGCCTGGTGAAGAAGTCCGGGAATACCATGAAGGCGAGAAATGTCAGCAGCGCGCAGATTGCAATCAGCAGTATGCCGGCGATGGCAAAGCTGCGCTTGCTGGTGGACTTTGCAAATATGGCGGACAGAATCAGGAATATCAGGTTTACGCCGGGGATGGCATACAATACCAGCGAGCCCATCCAGTTCAGCACCGAGGGCTGCCTCTTGTTGCTGCTTCTTGCCATGGTTATTAACTCCTCTCCTATGGACAGCCGCGTCTTATCAGCGGCAGTGCGCTCATAGCCATATCCAAGCTACATTATACATGTTCATTTCCACCGCGTCAAATGAAGTCGGGGGATGTTGAAAAAAAGTCAAAATTCCAGTGCGGGAAAAGTTGCGCAAAATTGGATATATTACGACTTTGCATCGAAAAAGCCGGTACGATTTAATAGTTTCTATTTAACTTGAAATACTTCTGTAATATAATAGCAGCAGAATTTAAAAATCTATCGGAAAGGTGATATCAAAAATGCTGCGTCGTTTACAGAAGATGATTTGCCTGCTGGCAGTTGCGCTGCTGGTTGCCTCCACCCTGACGCCGGCGATGGCAAAGACCGTCAAGGCGAAGGTGAGCTCCTCCTCGGCCAAGGTGTACAAGAAGGCTACCCGCTCCTCAAAGAGCGTGAAGCTGAAGAAGGGCCTAACGGTAAGCGTCACCGGCGTTTCCGGCAGCTGGGCCAGGATCAAGTTGAACGGCAATACCGGCTACATCCCCAAGAAATACCTCTCTGCCACTTCCAAAAGCAAATCCTCTTCCAAATCGAAGAAGAGCAGCAAAGCCTGGAAGGCCAAGGTCGTCAAGATGGACTGGTTCAAGGGCGGCAGCAATGTTTTGAAGAAGGGCCGCTACGGCACCATCTACGACATCGATACCGGCATCAGCCTGCGCATCAAGCGCATGGGCGGCCACTATCACGCCGATGTGGAGCCGGCCACCGCCGCCGACACCGCCAAGCTGAAGCGCGTGGCGGGCGGGCACTTCTCCTGGGGCTCCGAGGCGGTGATCCTGAAGGCTGGCGGCAAATACGTGGCCTGCGGCATCAACACCCTGCCCCACGGCGACCAGACCATCTACAACAACCACTATGACGGTCAGTTCTGTCTGCATATGTCCAACAGCAAGACCCATGCCTCAAGCAAGGAAAACAGCCACCACCAGAGCTCCGTCGACCGGGCATACCGGTGGGCGCACAGGTAAGCCAAAGGCAACGGGGAAACGGGGTAAGGGGAACAGGAATTGCTCGGCCAAGCGATGATTCCTGTTCCCTGTTGCCTGTTTACCCGAATGAAAGGGGGATCGGTGTTGAAAAGGATTTGCGTGCTGCTGCTGGCTTTAACGCTGCTGTGTGCCTGCGCGACGGCCAGGGCCGGGGACGAGGGCTTTTACCGCATGGACCGGGACAGCCGCGAGGCCTGGAAGGGGCAGATCGCCAACCTGAGGCTGTTGACCAAGGGACAGTATAAATTCGGAAAGCCCAAGCCCCGCTATCGCATCGATCCCGATTATACACCCAGCACCGAGGGGCTGGACCGATTGAACATATCCGGCAGCGCCCAGTTTTCCGAGCCGCAGTTTCACCAGCTGGCGAAGACCCTCAGGAAGCTGGCAAAGGGCAAGCGGATCTATGTGATCGACCTGCGACAGGAGAGCCATGTGTTTCTCAACGGCAATCCCATCTCCTGGTATTCCGAACACAACTGGGCCAACGCGGGCCTGACGCTTTCGCAGATCCAGCAGGACGAAGCGGAGCGCTTCGGTACCCTGACGGGACGGACCATCGACGCCTACGGGGTCGCCCACGACATGAAGAACGGGCATACCAGGATCACCGTACACAGCTGCGTCATGGAACAGATCGCGGTGGAGGATGAGGGCTTCGGGTATCTGCGGCTGCCTGCGCCGGATCTGAGCTGGCCTCCGGCGGCTTTGATCGATGAATTCATTGAATTTGTCAAGGGCATCGACATGGCGCAGACCTGGCTGCACTTCCACTGCCACGCGGGAACGGGGCGCACCGGTATATTCATGATGCTGTACGACAAGCTGAAGAATCCAACCGTGTCCATGCTGGATATCGCCATACGCCATACCCTGACCGGCAGTGAGTATCCGCTGCACAGCTCCGAGAGAAACAGCTTCCACGGGCTGTTGAATTCCGAAAAGGCACGCATGATGCCCCTTCTTTTTCAGTATATCGATGAGAACCGGGATTCGGATTATGCCGTGCGCTGGAGCGATTGGCTGGCGACGCGCGCTTCTGAGTGACGCGGAAATGTTTTCGAATTTGTAAAAAAATAGACTTCTTTTATACCACATTCCCGCTCGGGAATGTGGTACAGTATAGGTGGCTACAGATCATCAACAATAAGGAGATATGCGATATGAAGGTAATCGTTTGTGCGCTGCTCGCAGTCCTGCTGGCCTGCCTGCCGATGGCGGCGCTGGCCGAAGCCCCGGTGGACAAGGCGGTGATCGACCGCTTTACGGATACCTGGGTTTGCGAGAGCAGGGAGGGCTATGCCGCGGAGATCTGGTATGAGGATGGGGCCTTCCGCTGCAGCGGTACCCGCTTTATCACCGTGAACGAAGGCTACAGCTTTGAATTTGAACGCTGCGACTACGATGCCCGGCTTAATGCCCTGGTCTGCGAGGGCGGCGTGCTGCGCCATGAGACGTACAATGAAGCCGAGGGCCGGATCACCGCCGAGGAGGTGGCTTCCGGCTTCGGCGCGACGCTGACGGTGGATGAGAACCGCCGTCTGCGTTGGACGGGCTCCGGCGACGCAATCCCCGATCAGCTGTTCGCCAGTCTGGACGAGGTGGGCGAGGAATCCTGGTACGATACCCATGACGACGATGATGAAAGCGACGATGACGACGACGGGGATACCGATGATGTGAGCAATGCCGGCGATGCCTTTTTGGGCGATTGGATGTGCGAACGGGCCACGATCTACATAGACGAGGATGACGGCGTCTATACCGTGCGCGTGACCTGGGGCGCCAGCGCCTTTGAACGGGTCGTCTGGGATTACAGCTGCGCCTTTGACCCCGCCGCCAACGCGCTCAGTGGCAGGGGCAGGAAGAGCACGGAGACCTATGACGAACAGGGAAATCTGACCGCCACCGAGGTGGAATATACCGACGGCTCGGCTACATTTACTATCGAAGGCAACAGGCTGCTGTGGAACGACGCAAAGGAGGACGCCGCCCAGGGCATGCGCTTCGAGCGCATCGAACCCGAGGGGGATAACTTCGAGGGCGAGGACGACAGGGACGACGAATGATGTTGAACGAATCCTGGCGGAGGGGCCATGCCCCTCCGCCATAAATATCCCCTTGACAAATAGCCCCAGGGGGTATATAATGGCCATGAAATACCTTCCGGGGGTATAAAAGCGAGGTGAAAAACATGAGCGATGCGGAGTATCGGGCCGCTGAGGCGGCGGGCCGTCCGGACTGTCACCAAAGGCACACGCCCCGCAGCGAGGAGGAACTGCGCCAGCTGAAGAATCGATTGAATCGCATGGTGGGACAGCTGAACGGCATCGGCAGGATGCTGGATGAAAACCGCTACTGCGGGGATATACTGATACAGATCAGCGCGGTGGAGAGGGCGCTGCAGGGCTTCGGCTACTGCGTGCTGAAGAGCCATATGGAGAACTGCGTGGCCGAGGAGGTCAGAAACGGCAACCCCGACATCATGGATGAGACGCTGGAACTGATAAAGAAAATCAAGTAACGGGAGCACAAGATGACATTCGATGTAAAGGGCATGACCTGCGCGGCGTGCAGCGCCCATGTGGAGAAGAGTGTGCGCAAGCTGGAGGGCGTCAGTGACGTGGCGGTGAGCCTGTTGACCAATTCGATGGAGGTCCGGTTCGATCCCGCCGCCGTCACCCCGGACGCCATCTGCAGGGCGGTGGCCTCCGGCGGCTACAGCGCCGCTCCACGGGGTGAGGCCGCGGAGACGTCGCAAAAGGCCGAGCGGCCCGACCATACGGCGGAGCTGAAGGCCATGCGCGACCGGCTGATCGCTTCCTTCGCGCTGCTGATCGCTCTGATGTACGTGGCGATGGGTCACATGCTGCATCTGCCGATGCCCATGGCACTGCACAGGCCCATGTTCAACGGCCTTGTACAGCTGCTGCTGGTGATCCCGGCCATCATTATCAACCGAGGCTACTTCATCAATGGCTTTAAGGCGCTGTTCCACCTGGCGCCCAACATGAACAGCCTGATCTGCGTGGGCGCGACGGCTGGGCTGGGCTACAGCCTGGCGGTGCTGCTGGGTGTGGCGCTGAAGCTGGACGCCGGCGAGACCGTGGCCATGGCGGACTACTACTTCGACGCCAGCGTAATGATTCCCACGCTGATCTCTGTGGGCAAGTATCTGGAGGCGAAGGCCAAGGGCCGCACCAGCGAGGCCATCTCCCGGCTGGTGGACCTGGCGCCCCGGAGGGCCAATGTGATCCGGGACGGCGTTGAAACGGAGATCGACGCCAGCCGACTGGCCGTTGGCGACGTGGTGATCGTGCGGGAGGGCCAGACCGTGCCCACCGACGGCGTGATCCTCGAGGGCCACGGCAGCCTGGACCAGTCGATGCTCACCGGCGAGAGCGTGCCCGTGGACCTGTCCGTGGGCGACGAGGTGGTGGGCGCCACCATCAATCGGGGTGGCAGCTTTACCTTCCGCGCCACCAGGGTGGGCGAGGACACGGCGCTTCAAAAGATCGTGCGACTGGTGGAGGCGGCGGCGAACTCGAAGGCCCCCATTTCCCGGTTGGCCGACCGGGTCAGCGGCGTGTTTGTGCCCGTGGTGATGGGCATCGCGCTGGCGACATTCATCGTATGGCTGGCCATCGGCGGCGGAGTGCCCGCGGCGCTGAAGCACGCCATAGCGGTGCTGGTGATCTCCTGTCCCTGCGCGCTGGGCCTGGCGACGCCCACGGCCATCATGGTGGGCACCGGCAATGGCGCGGAGCTGGGGATCATGATCCGGTCCGCCGCTTCGCTGGAGATGGCCCATTCCATCGACTGCGTGGCCTTTGACAAGACCGGCACGCTGACCCAGGGCCAGATGCGGCTGACCGGCATCAACGCCGCCGTCGACGGCAATGACGCCTTGCGGCTGGCGGCGTCGGTGGAGAAGCTGAGCACCCATCCCATCGCGGCGGCCATCGTGGCGGCGGCAAGCGGCGACCCGTCCCCGGTCACCGACTACGAGACCTTCCCCGGCAGGGGTGTGGCGGGCGTCGTCGAGGGTCGGCGCATACAGGTCGGCAAGGCCGGCTGGATGGACGAGCTGGGCGTGGACACCGCCCCGATGTCGGCCTGGGCCGACGAAATGGCCGCCTCCGGCGCGACGGTGATGTTTGCCGCCGAGGATGGCCGACTGCTGGCGGGTTTTGCGCTGGCGGACGCCCTGCGTCCCACCAGTGCCGCCGCGGTTTCCGACCTGAGCGCCCTGGGCGTGCGCACCGTGATGCTTACCGGCGACAACGAACGGGCCGCGAAGGCCATCGGCGGCCAGCTGGGGGTCAGTGAGGTGCGCGCACAGCTGCTGCCCCAGGACAAGCAGGACGTGATTGCCGACCTGCAAAGCCAGGGCAAAAGGGTGATGATGGTGGGCGACGGCATCAACGACGCCCCGGCGCTGGTGAAGGCGGACCTGGGCGCGGCGGTGGGCCAGGGAACGGACGTGGCCATCGAGAGCGCCGACGTGGTGCTGATGCGGGACGACCCCCGCCTGGCCGCGGGCGTCATCCGGCTGGGCCGCGCTGTGATCCGCAACATCAGGCAGAACCTGTTCTGGGCGTTCTTCTACAACCTGATCGGCATCCCCATCGCCGCCGGGGCGCTGAGCAGCCTGGGCATCGAGCTGAATCCGATGATTGCCGCCGCCGCCATGAGCCTGAGCAGCGTATGTGTGGTCACCAACGCCCTGCGCCTGCGCCGCTTCCGCCTGGACCTGCCGGACGCCGGTCCCGCCGCCCCGACTGACGGGGCACAGCCCGTGGCCATGGTCCACACCGACCTGTCTACTGTGGATTCCATTGACAGCAATACCAATATCAAGGAGGACAAGACCATGAAGAAGACCGTGAAGATCGAAGGCATGATGTGCCAGATGTGCGTCAAGCACGTGAAGAGCGCCCTCTCCGCCCTGGACCCCGGTGTGGAGGTGTCCCTGGAAAACAAGTGCGCCAGCATCGACGAGAACGTCGCCGACGACGCGATCAAGGCCGCCGTGAAGGAGGCGGGGTACGAGGTCGTGGCGTAAACCAGGCTGACGCAATGAACGCAATAGTTCCCATCCCCCCTTGCGGCGACCCGCCATAGCGGCGAGCTTTGCTCGCCGGAGGCATGTATGGCGAGCAATGCCCGCCGCTACGGATATGTGCCGATCTGCTTGAAGGGTGAATGGTAACG
>JAZTZK010000066.1:0-17083 GCA_045637485.1 Clostridia bacterium
TTTCCCACCGGCGGCGTGATCCTGGGCAAGCGGGGCATCTATGACGCCTATCACGAGGGCCGCGGCCGCATCATCGTGCGGGCCAAGAGCGAGATCGAGGAGATGGCCCAGGGCCGCCAGCGGATCGTGGTGACCGAGATCCCCTACATGGTCAACAAGGCCAAGCTGATCGAAAAGATCGCCGAGATGGTCCACGAGAAGACCGTGGAGGGCATCAGCGACATCCGCGACGAATCCGACCGCGAGGGCATGCGCATCGTCATCGAGCTGAAGCGGGACGTGAACGCCAATGTGGTGCTGAACACGCTGTACAAGCACACCCAGTTGCAGGATACCTTCGGGGCCATCATGCTGGCGCTGGTGGACGGCACGCCGAAGATTCTAAGCCTGCGGCAGATGATCCACCACTACCTGGAGCACCAGGAGGACGTGATTCGCCGCCGCACCCAGTACGACCTGAACAAGGCCGAGGCGCGCAGCCACATACTGGAGGGCCTGATCATTGCCCTGGACAACATCGACGAGGTCATCAGGCTGATCCGCTCCAGCCGCACAGGCCAGGAAGCCAAGGAGGGCCTGATGAGCCGCTTCGGCCTCACCGAGCGCCAGGCCCAGGCAATACTGGATATGCGCCTGCAAAGGCTGACCGGCCTGGAACGGGACAAAATTGAAGCCGAGTACGCCGAGCTTCAGAAGCTGATCGCTTATTATAAAGAAGTATTGGCCAATGAGAGCATGGTGCTGGGCATCATCAAGGACGAGATCACCGAGATCAAGCGCAAGTATGCCGACGAGCGCCGCACCGGGATCTCCGCGCTGGAGGGCGAGATCGACATGCTCGACCTGATCGCAGAGGAAGACATGGTCGTGACCCTCACCCACTACGGCTACGTCAAGCGCCTGCCCAAGGCCACCTACCGCGCCCAGAAGCGGGGCGGCAAGGGCATCGTCGGGGCCACCACCCGGGAAGAGGACTTCGTCGAGCAGATGTACGTGGTCAACACCCACGATACGCTGATGTTCTTTACCAATCGGGGCAGGGTTTACCAGCTGAACTGCTACCAGATCCCCGAGGCCGGGCGCACCGCCAGGGGCACCGCCATCGTGAATCTGTTGCAGCTGGACGCTGGCGAGAAGGTGAAGGCGCTGCTGCCGGTGCCGGCGGAGAAGGTGGCGGGTCACTACCTGATCATGGCGACGAAGAACGGCGTGATCAAGCGCACCGAGCTAAGCGAGTTCACGAATCTGCGCAAGAGCGGCCTGATCGCCCTGGTGCTGCGGGAGGACGACGAGCTGATTGGCGTGGCGTTGACCGACGGCAGCTACGAGCTGCTGCTGGGCACCCGGGACGGCATGGCCATCCGCTTCCCCGAGACGGACATGAGGCCCATCGGCCGTGCGGCCATGGGCGTGAAGTCCATCGAGTTGAACCCCGGCGACGCGGTCGTGGATATGTGCCCGGTCTTCCCGGACATGAAGGTGCTGTCCATCACCGAGAACGGCTACGGCAAGCTGACCGAGATCGACGAGTACCGGGTGCAGAGCCGCGGCGGCAAGGGCATCAAGGCCATGAACCTGACGCCCAAGACCGGCAGGCTCACCTGCCAGCTGCTTGCCGACGAGGCCGAGGATATCCTGCTGATCACCGATGACGGCACCATCATTCGCGTGCCCGTGGGCAGCATCTCCACGCTGGGCCGCAACACCCAGGGCGTGCGCCTGATGCGCGTGGCCGAGGACAGCAAGGTGGTCTGCGTGGCAAGGGCCGAGGCCGAGGAGGAAGCCGAGGAGGAAGCCGAGGACGGCGCGGAGGCGACGAATGCGGTTGAGGTGGACGACGAGATCTGATAAGTAAATGATCAATGAACAGGCAAGGGACCCTTCGGCGAAAATGCCGAAGGGTCCTTCTGCGGGGTTTGTTTCAATACAGCCTGTAGCCCCCTATTTCACCTTCGCCGATTTGGTCTTCGACCAGGCCGACCGGTAGGTCTTCTTGCCCACCTTTCTGTAGGCGCGGATGCGTACATAATACTTCTTCCCGCTTTTCAGGCCTTTGATCACCTTCTTCGCCGTCGCGGCTTTTTTCACCTTCACCGTTGTGCCGTCCGTCAACTTGGGCTTCAGTCCGTATTCGATTTCATACCCTGTCACGTCCTCGCGGGCCGTCCACTCGACGGACAGCTGCTTCGTGCCTGCGGTCAGCTTCGAGATGGGTACATTCTTCGGGTTGATGGCAAAGGTCAACGTCTTCCCGCCCGTGAAGTTACCCTTGCCGGTCAGCGTCATCGTGGCGGTGCCCACTTCGATGTTGTTCTTGTAGGCGACCGTGTAGTCCGTGCCTTTTTTCAGCTTTGCCGCACCGAATTTCACCGTCACCACGGGCTTCTTCGCCGTCCCGGAGTATACCGCGTCCTTTGGCGCGCTGAAGGTGCACTTTAAAAGCTTCGCGGGCTTAATGGTGAAGGTAACCTTCGTTGTTCCGGTGTAGTCGCCCTTGCCAGTCAGCGTCGCCGTGGCGGTGCCGGCCTCTATGTTGTGCTTGTAGGAAACGGTGTAGTCGGCGCCCTTCACGAGCTTCGCCTTGCCGTACTTCACCGTCATCGCGGGCTTGAGCGCCTTGCCGGTGTAGGTCTGGTCCTTCACTGTGACCGCGCACTTGCTGATGTCGACCGGCACGGGCTTCACGCTGGGATCGTTGATTACGTGGAAGGTGATCGTGTGCTTGTCATACTCTGCATTGCCGACGTACACTCCAAATTCGAGGAAGGCCGTGCCGACGCCAGTGCCTTGGAAGACGAGGGAAAAATCGCAGACGTAGCGGCCGTCCTGCTCCCGCAGTGGCGGGATATCGCCGCCGTTGGACATGACTGAGATCAGGTTGACAACGTCATCTCCGCTCTCGCCGAAGCCCCAGTTGTATTCAGTCTCCATCTGGTAGAGGGACAGCCTGAAGTTGAAGCAGGCTGTGTCGCTGTAGGCCAGGTTGATGGTGTATTCCGTCTGCTCCGGAATCAGATAATAGCCGGGGTTTTCCGGTTGGGGTTCCGGGGACGAACCGTCATCAACCGTGACCGTGATGATCTCGGGATCCGACGTGCCCAGGTGCGAGGCGATGCTGAGCCTGTACGTGCCAGGCTCGGTCAGGTTGATGGTGGCATAGCACTTGGAGGTGCCGTTGAAAGTGATGTTTCTGTTTCGGATCTCGACGACCTCAGTGCTGCCGTCCTTGGTGATGCCGAGGTAGGTGGGCATGTAATTGTTGTAGATCTCGGCATCGGTCAGGAGGGAGCCCGACGATCCCCATACGCCGTCGTCGTCGTAGGTCAGGAGAATCTCTACCTCTCCCGGGGACAGGATGTCACCGTCTGAAGGCTGGACGAAGTGCGCCAGGTTGCCTGAGACATAATTGGCCACCGGGGCGTCCGCCTGCAGGGCGACGCTCTCCAATGACGCCACGTCCAATTCCGCCGGCGGCGTGATGTCTTCCAATACCGCCGTTTCATCATCCACTGGCACGATGAGCATCTCATCCTCCGCCATTGCCGGAACCATCGTTGCCAGCAGCAGTGCCGCCAGCAGGATGCACAGGATTCTCTTCATAATTACTTCCTCCCCACTGCGTCGTTGTGTTGCGGTTGTGAATATATTATATTATTTAAAAACGAAGAAGTCAATAAAATAAAAGCTGTCAAAGCATGCAGTTCGCTTCAAATCGCACCTTTATAGCGCGTCTCCACCTCCGCTCGCGTCCATGTCCCCAGCGTCGCGCCAACGTTTTCCACGCACAGCGAAGCGGCGGCGTTGGCGTAGCGGCCACAGTCGGCGAACGGCCTGCCCTCCAGTATCGCGGCGATGAAGCCCCCGGCGAAGGTGTCGCCCGCGCCGGTGGTATCCACGCAGCGGACGCCGGGAACGGCGGGGATCAGGTGGCGCTCCCTGCGGGATTTGAGCAGGCAGCCCTTGCCGCCCAGCTTCAGCGCCACATGCCTGACGCCGCAGTCCAGAAGGGCGTCGGCCACGGCATCCGGCTCCGCCCGACCGGTGAGGGCCCTGGCCTCTTCCAGATTCGGGAAAAAGTAGTCCGGCCGTGACAGAATCTCGCCTGTTTCCCGCAGGGTTTCGCCCTGCTTGGGGCGGGTGGTGTCGGCGCAGAGCGTCAATCCCCGGGCCTTCAGCGCGTCAAACAGAGTCCGGGTATCGTCGAGGGTCAGACGCGGGGAGACGAACAGGCTGGCCAGGCAGGCCACCCGCGCGCCTGACAGGGCCGGGGCATCGAGGGCGGGCATTATGTCCGATAGGCCCAGCTGGCGCAGGCTGCCGCTGCGACTGGTGATGAAGCCGCGCTCGCCGTCGGGGCGCACGAGCACCACGTTGATGCCGGTATCGAGGCCCTCCCGGACGCGCACAGCGGAGATATCCACGCCCGCCTCGCAGAGGGACCGACAGACGAAATCGCCGGGGGCGTCGCGCCCAACCACGCTGACCAGTGCGGGAGCGTGCCCCAGGCGGGCCAGCACCAGCGACTCGTTGGCCGCGTCGCCGCCCAAGCCCATGCCGATCCGCTGAAGCGGCGTGGAGTGGGTAGCGAAGATGTCCGGGGTGATGGGCGACAGGGGAATGTCTACGATCGCCGCGCCGATGATGATGGAATCAGGCATGGAAGGACCTCCTTTGGATATTCTGATTTGTCGCGCTGCGACAAATCAGAATTGTCTTCTATTCTACCATGTCCTCCCATATCCTTCAACGGTGGTTTGACTAAGATGCAGCAAGGTGATATAATACATCAAAACATGACAGAGGGTGGTATCACATGAAGGTATTGCTGATCAACGGCAGCCCGAAGGCAAACGGCAACACGGCGCTGGCGCTTTCCGAGATGGCGAAGGTTTTCGAGGCCGAGGGCGTCGAGGTGGAGACGATCCATGTGGGCAACAAGCCCATTCGGGGATGCATCGCCTGCGGCCAGTGCGCGAAGCTGGGCAAGTGCGCGTTCGACGACATGGTGAACGAGGTCGCGCCGAAGCTCCAGGCGGCGGACGGCATCGTGGTGGCCAGCCCGGTGTATTACGCCGCTCCTAACGCCACGGTCATGGCCTTCCTGGATCGGCTGTTCTATTCCACAAGCTTTGACAAGTCCATGAAGGTCGGCGCCGCGGTGGCGGTATGTCGCCGGGGCGGCGCTTCTGCGGCCTTCGACCGGCTGAACAAGTATTTCACCATCTCCGGCATGCCGGTGGCCTCCGGATACTACTGGAACAGCGTCCACGGCATGACGCCGGGCGAGGCGGCCCAGGACGCCGAGGGCCTGCGGAACATGCGCATGGTGGCGCGGAACATGGCCTTCCTGGTCAAGAGCATCGCCCTGGGTCGGGAAAAGTTCGGCCTGCCCGTGAGGGAGAAGGGCGAGATGACCAATTTCATCCGGTGAGGCGAGGGCAATGTACAACGAACTGACGGAAGTGGATATCAAAAAGATGCAGGAGGAAATCGACTACCGCATGAAGGTGGTGCGTCCCAAGTGCATCGAGGATTTAAAAACCGCGCGGGGCTTCGGCGACCTGAGCGAAAACTATGAGTACAAGGCGGCCAAGCAGGAGCTGCGCCGCTGCGACAGCCGCCTGCGCTACCTGCGGCGGATGATCGCCACGGCCAAGGTCATCAGGTCCGACACGCGGGAGGGCGTTGCGGGCCTGTTCGACCGGGTGACCATCGAATACGTGGAGGATGGCGACACCGAAACCATCACGCTGATGACCACCCTGCGCGAGGACGCCCTGAACGGCATCATCAGCAAGGAATCCCCCCTGGGCAAGGCCGTCATCGGCCGCCGCGTGGGGGAAACGGCCACGGTGCGCGTGGACGGGGGGAACAGCTATACCATAAAGGTGCTGAAGATCGAAAAGGGCCAGGACGACGAGAGCTTGCCCATCAGCGCGTTTTAACTTGACAGGCGGCGGAATGTTTGATATAATTAATTTTGCAAAATTGATTATATCAAATCAAATAGGAGGATCAGTTATGCATCACGACTACAAGACTCAGATGACCTGTTCCCAGATGATCAGCTATGACCTGGACGGGGATGTGGTCAGAAACATTCGCTTCCTGGGGGGCTGCAACGGCAACCTGAAGGCGATATCGAAGCTGGTGGACGGCTGGACGGTGGAGAAGATCGAATCGTACCTGCTGGGGAATCTGTGCGGCGCGAGGCCCACCTCCTGCGCAGACCAGTTGGCGAAGGCCGTGCGCGCAGGCTATGAAGAGGAAAGGAAGGGAGCGTAAGCCATGAGAACTGAGGTACGCTATTTCAGCAAGGGCGGCGCCACAAAGAAGCTGGCGGATGCCATCGCCGAGGCCGTGGGGGCCGAGGCCAGGACCGTGGACCAGCCGCTTGAGAAGTATGCCGACGTGGTGTTCCTGGGCGCCAGCGTGTATGGCGGCAAGCCCGACCCCGCGGTGATCAATTTCATCAGTACCAACGCGAAGAACATCGGCAAGATCGTGGTGTTCGGCAGCGCCTGCACCAAGAAATCCACCTTCGCGGCCATCAAGTCCGCGGCGGCGGGCAGCGCGGTGAAGACCGCGGAGATGTTCTTCCAGTGCAAGGGTGAATTCCTCTTCCTGAACAAGGGCCACCCCGATGCTCAGGACTGCGCCGACGCGGCAGAGTTCGCCCGCAAGCAGGTCAAGCTGCTCGGGGTGACCTGAAATGGTCGATACGCAGTATGAGGCATTGAAGCTGGAAAACCAGCTATGCTTTCCGTTGTATGCCTGCGCCCGGGAGGTCGTGAAGAAGTACAAGCCCTTCCTGGACGACATCGACCTGACCTACACCCAGTATGTGACCATGATGGTGCTGTGGGAAAAGCCCTCGGTCACCAGCAAGGAGATCGGCGAGCGGCTGCACCTGGACTCCGGCACGCTGACGCCGGTGATCAAGAAGTTGGCCGAGAAGGGCCTCGTCACCCGCGCCCGCTCCTCAGAGGACGAGCGCAACCTGGTGGTCGCCCTTACCGATGCTGGCTTGGCCCTGCGTGACCGCGCCGCCTGCATCCCCGGCCAGATGGGCAAGTGCATCTGCCTGAGCCCCGAGGACGCGCAGACGCTGTATCGGATACTGTATCAGCTGCTGGGCAGTATGTAGGAAGCCAGCCTTTCCGGCGTATCGACGATGATCGATGCGCCGGCTTGTTTCAGCTGTTCCCGGGTGCGGAAGCCCCAGGTGACGCAGGCGCAGTCGATGCCTGCGTTTTTTGCGGTGTCTATGTCCACCTCGGTATCGCCCACGTAAAGGCAGCGCTCCAGGGGCACGTTCAGCTGCCGGGCGGCGGCTTCCACCATGTCCGGGTGGGGCTTGCGGCGCACGCCCTCCAGCTCGCCCACGGCCAGGCTGACCAGGTCGGAGAAGAACTGCCGAACCAGGGGCTGAACGGCGGCGTCGGGCTTGTTGGACAGTATCGCCAGAAGCAGGCCGTCGGCCTTCAGCCGTTCCATCATCGGCAGTATGCCGTCAAAGGGTCGGCTCCTGTCCCCGGCGTGCCGGGCGTAGTAGGGGCGGTAGTGGTCCAGTACCTCGTTCACCTGGGCCTGGGAGAAATCCGGCAGTATGGCGCGCATCAGGTGGCCCACGCCCCAGCCCAGGTGGGTCTTGAGCTCATCCGGGGTGCGTCGGGGCAGGCCGAAGCGGGCCATGGTGTGGTTCACGGCGTCCGTGATGTCCTGGAGGGAGTCCACCACCGTGCCGTCGAGGTCGAAGAATATCGCGTCGTATTTCATGCTTCTCCTGTATGCAAGGGGCTGCCTCAAAACTTGCTTCGATGCGTGAATATTCCGTAGCAACGCCTGTCAGGCGCCATGTGGCGGCAGATTGCCGCCGCTACGGTAGTCGCATTTCCATCGAAACCCTGTTTTGAGACAGCCCCTTACGATTATATTTATACCTTACAGGTTCTCCTCCAGGAAGGCCAGCAGGCCGGCGGCGGCCTCTTCCTCGTTCGCGCCGTCGCAGGTGATGGTGACCTCGGTGCCCTGCTTCACGCCCAGGGCCATCAGCTTCATCAGCTGGCCCAAGTTGACCGTCTTGCCGTTGGCGGTGATGGTCACGGCTGTGTCACCGTAGCTCTTGGCCTTCTTGGTCAGCAGGCCGGCGGGACGGGCGTGAATGCCCAGGGCGTCCTTGATGGTGTAGGTAAACTGCTTCATGGAATGTCGCTCCTTTTCATGTTGATTAATAGTCTAAAACTATAACACAGTCATTATACGTCATGCGGGGACAAATGTCAATGTTCGATCAGCGAACCTCTGGGTAATCCTCTGCCCGTACCTGGATCACCTGCATGCCCGTGGCCTGTAGCTGGTCCAGCACTCCGGCGGGGGCAAATTCGTCGGTAATCACGCAGCCCTTCTTTTCCAGGTGGAAGCTTGCGTAGGTACCGGCCTTGCCGATCTTGGTATAGTCGGCGAGTATGAAGTAGGTGTCGGCGTGCTCGATCATCGTTTCATTGATGCCAAGCTCGGCAGGGATGCCGCAGAGGATCTCCCCGTCGGGGGAGATGCCGGTGCAGCCAAGGAAGGCCTTGTCGGCATGCACGTCCATCAGGTTGCGAAGAGCCAGATCACCGGTGAGTATGTGGCGCGTGCCCCGCAGCACGCCGCCGGACAGCTGTACATCCACCCCGTCGGGGAACCGGTGGTCCACTACCATGGCGTTGTTGGTGAACGCGTTGACGGACTTGCCCTCCAGGTGGTCCAGCACCGCCAGAGCCGTGTTGCTACCGTTGATCAGCAGGCTGTCGCCGCTGGCTACCATCGAGGCGGCGCAGCGGGCGATCAGGCGCTGGCACAGGGCCACCCGATTCTTCTCATCGGGGGCGACGGCGCGCACATCGACGGTCGCGCCGCCGTGGAAGCGACTGATCTTGCCCTGTTCCTCCAGGGTCTGCAAATCACGCCGAACGGTCATTGTGGAGATGTCAAAGGCCCGTGCCAGTTCATCCACCAGGATTTCCTGACGGTCCCGGATCATGGCCAGCATCTCTGCATGGCGAAGGCTGACGGTCTGGCGATCTCGTTTCATGGATCGTGGCTCCTTTGGGGTCAATGTGTTTCTACCAGCGTTGGAAGCCTGGAGAGCGACTGGATTCGCGTGATGCCCTCCGGAACGTCTGCGGGTTCAGGGCTTCGGCAGAGCCAGAAGGCGGCCATGCCCGCGTTCAGGGCGCCCAGGGCGTCACCCCTGAGGTTATCGCCCACGAAGGCGCATTCCTCCGGGACATGCCCGGCCTTTTCGGCGCACAGTTGAAAGAAACCCGCCGCGGGCTTTTCCACGCCGGCCTCCTCGCTGGTGACGATGAAGTCCACATAAGCCATCAGGCTCAGGCGCTTCAGCTTGGCATATTGCCAGTCCGCGGTCATGTTGCTGCCGATGCCGACGGTCAACCCCATAAAGCGCAGCCGCGCCAGGGCGTCGATCGCATCGGGCATGGGTCTTATGCGGTTGAGCAGCGTGGACCAATAGAGGTCCGCCATCTCCGGCGCATGGACAATGGGCTTCCCGGCGGCCTCCAGCATCAGCTGGCAGCGAATCAGCCGGTTGTGAATGGCAGCGGTGTTGCCGACGCGCTCCTTTTGCCGCTGAAGAGCCTCGCGCTGCAGCGCGTCGAAGCGCTCTCGCGACAGGCCGAGGGTATCCCTGGCAAAGGCCGCGAGCCTGTTCATGGCCACGGCATGGGCCGAAGAGAAGTCGTACAGCGTGTCGTCGAGATCTAATATGATTGATTCTATCATATTACTCCTGAAAATGCAAGTACCGGCGGCGGCATGGCCACCGCCGGCGCTTGCCGTATCGGTCAGGTTGGGTCAGGTCAGTCCAGCAGACCGGCGTCCTTCATGGCCTGCTCCATCTCGGGGGCGGACATGATGTTCTTCAGGCCCAGCACGACGGTGCCCTTCTTCTGGGCATCGGCGAACATGTTGGCGAAGTTGCGGGCGCACAATACGATGTCGTAGTTCGGCGCGGCGCTCTTGCCCTCGGACAGGGAGCAGTGGTGGATCGTGGCGGGCTTGATGGACAGCTTGGTCAGCACCTTCTGCAGGGTCATCTTCATCATCAGCGAGGAACCTGCGCCGTTGGCGCAGCAGACCATGAACTTCTTGTTGTCGAGCTTAGACATTGTGGCATTATCCTTTCTGAATTATTACTTGCGCTTCCTGGAAGACTGCTTGGAAGCGATGTACTCCTTGTAGGCCTCGTAATCCTCGGTGATCAGGAAGTAGCCCTTGGGGTCGCGCATGTACTCGATCTGGGGCAGGGCCAGCAGCAGTATGGCGACGACGGCCACGCCCGCGTAGCTCAGGAACTTCAGGATCACGGTGATGGCCGGCCACACGGTCGCCCAGTCAAACATGCCCAGGTAGCCGCCGTACTGCGCCATGCCGACCCAACCGGCGATGAAGGCGGAGCCGAATACCTGGATCAGGCCGGACAGGAAGGGGATCACCAGGCAGGCCTTCAGGCCGCCCTTTTCGTTGGCGACCAGGCCGATGGTGGCGTTGTCGAAGAACACCGGCACGAAGCCGCAGATGATCAGCACGGGGCTGTGGAACACGATCAGGGCGATGATGGCCACCAGCTGTCCGGCCAGGCCGGCCAGGAAGCCGAAGGTCACGGCGTTGGCGTCGCCGAAGCCGTAGCACACCGCGCAGTCCACGCCGGGCACGGAGGAGGGCAGCAGCTTGTCGGCGATGCCCTGGAAGGAGGCGGTCAGCTCGGTGACGAAGGTGCGAACGCCCAGCTGCAGGATCGCCAGGTACACGGCGAAGTTCAGGGTAGTGTTGAGGATGTACATCACGAAGCTGTCCGCTTCCTTCAGCTTCTCCTGGGCCACGAAGAAGGGCTTGCCGATGATGACCATGATGATGCCGAAGAAGATGGTCATCAGTATGGCGGTACAGACCATGTTCTCATTGAAAATGGAGAAGAAACCGGGCAGCTCCAGGTCGCCCACCTTCTTGATCTCCTTCTTGCGCTTGCCGCCGTTGGTGCCGAAGATCTTGTCGGCCAGGATGTAGCCCAGGCGGATGCCGAACATCTGCTGGTGGGCGATGGCGAAGCCGGCGCCGTCGGTCAGCTCCTGCATTGGCTTGACGGTCAGGTTCGAACCCACGGCCCAGTACGCGCCGAGGATGATGGACATGATGATGAGCATCGGAACGGTCTTGACGCCGCCCTGCCACAGTCCGGGCAGCGCGAACAGGATCAGCCAGTAGGCCGTGGCGGCCTGCTGGAACTGCACGTGGCCGGTGGTGAACAGCGAGCGGCACTTGGTGATCTTGTTGAAGCGCACCAGCAGTATGTTCACGATAAACGCGATCAGCAGCAGCGTCACTGCCGAGGAGAAGGCCGCGCCGAACTGTTCCTCGACGCCCGCGGTGACGGCGTTCTGGCCGTAGTAGGGGTCGATGACCGCGGCGGTCAGGTTGAAGCGGTCCTTCAGGCCGGCCAGTATGGGCCGGAAGTTGCTGGTCAGTCCGCCGGAGCCGACGTTCAGGATCAGCATGCCGATGATGGCCTTCAGGGTGCCGCCCAGCACGTCGTACCACTTTTTCTTCATCAGGATGTAGCCGATCATCGTGATGAAGCCGATCATCCACGGCGCCTGGCGCAGAATATACGTGCTGAAGAAATCCCAAATGGGTCCTATGACAGGTATGCTCACAGATAATTCCCCTCTCTGTTGTCGGTTGAGTGAAGTCGCTTAGATATCGTCCTCCGGGGGATTGTCGGCCTCGGCCTTCAGGATGTCCTCGGGGGTGTTGGCCGCCATCAGGGCATCCAGAAGCGGCTCGTTGGTGAAGATCTGCATCAGCTGCTGCATGTTGTCCAGGTGCTCGTTGGGGTCCTTGGCGGCCAGGGTGAAGAACAGGCGGGCGACCTTGTCCTCGCCGTCCTCGTCCTTGCCGAAGTCCACGTCCTCCTTCACGCGCATGAAGCCCACGGCGGTTTTGTTCGCGCCCTCGGCGCCCTCCTGGCTGTGGGGCATGGCCACGTAGTGCTCGAACACCACGTAGGGGCCGTATTTCTCGATGCAGTCCACGATCTGCCGGTAGTAGTTGTCGGACACATAGCCCGTTTTCACCAGGGATTCGCAGCTCAGCTTCACGGCATCCTGCCAGGAATCCACCCTGTCGACGAACCTGTAGTGGCCGCGCTCAACGATCTTCTGAAGTATGGTCTTCTCTGCCATGTTACATCCTCCCTCGGGCGCTTACAGGCAGGACCTGTAGGGGATATTCTGGGGCGCCTCGAAGCAATCCTCGAAGCCCCGGCGATGGTGGAAGTAGAGCTTGTCCTTGTCCTGGGGATAGACGTACTTGCCGCCGACCTGCCAGAAGAACGGATGGAACTTGTACTCGTTGCGGTCTTTCTTGAAGTCGTAGAGCAGCCTGATCTCCTCGCAATCGGCCTGGAAGTTGGTCCACACATCCCAGTGGATGGGCACGACCACCTTGCACTGCAGGTTCTCGGCCATGCGCAGCACGTCGATGGAGGTCATCTTGTCCTGCATGCCGATGGGGTTCTCGCCGAAGGAGCCGAAGGCCACGTCGATGTCGTAGTCCTTGCCGTGCTTGGCGAAGTAGATGGAGAAGTGACTGTCGCCGGAATGATAGATGTTGCCGCCGGGGGTCTTGACCAGGTAGTTGACGGCTTTCTCGTCCATGTCGGTGGGGCATTTGCCGGTCAGCTCCTCCCGGTCGGGACCGGTGGAATCGGTGGTGACGATGCAGGTGCGGTCAAAGCTGTCCAGGCAGACGATCTCGATGTCCTTCAGCTTGATGATGTCGCCGGGCTTGACGATGCGGCAGCGCTCCTCGGGCACGCCCCACTTCACCCAGGTCTCCACGCTCTTCAGCGGGCCGATGAAGGGCACGGGGATCTCCTTGCCACTTTCGTCGGTGGTGGTCATGCCGCTGTTGATCACGTGGGCCGCCCACTCGGCGGACATGTGGTCCTGGTGGTAGTGGGTGGCCAGCACCGCGTCCACCTGCTTGAAGGCGAAGGGGTCGATCACGAAGGGCACGTTGCGCAGGTTCGGCTGCATCGCGCGGCCGCCGCACATGTTGGCCATCTGGTGGCCCACCTTCATCTTGCCGTCGCCGTGGGTGCGCTTGCCGTTGCCGCACCACAGGTCGATGGTGATGTTCGCGCCGCCGGGGGTCTTGAACCAGATGCCCGTGCAACCCAGCCACCACATCGCCACGTTGCCGGGCTGGACGACCTCGTTCTCGATATCCTCCACCAGCCATGTGCCCCACTCGGGGAACGTGGACATGATCCACTTCTCGCGGGTCATTTCAGAAACCTTGCTCATTAAATCCTCCCTTTCTCCCATTTAATGTTCGTTTCCAACCTTTGCGCATACATTATACGCGAAAACGAACAGGATTTCAAGCGTTATCTTGCATTTATAAATCAATTTATGTTCATATTTGCGCGGTATCTTCAACGGAACAGCGCTAATATAATCCTATATTAATCGTATTACGATCATAAAATGCCAAGTATACGTTTGAATATTAATTTTGATTCTGTTTTATGCTGCTTTGGGGGATAAAACCGCTTTGAAATTTCCCCATATTGTCAAAAAAACGAAATATGTTCGATATTTGTGCGAGTCTGCCCTATTGCAAAAAGGCTTCATTTCCGATATAATCATATCAACAGATGGCACATCTGATGCTTCCGGCCTTTGCGAAATAAGAATGAACGGGGAATCAGAACATGAAGAAGTATGCCATCGGCCTTTACGAGAAGGCCATGCCGCCAAGCCTTTCCTGGCGGGAGAAGCTGGCCTTTGCCAAGGAGGCAGGTTATGATTTCGTAGAGATCAGCATCGATGAGAAGGATGAAAAGCTGGCCCGGCTGGACTGGACAGCCGATGAGCGGCTGGAGCTGGTTCAGACCATGAAGGAGGTGGGCCTGCCCATCCGCAGCATGTGCCTGTCCGGCCACCGCAAGTACCCCTTTGGCGCGCCGGACCCCGAGGTGCGGGCGCGGAGCATGGAGATCATGGAGAAGGCCATACTGCTGGCTGACGACCTGGGCATCCGCATCATACAGCTGGCGGGCTACGATGTGTACTATGAGGAGAGCTCCGCCGAGACGAAGGCATGGTTCCTGGAAAACCTGAAGAAGGCCGTTGAAATGGCCGCCGAGCGGGGCATCATGATGGGCTTTGAAACCATGGAGACCGATTTCATGAACACCGTCTGGAAGTCCATGTACTATGTGGACGCGGTGGGCAGCCCCTACCTGGGCGTCTACCCCGATTCCGGAAACCTGACCAATGCCGCGCTGTCCTCCGGCGGCAGCGTGCTGGACGATCTGTATTCCGGTCGGGGCCACATCGTGGCGCTGCACTTGAAGGAGACCGTGCCCGGCGTGTTCCGCGAGGTGCCCTTCCTCACCGGCCATGTGGACTTTGAAGCCGTCATCTCCCGGGCGTGGCGCCTGGGCATCCGCCGCTACGTCACCGAGATGTGGTACGTCGGCAACGACGACACCTGGGCCGAGGACATCAAATTCGCGTGCCGGAGCATGTCGGAGATACTGGACAGGCAGGAATAATAATCTCGCCGCAGCTGCGGCGGAAAGGATATGTTATGAAGATCGAGAAGAAGGTCATATCGAATCTGAACAAGTGCTATGCCATGTCCGAGCTGACCTGGCAGGGCGCGCATCGTTTTCTGGTGGCCGCCGAGAAGCACGATCCCTGCTATGTGTTCGCCGAGGACGGCGCCAGGCTGGACACGGTGTGGAGCGAGCCCGGCGGCGTGATGACCATGGTGCCGGTGCCCGGCGCGGACGGCCAGTTCCTGGCCACCCATCGATTCTATTCCCCCAACGATTCCGCCGACGCGAAGATCGTCATCGCCACCGCGAAGGGCGTGGGGGACTGGGAGATTCGCACGCTGTGCGAGGCGCCCTTCGTGCATCGCTTCGGCATACTGAACCGCAACGGTACCAACTACCTGCTGGTCTGCTGCCTGAAGAGCGACCACGAGTACAAGAACGACTGGCGCTTCCCCGGGGCCTGCTACGCCTCGGTGCTGCCCTCTGACCTGTCCGTTTTCAACGAGGATCACCAGCTGTCCCTGGAGCCGATCATGGAGGACATGCTGCGCAACCACGGCTACAGCAAGGTCTGTGTCGACGGCTACGAGGCCGGCGTGGTGGGTTGCGAGGAGGGTACCTACCTGTTCCGCCCGCCCGTCGCGCCCGGAAAGGAGTGGACGGTGGACCTGCTGTGCCCGGTGCCCTCCAGCGATTCGGTGCTGATCGACTTCGACGGCGACGGCCAGCTGGAGCTGGGCATGATCAGCCCCTTCCATGGCAGCGCCCTGACCATCTTCCACCTGGACGAGTTCGGCAACTATGTGCCCGCCTGGAAGTATCCTGCCCCCGAGAAGGAGACCGAGATGCTCCACGCCACCTGGGCCGGCATGCTGCTGGGCAAGCCCACCTGGTGCGTGGGCTGGCGCAAGGGCACGAAGTGCACCATCGCCATCACCTGGGAGGACGGCGCGTACAAGACCGAGTTCATCGACCGGAACACGGGCTGCGCGAACCTGATGCACTTCGTCAACGCCGCCGGTCAGGACGTGCTTGTGGGCACCAACCGGGAGATCGACGAGGTCGCGATGTACACGATCACGAAATAAGAGGAGGAATAACCCATGCTTGAATCCCTGAAGAAGGCTGTCTACGAGGCCAACATGGAGCTGCCGCGGCGCAACCTGGTCACCTACACCTGGGGCAATGTCTCGGGCATCGACCGGGAGAAGGGCCTGTTCGTCATCAAGCCCTCCGGCGTGGAGTATGACGATCTGAAGCCCGAGGACCTGGTGGTCATGGACCTGAAGGGCAACAAGGTGGAGGGCGAGATGAACCCCTCCTCCGACACGCTGACCCACATGGTACTGTACAACGCCTTCCCGTCCATCGGCGGCATCGTACACACCCACAGTCCCTACGCGGTGGCCTGGGCCCAGG
This sequence comes from Clostridia bacterium, assembly GCA_045637485.1. GTDB lineage: Bacteria > Bacillota > Clostridia > Christensenellales > Aristaeellaceae > UBA2862. The sequence goes on from JAZTZK010000066.1 coordinate 16,055, forward strand.
CGGGCATGGACATCCCCTGCTACGGCACCACCCACGCCGACTACTTTTACGGCGCGATCCCCTGCGCCCGCCACCTGACCCAGGCGGAGCTGGACGCCGGCTATGAGCTGAACACCGGCAATACCATCGTGGAGTGCTTCGAGCAGCGCCACATCGATCCCGTTGCCGTGCCCGCGGTGATCTGTCACAGCCACGGCCCCTTCACCTGGGGCAAGGATGCCGCCGACGCCGTGTACCATGCGGTGGTGCTGGAGGAAGTCGCCAAGATGGCCATCTTCACCCGCCAGGTCTATCCCGCAGCGGCCCCGGCGCCCCAGCGCATCCAGGACAAGCACTACATGCGCAAGCACGGCCCCAACGCCTACTACGGACAGGGCAAGAAGTAAATGAGCGAAAGGCAAGCCGGCGGGCTGTTCCACGCCGCTTTCACCTACACTGACGCGATACTCTCGGACTTTGAAGCCATGTACCGCCAGAAGAAGGAGATCTCCCCGGCCATGCGCATCGTGCTGGGCGTGCTGGGCGCGGCGGGGGCGATCTACTTCGGCTACATGCTGTACAGGGATGGGATTTCCTTTGCCGGGGTGGGCTATGTGCTGATCTGCTCGGTCCTGCTGGTGCTGGCCCTGTCCAGCGGCAAGCGGCCTGACGATTCCACCGCGAAGTACCGCAAGTACTACCAGGACAAGCATGTCACCTTCGACATCGATGAAAGCGGCGTCGAGATGCGCCTGGAGGGACAGAAGAACTACGCGCGCAGCAGGTTCAGGGAGATCTACGGCCTGTTCGATACCGACATGTGCTTCTACTTCGTCATCAAGGGCAAGGCCTACTACATATTGTCCAGGGACAGCGTCGGCGACGCGGAGGCGCTGAAGAAGTACATGGAGAAGAAATGCGGCAAGAAATTCCTGCACTACGAGACATAGACATAAACGAATCAACCGCGCTGCCCGGTGCATCCGGCAGGGCGGGGGGTTGTCATGGGGTATTACGCGCACTTGGCGTTCTCATGGCCCAGGCTGGTGA
>JAZTZK010000067.1:0-3015 GCA_045637485.1 Clostridia bacterium
CCCTAAAAATCTAACCCCTAACCCCTGAAATTATGATTTGTCGCAGCGCGACAAAACAGAATTTGACAACCATTCATCTTTTTCATGACATCTGCATGGTTATCGTGGGTTATTCCGTCGATTCATGCTATAATATCCCCACATTATGATTTGAACTGGGAGGATATACCCATGGCTACAAATAACGAAAATGTCCGGCGCAGGTCCAGGCCCCGGCGGCGCAGGCGTCAGGGCGTATCCGTGCTGGCGGTGATCGTGCTGCTGATACTTGCGCTGCTGATGGGCGCCTTCGCGGGATACTTCATCGCCCGAAAGACGGATCCCCACATTCACGCCCTGCAGGACGCCAACGACCGCATCACCGAGCTTGAAAACACGCTGACGCTGATCGGCTATCCCGTGGGCGAAGATGTGGACCCGGCCCGGTGGGCCTATGACAACACCGCCAACGACAATGCCCTTCAGGACCTGAGCGGTGAGGGCTGGGCCGAGGACGAGGACGATCTTTGGAGCGACGACTCGCTGCTGGGCGCCACCCTGCCTGAGGACAGCGACCCTGTGGTGGTGGCGGAGTTCCAGGGCGGCCAGCTGCTCTCCAACGAGGTCATCCCCGAGTACAACGATCAGCTGACCAGCCAGATCTTCTCAGGCCACAGTGCCGACGAGGTGGCCGAGGAGACGTTGAACCGGGTCCTGAAGAAGCTGACAGGGGACAAGCTGATCGCCCAACGGGCCACCGAGCTTGGCCTGACCGAGTTGAGCGAGGCGGACCTGACGCAGATTCGCCAACAGGCCGCCGCCAACTACGAAACCCAGCTGGCGGACTACGTGGCCTTCTCCGACGATCCCGGCGAGACCCGGGAGAGCGCCGCCAGGAAGCTGGAGGCGGAGGGCGTGACGCTTGAATCCGTGGTGGAATCGCTGAAGCAGAGCTGGTGGAGCCAGAAGTACTTCGAGCACATCGTGAAGGACGTCACCGTCACCGACGACGAGATCCAGGCCTGCTACAACGCGCTGCTCGCCGCCCAGCGGGAGGAATTCACCGCCTACCCCGAGGACTTCGAATACGCCCACGCCAACAGCGCGCTCGTGGTCTTCCGGCCGGAGGGCTATCGCGCGGTTCGGGATATCCTCATTTCCTTCAGCGCCGCGGACGCCGATGTGGTCGCCACGCTGACCGAGCAGATCGAGCTGGGCGCCGCCGACGAGAACGCGCAGGAACAGATCGACGCCATGTACGAAACCCTGAACGACACCGTCAAGGAAGTCCAGGATAAGCTGAACGATGGCCAGGCCTTCGAAAGCCTGATGGATGCATACGGCTGCAGCCCCGCCCTGAGGGACGCGCCGCTTCGGACGGAGGGCTACTTCATCACCACGGGCAGCTTTTACAATTCCCTGGAATTCGTCGAGGGCAGCATGATGCTGGAGCAACCCGGCCAGGTCTCCGCGCCGCTGCGCAGCCCCTACGGCCTGCACCTGGTGCAGTATATCGGCGACGTCACCCCCGGCGAAGTGCCCCTTGCACAGGTCAGCGACGCCGTTGCCGCCGAGGCGCTGAAGCAGAAGCAGGAGGAATACTACGAACAGCAGCGCGACGCCCTGCTGGAGGCCGCCCAGGTGAAATACTATCCGGAACGGCTGAGATAGCGGATGAGAAAGAGATCCTCCGCTCCGTCCAGGATGACGCGGACCGCATTCGGGTCCGCCATTCCGGGCGGAGCGGAGGATCTTTTTTGAAGGCGATATAGCGATTCGGCGATGGAAGCGCCATCCTTCAAATCGGGGTTTCCCGTCCTATCCCAGGCTCTTGAGCGCCATGAATATCAGCTCGTCGCTCTTTTCCGTCTGACCGGCGAAGCGGGAGACGGCTCTGGCGGCCTCGGAGGCGCTGTAGCCCAGGGCTACCAGCGCGGCAACGGCCTCCGCTTCCGGACCGGAGGCGGCGCTGGCGGGAGATATGGCGGCGCTGCCGGTCAACTGGCTGTCCTCCACCTTGTCCTTCAGCTCCAGCACAAGGCGCTGGGCAGTCTTCTTGCCGATGCCGGGTACGCGGGTCAGGGCATTGGCGTCCCCCGCCACCAGCGCAAGGGACAGGTCCCGCACGCTCATGGATGACAGGATCTGCAGCGCCGTGCGACTGCCGATGCCGCTGACGCCCTTCAGGCGCTCGTACATGCGCTTTTCCTCCCGGCTGTAGAAGCCGAACAGCTCCATGGCGTCCTCGCGCACATTCAGCGCGCTGTACAGCTTCATCCGCTCCCCCACCGCCGGGGCCATGGACAGGGTCGCGCCGCTGACGAACAGCAGGTATCCCACCCCGTTCACGTCCAGCACGATGGAATCCGTATTTTTTTCCGCGACAATGCCATCAAAATGGGCAAACAATCGTATCACTCCCGTTGGCTATTGTATCTTGAACATCTTCTTCATGTTCATGGAATTGGCGTGGGTCAGGGCCACGGCCAGGGCGTCCGCCGCGTCGTCGGGGCGGGCGATGTCCTTCATATTCAGCAGCATCTTCACCATCTGCTGCACCTGGTGCTTGTCCGCGCCGCCGTAGCCGGTCACCGCCTGCTTGATCTGCATGGGGGTGTATTCGTACAGGTTGTCGGTGCGCTGTACCACGGCCACCAGCGCCACGCCCCGCGCCGCGCTGACCGCCATGCCCGTGGTGATGTTCTTGGAGAAGAACAGCTCCTCAAAGGCCACGTCGTCGGGTCGGTAGATGTCCATTAGCTGGTTCATGCCCTGGAATATGGCCCGCAGGCGCTGGGGCATGGGCTGTCGCGCCGGGGTGGTCAGCGTGCCGAACTGGATCAGCCGCCGCCTGTCGTTGTCCGCTTCGATCACCCCATAGCCCAGCGTGGCCAGGCCGGGGTCGATGCCAAGTATGATCATGCTGCCTCCGGAAGGGGTGTATCTGATGTGGTAGAGGGAAATTGTGAGTTGTCGCTGCGCGGCAAATCAGAATTTCAGGAGTTAGGGGTTTGGGTTTTGGGGTTTGGGGAAGTA
>JAZTZK010000068.1:0-10475 GCA_045637485.1 Clostridia bacterium
GCAGATGGCGCTGACCTGCTGCTTCGGCGTCATGCCGGACTTGTTCTCCTTCTCGTCGGGGGCCAGCATGTCCATGTCGATCAGGCTGCCCACGCGCACCATGAAGAATTCGTCCAGATTGCTGGTGAAGATCGAGACAAAGCGCAGGCGCTCCATCAGCGGCAGGCTGGGGTCCATGGCCTGGGCCAGCACCCGCTCGTTGAATTTCAGCCAGCTCAGCTCCCGGTTCTGGGTAAAGCTCAGATCCCTCTGCCTGACGACGGGCATGTTTTCCACCTGTAAAGCCTCCTCTGCCGATTGCGCAACGGACAATCGGAATCGCTGTTTGTCGCAGGGCATACAGCCCTATTCTGTCTTTATTATAGCAGATTTTTCGCCGCCTGCCAATGATCCCGACGAATTGTGACAGGATTGTCGCTTTTTTTCCGATATTCGCCACAATATTGTCTTATTTTGAAAATGTCTTGTCAGTCCAGGCTTTGTATGATATAATTTATCAGGTCGAATACGAATCAAATGATTTTAAGGAGGTAACAAGACATGAAGAAACTGCTCGCAGTGCTGCTGGCCCTGGTGCTGGCGCTCTCCTGCACACTGGCCATGGCCGAGACCGCCAAGACCGCTGAGACGGCTGAGACGGCCGAAGCTCAGCCCTTCCAGGGCCTGACCATCCAATCCGAGTATAACGTGGATCGCGACACGCTGAAGGACGTGCTGGCCAAGATGGGCACGGACGAGGCCGTGATCACCCTCATCGACACCATCGCGGCGATCGTCGACCAGAGCGGCGAAAAGGTGGTTATCGCGAAGGAAGGCTTCCAGGCCGAGATCCTGATGAAGGGCAACTCCCTGCTGAACCTGGTGGGCCTGACGAGCGACAAGGGCCTGACCTTCGGCAGCAACCTGATCCCCAACTACGCGATTGACATCACCTACGACGAGATCGGCGAGATGCTTTCAAGCGCGATTCAGGAGGCTCAGGAGCAGGATCCCACCAAAGATCTGGATATGGCCGGCCTGCAGCAGGTCCTTACGGACTATATGAACGATTTCATACTGACCTGCACCACCGATGCCCTCATCCCCGGCACCCCTGAACAGGGCGATTTCGTGCTGGACGGCGTCAGCTACAACACCAGGATCCCCATGGAGGTCTCCCTGCCCGTCGTGCTGGATGCCACCAAGGAGCTGATCGAGAACCTGCAGAACGACGAGACCGTGCAGACCGCACTGCTTCAGCTGGCCCTCGCCGGCGTGGACATCAACATTGAAGACGCCGACTCCCTCGACGAGATCGACCCCGCCACCCTGCCCGTCGTCAAGGTTGAGACGTACATGACCCTCGACGAGAACGCCAATCAGAGCGGCGCAACCCAGGTATCCGTCTACGTGGTGCCCGTCGGCGAGACCACTCCGGCCACCACGGTCTACACGGTGGTTGACGGCAACAACATCAAAATCGACGCCCAGTTCGTCGATTCCGGCGCCACCTCCCAGTTCTCCTTCGTCATGGATCGCGACCCGCAGGATCCCTTCGGCGTCAACAGCCGCCTGGATGCCTATTTGGGCGATCTCTACACCGGCTGTGCCGTCGTCAGCAGCTCCAACAATGAGAGCATCCGTTACGACAGCTACGTCTACTTCCAGGATACCGAGAAGCCCATCATCACCGAAAGCGGCTCCATCACCCTGGACGGCGCGCTGACCCTTGGCGTGACCGACGGCGTCACCAAGATCACCCTGGCTGATCTGACCGGCGAGAAGGCTGGCGACGTCATCGGCGGCCTGATGAACGACCTGTCCGGCGGCGCGGTCTCCATCCTGATGACCGCCTACAGCTCGGTGCCCGAGATCGGCGCCATCATAGGTCAGCTGATGGGCGGCGGCTTCGGCGCTGACACCGCGCCTGCGGCCTGATCACAGCGAATCAATTAACGAATGCGGAGCAGATCATGCGATCTGCTCCGCGGTTGTTTTGAATGGTCATGCATCAAGGGCGCTCCGGCATTATCTGTCAGGACTTGTACGCTTCTTCCACCGCAGACACGATAGCGTCCCTGCTCTCGCCGGGACGCAGGCGCCGGGCCAGTACCACCAGGCGGTCGTCGTCCAGACAGGTGGACAGGGTCAGCAGCGCGTCGTCGGGCTCCACATCCACGGGAATCTGGAACATCGATCGCGCCTGCACAGCGTCGATGTACGCGTAGAAATCGGACGTCGAGGCAAAGGTGGGATCGGAGAAATAGTTGAAGTAATTGGCATCATCGACCTTCGAGGAAACCTGCAGCACCGCGAACACGGCGTAGCTCTCCTTTTCCCAGAGGGTGCTGAAGGCGATCATCGGGTGCTGCCGCACAAAGTCCAGCTTGCGATAGTGGGTCAGTATGCCGAACATGCTGCCGTCGTTCATGCTGTGGCCGTGGATCAGCAGGTTCTGGGTGTCGGCATTGATCGGGGAATTCTCATCCAGGAACAGCGTCCCGGAGGCGTTCTTCGAACCGGTGAAGTCGTGGTCCAGATAGAAGACATTGTCCCGGTAGACCACCGGCAGGTGCACCGTGCCCGATATGCTGATCCAGCCCACCGTATCCGGGTTCCTTTGGGTCAGCTCCCGCATCTCCGGCAGGATGTCCAGGTCGGTGCGGTGAAAGGCCGCGATCCGCGAGGCGCTCGTTTCCTCCGAGGGCAGCTCTGCCGTCTCGGGCACGATGATGGGCGAGCCGTCCGGCATCACCATCACCGACAGCTCTCCATAGGGCGAGCTGGACGCGCCCGCCGCCTGGGCGGCGAAGGCCGGGGCGCTTCCATCCCCGATGGGCGGCGCGGCGACCTCCGCCTCCATCGCCTCACCGCTGACGCCGTACAGCTCCGCCAGCTGGCGGTTCAGCCGCGCGGTGCGTATGCTGCGCACGATCACCGACGCAGACAGCCCCAGCGCCACCACCACGACCAGCGCCAGCACAGCCTGGGCCGCGATGAACCGCCGCCGGTTGACCACGCGATAGCGCCTGCGCCGCCGCTTCGTCGGCAATTGAACACGCGAAAGCCTCGGCTTCGGAGCATTCCCCGGCCGATAACGGATTCGCCGCGCGCGCTTTCGCTGCAAGCTGACGCACCTTCGTTTCGTGGTTGATGACATGAAGGAATCGGACTATCCCCCCACAATTTAAAAGTATAACTGAATCACGCTTTTCAGACAATGCTTTTCCTACCAAATTTATTCACAATTGAATTACATTCCTGTTACGAAATTGTACGAATCCCTGCCGCCCACATTGTCGAAAGCGCCCGGGACTGCATCCTTGCCCTGCGGCTCAGAATTGCCGCAGCCAGTCCTGCACCTCGGCCACCACCCGGTCAAGGTGTCGGTTATAGCAGTGGTCGTCGCCTGGGATCAGCACCAGCCTGCCGTTCGCGTACCGCTCGGCGGCCCTCACGCCGTATTCCACCGGCACGGCCTCGTCCGCGTCGCCGTGGACCACCAGCACCGGCCCGGCATAGCGGTCGATGGCCTCCTCCACATGGATCGTCTGGGCCACTCGGGCGTAATTGCCGTCCAGCTCCAGGTCGTCCCAGCCGTGCAGCACCTCGGGAATGTGGTCCGGGTCGAAGCGCTCCCCCAGCAGCTCGCCGCCGCGGGCGATTTCCGGAATCATGCATGCCGGAGACAGCGGGATCAGGCCCTTGACGACGTCGTGCTTCATGGCCGCCGCCAGCATCACCAGCAGCCCGCCCTGGGAATGGCCGCAGAGGTAGAGGTCGGTGACAAAGTCAAGGCTCCGGGCGTAGTCGATCACCGTCAGCGCGTTGGTCAGCCACTTGTACAGCGTATGCTTCCTGAATTCGCCGTCGCTGTGGCCGTGGCCGTACATGTCAGCCCGAAGGGTGGCGAAGCCGACGTCGTTGATGCCCTTCGATACGGCCACGATGTGCGCCTCCTCGATGTGCCCGGTAAAGCCGTGGATGACCACCACCAACGGGCACTTCTGTCCCTGCTGCCAGCCCGGGGGCATGTCCAGCTTCGCGTTCAGGCGAATGCCGTCGTCCTGTATGTACATAGATGAACCTCCTTCAATGAACAGCCGGGGCACATGCCCCGGCTGCTCTGTCCTCATTGCTCAGATATTCAACAGGTCGCTGTAGGCCTTCAGCGCGCCGTCGGTGTCGTGGGCCAGCACGCGCTTGGCCAGCACCTTGCCCAGCTGCACGCCCTCCTGGTCGAAGCTGTTCACGTTCCAGCAGAAGCCCTGGAACATCACCTTGTTTTCAAAGTGGCTGAGCAGCGCGCCCAGGCTCTCGGGGGTCAGCCGGTCGCCCACGATGATGGACGAGGGACGCCCGCCCGCAAAGGCCTTGTTGGGATTGTCGTCGGCCTTGCCGCAGGCGAAGGCCATGATCTGGGCGGCCACGTTGGCGCACAGCTTCTGCTGGCTGGTGCTGCCCTGGATGTCCACATCCACGCCAAGCTGGTTCTCGCGGAAGCCCACGAACTGCAGCGGCACGATGTCGGTGCCCTGGTGGAGCAACTGGTAGAAGGAGTGCTGGCCGTTGGTGCCGGGCTCTCCGAAGATCACCGGGCCGGTGGCGTAGCCCACGGGCTCGCCGAAGCGGTTGACGGACTTGCCGTTGGATTCCATATCCAGCTGCTGCAGGTGGGCCGGGAAACGGCTGAGCGCCTGGGAATAGGGCAGCACCGCGGTGGCGGGCCAGCCCTGCACATTGCGCTCGTACACGCCGATCAGCGCGTCCAGCATGGCCGGGTTCTTCAGCGGGTCGGTAATTCTAGCCAGCGCGTCGGCCTCCGCCGCGCCTGCCAGGAAACGGGCGAACACCTCGGGGCCAAAGGCCAGGGAAAGCACCACGCCGCCCACACAGCTGGTGGAGGAATAGCGGCCGCCGATGTAATCGTCCATGAAGAAGGCGGCCAGGTAGTCGCTGCTCTTAGCCAGGGGCGAGGTCTCGCTGGTGACGGCCACCATGTGCTTCGAGGCGTCCAGCCCCGCGCCCTTCAGCGCGTTCTTCACAAAGGCCTCGTTGGTCAGGGTCTCCAGCGTGGTGCCGGACTTGGACACCAATACGAACAGCGCGTGGGCCACGTCGATGCCCTGCAGCACGCTGGCGGCGTCGTCCGGATCCACATTGCTGATGAAGCGGGCTTCCATCTTCAGCGCGCCGCACTGGCGGGCCCACTGCTCCAGCGCGATATACATGGCGCGAGGGCCCAAGTCGCTGCCGCCTATGCCGATCTGCACCACGGTGGTGAACCTCTCGCCGGCGGCGTTGGCGATCTCTCCGGCGTGCACCTTCCTGGCGAAGTCGGCGGCTTTCTGCTGCTGAGCCACGTAGAATTCACGCTTGTTGACGCCGTCGGCCACCACGTCCGCGCCCTGCTGGCCGCGGGTCAGCTGGTGCAGCACCCGGCGCTTTTCGCCGGTGTTGATGATCTCGCCCCCCAGCAGCGCCTGGTACTTGTCCGCCAGCTGGGCCTCGTCCGCCAGCGCGCAGAGCGCGGCGAGCACCTCGTCGTCCACGGCCTTCGCCGCGTAGTTGTACACCAGGCCGCCGGCCATGGGCACGCAATACTTCGCCACGCGCCCGGCGCCGGCCTCACCCGCCATCGCCTTGGGCAGGCTGACCCGATCCTTCATGCCGGAGAGCTTCTCAAAAGCCGCCAGTGTGTCCAGATTTTTCCAGGAAATCATCGCAAACACCCTTTCTTTGTTCAATGAAACGCGGTTTGTATCTGTTCAGTCATGGCGGCGTAGACGCCGCCGCTACGAGGAGGTATGCCTGTAGCGGCGACACGAAGTCAGTCCTTTAGGACGACACGAAGTTACTCCTTTAGGACGACACGAAGTTAGTCCTTTAGGGCGGCCTCCAGGCCGCCAAAGCAGGTGCAAAACCACCAGGACTGAACAGATACCGCGGTTTCATATATGATCATTGTCATTATATCGCAAAACCATGGATATTGTCCAGTACAAAAGAGGCCGGAAACCCGACCTCTCCCATGCTGTGGTTACCATTCACCCTTCAAGCCGATTGGCACATATGCGTAGCGGCGGTCCGCCGCAAGGGTGAATGGTAACATACTGTGCAATACCCTCTCTTCAGCTCACGCGGCGCAGGTATTTGGCAACCACCCAGCCGACGTAGGAGCCGCGCCGGATGCGCACCCAGCTGTTGCTCTTGCCGGTGATGGAGACCTTCACGTTCGTCTTCAGCGTAGCGAGATACTTCGAGCTCTTGCTGGCCTTGGCGTACACAGGCACCTTCGTCACAGCCTTGTACTTGGCGCTGGGCAGGTTGGCGACGGAGGTCAGATACTTCCTGTCCACATAGCCGCTGCCGCCGTAGTAGGCCACCTTCCACCAGCCGTTCTTGTAGGACTTGTACACGACAACCGAGCCCTTCTTCAGGTGGCCGATGATCTTACCGTCCATCGACGCGGTCGCGTGAACATTGAGCCGGTCGCCCTTATCGACGGTTATGACGACATAGGCGCCGTTGCCCTTCTTGCTGGACGCAAACGCCGGCGCCGCGGCCGCAACCAGCATCACCGCAATCAGCGCCAGGCAGAACGCCCTTTTGACCACATGGGATCTCCTCATAGACAATACCCCTCCTCCAGTCGCGCACACAAATACATCCTGTTATACGTCGACCGATATTGTACATATGATACCACAAACAATAACACGACGCAATACCAATATGACGCAAATTGGAAATTTTTTTGACAGTTTTATTTGACAGACAGGGTTACCGCTCAAAGTCCTGATTATACGGAACCTCTCCGCTTCGCTTCGCTCAGCACCTCTCCGACACGAAGTTTGTCCTTTAGGACTTTCAGGGGAGACTTCCGACTCGAATGCTTACGATCAGAAGCCTGCCCTTAAGGATTGATTGCAACTGTCGTGGCGAAAAAAGCAGGAGGCGCGGATCATTATGGCGCGCCTCCTGTACGGGTCTGTTCCGGCCGATCGGTTATTCGATCACGCCGCCCTCGACCACCAGGTTGTCGGGGTCGACCGCATCTCCATAGACGTCCTTCAGCGTGGCATCGTAGTCGGCGTGGAAGAACTGCTCGGCGGCCAGGGCCCCGATCTCTTCATTGATGTAGGCCAGCACGGTGTCGTTGCCCTTCTGCACCGCGGGAGCGATGGTGTCCAGGCTGCCCAGGGTCTCGATGCCCACGGTGAAGCCGGGGTTCTCGATGGCCCAGGCCAGCACCTCGGTGTTGTCGGTGGACAGGGCGTCTCCGCGGCCATCCAGCAGCGCGTTGAAGGTCTCGGTGTAGGTGTCGAACTTCAGCAGCTCCACCTCCGGCTCGTTGGCGGTGAACCAGGTCTCGGCGGTGGTGCCCTTGGAGACGATCAGCTTCTTTCCCCGCAGGTCTTCAATCGAGGTGATCAGCGCCGCGTCGGGGCTGACCACGCCCAGGGCCACCTTCATGTAGGGCAGCGCGAAGTCCACCACCTCGGCTCGCTCCGGGGTCACGGTGAAGTTGGCGAGTATGATGTCCACCTTGGCGCTGGTCAGGTATTCCACGCGGTTGGGGGCGTCCACGCTCACCAGCTCCAGCTCCACGCCCAGGTCCTGGGCCAGGCGGCGGGCGAAGTAGACGTCGTAGCCCTGGTACTCGCCGAATTCGTCCACGTAGCCGAAGGGCTTCTTGTCGGAGAACACGCCGATGACCAGCTTGCCGCTCTCCTTGATCTCGTCGAGGTTGCGGGCCTTGGCGTCGGCCAGGGCGCCGGTGGCGAGGGACAGCACCAGGATCAGGGACAGGATCAATGCAAACAGCTTCTTCATGATGATCGCTCCTTTTCTTGTGGTCGTTTGGGTTTTGACGGGTTGTTGCCAAATAAAACAACGGGCCGGATTGGACGATTTGCGCATCCAATCCGGCCCGCCATTTCCCGCCTGTACGCTTGCACGCTAAGACGGCCGACAGGGCATTGGATGGCGCCCCCGGCACATACAACACATGCAGATGCGGTTCACGTTTCGGAACATGCCGGACGCCTCCCTTCATTGCCTATCGGATTGATAAGATTATATATCCCCGGATAATCCCTGTCAAGTAGTTTACGCCTTTTTTACCGCGGAGAACTCAAAGGTGTCCAGGAACTCCCTGGCGCGTTGGGTTTGAGGATGGTGGAAGAAATCGGCGGGCCTGCCCTCCTCAACGGCCTTCCCCTGCTCCAGGAACAGCACCCGGTCGGCCACGGCCTCGGCAAAGCGCATCTCGTGGGTCACGATCAGCATCGTCATGCCGTCCCGCGCCAGGTCCAGCACCACGTTCAGCACCTCCCGCACCATCTCCGGGTCCAGGGCCGCGGTGATCTCATCCAGCAGCAGCAGCCGGGGCCGCATCAGCATGGCCCGCACCAGCGCCACCCGCTGCTTCTGGCCGCCGGAGAGCTGGCGGGGCAGCGCGTGCAGCTTGTCCGACAGTCCCACCCGCGCAAGCGCCTGCACGGCCTCGGCCTCCACCTCGTCCCCGGGCCGCTTCATGGCCTTCACCGGGCCAAGGCTCAGATTGCCCAGCACATCCATGTGGGGAAACAGGTCGTAGCTCTGGAACACCATGCCGATCTGGCGGCGCACCTGTACCATGTCCATGCCGGAAATGGGCGCGCCGTCCAGCAGTATCTCACCGGAATCAGGCGTCTCCAGGCCGTTGACGCAGCGCAGCAGCGTGCTCTTGCCGCAGCCGCTGGGCCCAACCACCACCACGACCTCCCCGTCCCCCATGGCCAGGGAGATGCCGTCCAGCACGCCGTTGCAGTCGAAGCTCTTTTTCAGGTCCCTGATTTCAAGCACGTATCCGCTCATAGTATCCCTCCTAACAGGCCCACCGCTTTTCCAGATGCTTCGCCAGCAGTGAAATGGGCCAACACGCCAGGAAATACAGCAGGAAAACCGCCCCGTAGACCCACACCGCGCCCTGGGGCGCGTCGTAGCGGGCGGCGTCGATGATCTGACTGCCCACCTTCAACACCTCCACCACGCCGATCAGCATGACCAGCGAGGTGGTCTTGATCATGCGCGTGGTCAGGTTGATGGCCTGGGGCACCAGCCGCCGGGCCGCCTGGGGCAGCAGCACATAGCCCCAAATCTGTCCCTGGGTCAGCCCCAGGGCCGCGCCGCTCTCCCGCTGGTGGCGCGGGATCGAGGTGATCGCCCCGCGCACGAGGTCGCCCATCTCCCCCGCGCCCCAGAAGGTGAACACGATCACCGCCGCCGTCTCGCCGGATATCTGCAGATTGAAGGCCTTCGCCAGGCCGAAGTACACCAGGAACAGCAGCACCAGCTGGGGCACGATGCGCACCGTCTCCAGCCACAGGCGCATCACCGCCCGAATCACAGGGTTCTTCAGAGTCATCAGCACCCCCACCAGCAGCCCCAGGGCAATGGACAGCGCCACCGAAATCAGCGACAGCTTCAGCGTCACGCCCAGGCCGCCCAGCAGCCGGGCCGGGTTGTTGCCCTTAAACAGCACCGCCAAATCCCGCATGGCGCAGCCTCCTCTCCAGCAGCGTGAACGCGATCGAAATCGGCAGCAGCAGCGTCAGGTATGCCAGCGTCAGCATCAGAAGCGCCTCGTCCGTCTTGTAGTACATGCCGATCAGGTCCTTCGCCACGTACATCAGATCCGCCAGGGCCACCGCGCTGAACACGCTGGTCTCCTTGATCAGGAACACGGCGTTCGCGCCGATGGAGGGGATGGCCGTGGCCAGCCCCTGGGGCAGCAGCACGTAGCGCAGGTTTTGCAGCGGCGTCAGGCCGATGCACATACCCGATTCGAGCTGGACCCTGTCCACCGCTTCCAGCCCGCTGCGCAGTGATTCCGCCATGTAAGCCCCGCCCAGGAAGGTGAGGCCCGCGACAGCGCAGGTCTCGGCGTCCAGCTTCACGCCCACCTTCGGCAGGCCGAAGTAAAGGAAGAACAGCTGCACCAGCAGCGGCGTGTTGCGGGCCAGCTCGATATACACCCCCGCCACCTTGTCCAGCACCGGCACGCGGAAGTACCGCGCCATGCAGCACAGCGCCCCCACCACCAGCGACAGCGCGATGCCCGCCGCCCCCAGCCGCAGCGTGAGCCCCGCGGCCTTCACGTACATGGGCAGGAATTTGACCATAAAGGACGTGTCCAAATGTGCGACCTCCCCCATTGCAAAAGGAAACAGCGGCCCGCGGCCGCTGCAATCGTCAAACCCGTCAAGTCATCACCGGCGCGCAGGCATGGCAAACAAAGCCCCGCGACAACAGCCCAGGGCAAACAGTGCGAAGAACCGGTTTGGTGCCACGACACGCGCCTCCCTTGACATGAGTATAATGCGAAATAACCAGTGTGTCAATAGGATTTCTTTAAAAAGAGATCAACACTGAGTTATCGCGGGCCGACATCTGCCTGGAAGATATCGCTATCCTCGTATACCATGCCTTTTACAGATTTGATTGCCATG
>JAZTZK010000069.1:0-7606 GCA_045637485.1 Clostridia bacterium
AGAAGCCCACGGTGAGCGAGCATGTTCGCATCGTGGCCATCGGCGATGACGAGATGGTGGCCTGCGGCGGCACCCATCCGGCCTCGGCGGGCCAGCTGGGCCTGGTGAAGGTGCTGGGCGTGGCCCCCGCCCGGGGGAAGATGCGGGTCAGCTTCGTGGCGGGCATGCGGGCGCTGGGCGACTACCAGGCCATGTACGAACGCGCCCACGAGGCCGCCGCGCTGCTGTCCACATCGACGGACAACCTGGCCTCCCACGTCGCCGCCATGCAGGAGGCGCTGAGGGAAGCCAACATGGCGCTGAACCGCCTGCGCCGGGACGCCGCGCTGCGCCAGCTGGAGGAGATGCTGGAGACCGCCCCCCGCGCGGCGGGCGGCGCGATCGTGGTCGCCCGGATGCTGGAGGGGGACGCCAATCTCATCAAGGACGTCGCCTCCCAGCTGATCCGGCGATCGGGCGTCGTGGCGCTGCTGGGCGCGAGGGTGGAAGGGGAGCGGGCCGTTTTCGTGTTCGCGCGCTCGGCCGACGTGGACATCCACATGGGCAGGCTGCTCTCCGGCGCCGCGAAATCCCTGGGCGGCAAGGGTGGCGGACGTCCGGACTTCGCTCAGGGCGGCGGGCCGGTTGGGATTCTGGAAGAGGCGGAGAGAAGGATTAAAGAGAATTAATATGTTCAACTACGATTTTGACGCCGCCATATTCGACATGGATGGCACATTGCTGGACACCATGCCCTATTGGCGCTATACCACGCTGGAGTTCATGCTGCACCACCAGCTGCCCGTCAGCGACGCGCTGCTGACCCGGATGTACAAGACCTCGTCCCGCAGGCTGGTGATGCAGGTCGCCGCCGAAAGCGGCTTGGAGCTGGACAGGCAGGCAGTGGTCGCCGAGATGGAGGGGTACATGAACCGCCACTATCTCTACGACGCGAACCTGAAATGCCCCTCCGTGCCCGCCTTTCTGGAAAAGCTGAAGGGGCGGGGGGTGCGCATGTGCGTGGCCACCGGCTCGCCCAGGGAATATGCCCGCAACGGCCTGCGGCGCCTGGGGCTGCTGGATTACTTCGACTTTGTCACCGACAATTACGAGGGGGCGCTGACCAAGGACAAGCCCGGCTATTTCGAGGCCCTGCTGGAGCGCCTTGGCGTGGGCCGGGAGCGCTGCTGGGTGTTCGAGGACGCGCTGTATGCCATGGAGTCGGCCAAGGCCAGCGGCCTGCGGGTCTGCGCCATCGAGGACGACGCCCAGCTGGCCGACCGGGAGGGCATTAAGGCCCTGGCGGATGTGTACATACGGGATTATGCGGAATTGATGTAGCCCTCCCAAAATACAACGAACCGGCGACACGCGTGCCGCCGGTTCATTGTATACGGTCATCAGAGCGCTTCGATCAGTCGGTCCACATCTTCCGCCGTGGTCGCCCAGCTGGTGGCGAGGCGCATCACCACGCGACCGTCGGGCAGGTTTTCCCAGAAGCCCATCTCCACGCGCCGGGAGAGGGCCTTTGCCTTCTCGGGCTCCAGCGCCACGAAGACCTGGTTCGTGGGGGCGACGAAGGGCTGCGCGTAGCCCCTTTCGTCCAGCGCCGCGCGGATGCGGTCCGCGGCTTCGACGGCGCTCTTTCCGATGGATTGATAGAGGTCGTCGGTGAACAGTGTGTCGAACTGTATGCCAGCGACCCGTCCCTTGGCCAGCAGCGCGCCATGCTGCTTGACGATGGTGAAGAAGTGGGGAGCGACGCCAGGTCTCGGGAACACCACCGCCTCGCCCAGCAGCGCGCCGCACTTGGTACCGCCGATGTAGAAGGCGTCGCACAGCCGGGCGAGGTCGGGAAGGGTTACGTCGTTTTCGGGGGTCGCCAGGGCGTAGGCCAGCCGTGCGCCGTCCACGTACAGGCGCATATCCGCGTCGCGACAGACCGCGCTGATGGCTTCCAGCTCCCTGAGGGAATACAGCGTGCCGCTCTCGGTGGGCTGGGAGAGGTACACCATGCCGGGCATGACCGTATGCTCTCGGTTGTCGTCCCTCCGCCAGGTCTCGGCGCAGCGGGCGACGTCCTCCGCCGACAGCTTGCCGTCCTTCTGGGGCAGCGTCAGCACCTTGTGGCCGCCGAACTCGACGGCCCCGGCCTCGTGCACGGCGATATGGCCGGTCTCGGCGGCGATGACGCCCTGCCAGGGGCGCAGCAGTGCGTCGATCACGGTGGCATTGGTCTGGGTGCCGCCCACCAGGAAGAACACCCCGGCCTCGGGCGCGGCGCACGCGGCGCGTATCCTTGCCCGGGCGGATTCGGAGTATTCGTCCAGGCCGTAGCCGACGGTGTGCGCCAGATTGGTTTCCAAAAGGCGCTTCATGATGGCGGGATGCGCCCCCTCCATGTAGTCGGAGGCGAAGTACAGTTTTTCGGGCATAATATACCTCCAGCATACGACGCTGCGGGGGCGGCGACGCGCCGCCCCCGCATGCGCTTTCACGTCAGTATCAGATCTCCACCCCGGCCTTTTCCAGAATGGTCGGCACGTTCCTTTCCGCGCCGATGGCCATGATGTGCACGCCGTCGCAGATGCCCTCGGCCTTGATCTTGGCGATCATCTCGGCGGCCATCTCGATGCCCAGCTTTGCGGGCAGGCCCTTGACGCCCTTCTCCTTGCCCTCGGCGGCGGCCGCGGCCAGGCGGTCGATCATGTCCTGGGGCACGGCGATGCCGGGCACGTTTTCATTCATGTACTTGGCCATGCCGGCGGTCTTCAGCGGGATGATGCCCGCCATGATGTGGGCCTTGATGCCGGCCTTGGCCACCTCGTCCATGAAGCGCTTCAGCGCGTCCAGGTCGAATATGCCCTGGGTCTGGATGTACTTCGCGCCGGCATCCACCTTCTGGCGCAGCTTGTTGATCTGCAGGATTTGAGGCTCGTACACAGGGGTCACCGCCGCGCCCTTGTAGAAGGTGGGGGTGGAGGCCAGGTCGTTGCCGCCGCAGTCCTTGCCGGTGGCTTCCATCGTGGACAGCATGCGCAGTATGCCCACGGAATCCAGGTCGTACACGGGCTTGGAGGCCTTGCAGTCGCCCACCATCGTGTGGTCGCCGGTCAGCGCCAACATGGTGTCGATGCCGAAGGACGCCGCCGCCAGCATGTCGCCCATGATGGCCATGCGGCTGCGGTCGCGGCCCGTCATCTGGATGATGGGCTCCAGGCCCGCCAGCTTCAGCTTCACGCACAGGCCGATGGAGCTGGCCTTCAGGCACGCGCTCTGCATGTCGGTGACGTTGATGGCGTGCACCTTGCCCTTGAGCAGCTCGGCCGCCGCCAGCTGTTCGCTGAAGTCAAAGCCCTTGGGGGGCGCCATTTCGGCGGTCACGCCGAATTTGCCGTTTTCCAGTGCCTGCTGCAGTACGCTCATTTCTTGTCCCCCCTGATGTTGATGGTCCTGGGATAGGCGACCTTTTCATAGCCCTTGTCGTCGCGGGTGATGCCGATCTTGTACTCCTGGCCCAGCGCCACCAGCTTGTTGTAGATTTCGATCCAGGCGCAGGGATTCTCGGGGTTCACCTCGCACTTGCCGTTGCGGGAGCCGCCGCAGGGGCCGTTGACCAGGCTCTTGGCGCAGCGGGAGATGGGGCAGATGCCGCCGGTCTTGCCCAGCACGCAGTCGCCGCATAGGTGGCAGGCCTCCTCGAATAGGCCAAGCTTCACCGATTCGCCCAGGAACATGGTGTTGTTGGAGGGGTATACGGGGCACTTACAGTATTGCGCGATTACCTGCACGCCGTCGCCGCAGGACATGGCCACCACCGCGTCGGGGTTGGCGGCGATGACGGGCTTAAGAATGGTGCGGGTCTTCAGGTGCATGCAGCAGTATTCGCTCATGGCCGTGGCCACGACCCTCATGCCGTGCTGCTCCAGCACCTTCGACAGGTCGGCGATCTCCTTTTCGCCGCCGGTGGCGCAGGCTGTGGCGCAGCTGCCGCAGCCGACCAGAGCCACCGTCTTTGCACCGTCCAGCATGCCCAGCAGCTCTTCAAGGGGCTTTTTCTGAGTGATGATCATCGCGTTATCTCCTTCATTTGGATGTCGCAGGGCGGTTACACCACCGCTTCCGCTATAAACGGTATTATATAACGGTGATGTGAATAAATCAATATCACTAAAGAGATGTTGAATAAAGATCAATTTGGATTTTACATACTGCCGAAATAGCCCGGCTTCGTCCGGCAAGCAGGCCTGTTCTCCCGAATCGCGTCACTTTTCAGGAGGCGCTGAATCCATTATTCATATCGCTCATTCCATGATCAGCCCAAAGAAGAATTTGCGCTGCTTTTCATTCACGATGACATGGACGGGCTTGAGCTGGTTGGCAGACGCGCCCTTGTACACCATCATATCGCGATAGAGTATGGCGCTCTGCGGCTGGAGCCAGTGCGCGACCGGCTTATTGAGCTTGCCGGTGTCCACCATTAAGGCGTACTCTCCGTTGGCCTCGCGCATATGCTTAAGCACGCATTCGGTGAGTCGCTGCGCGCTGATGTTCGTTTCCTCGGTCATCGGCTCGATGAGAAACTCGTATGTCATATTGGCGTAATCCGGATATACACTGTAATCCGACAGAGCGACGCCGAGTTCATTCATTGTCCCCTCAACAGCGACCTGCAGCGCTTTCTCAGTGGTCTTTTCCGCGGCCATATTGATCGTCCGGTTGACGCGGTACATAAACCTTATCGTCGGCGTCTTTCCCCTGAACCCCGTGACCAGGACCGCGTCGCTGGTGCGGTAACGGTATAATCCGGAGAAATTGGTCACGATCAGCTCATATGTCCTGCCGGTCTCGACCTTGTCCATAGTTACGCACTTTGAAAAATCATCGCCGTATTCTACGGGCTGGAACTCAAAGAAGGCGCTGCACGGAGCCATGACGCTGTCCTCGATATCGAAGCCTCCGGGAACCGACCACAGGCCCTCCGAAGCGGTGACGCCGGAATATATGTTTTTGACGCAGTCTCCGGTATAGCGTTCCTTTATGATGCGATCGTAAATAGAGAAGCCGTCGCCGCCGACACCGGCGATATAGGTGATGCTCGGCCATATCTCCGGCACGAAACAGAAGTCGGATCCATTCCTGAAAATCTCGCGCAACCGTTTGGCGCGTTCGGGCATGGGCCGTATCTTGGCAAGCAGGCTTTCCCTTACGTCCGCGGGGAGCTTTATGTCATCGTTGATCGTTCCCCTCTCAATATCCTCAATCAGCAGTGCGTAATTATCGGCGATGTATTTCAGGTAATTCACGATAAGGCTGTAGAAACCGCTTACAATTCCGGTCACGTTTTCCTCCATCAGGGCGAACCTTGCGTGGATATACTTTGTGTCCGTGTTCGGAACCGGTAGCGTGGCTTCTATCGGCGACGTGTAGAGTACGGACATCATGCTGCCGTAGGCTTCCCGGCCACCTTTGACATAATTCGCCATGACGGATGAAGCGACACCGACGGTAATGCCTGAATCGAGGGTGCGGTGCGTTCCCTCCGTCGTGCAGAAGGTCCTGCCCTTCATCCACCTGTCGTCGGGCAGGCTGGCCTTCAAACCGTCCAAGTACTGTTTGTTGTACCGGAGGAACGCCTGCGCCTGCTTCTGGGTCATGGGAATGCGTTTTGGACTGCCCGTCGTTGCCGAGGTTTCATTCATATGGCTGAAGGGATACGCGGTGAGAATATTCTGTTCACCGTTTGTCATGCGCTCAATATCTTCAGCGATATTTTCGTACACAATGACCGGCACGCTCTTCTGGTAATCTTCCACCGACTTGATTTCAGAAAAGCCATATCTCCTGCCGTACTCGGTATCCTTGTTGTCGTCGAGAATGCGCATGAGCAGAACTTCGTTGAGCGCGTACCCTGCCTCAAACTCCCTGTTTACTTCCTCGTAGACTGCTCTGCCCTTCTTTGCGTCCTTCTGGTTTGCGACTAACGTATTATGTTCCATTGCTTTACTCCTCTATCCCCCTATATTCCGGGTATCTCTATACCCTTTGCGATCGCCCATTGTCCAATGGATTACTCCCTGCGGGCTTGATGCTGCGGAGGGCAAAAAGAAGCCCGCAGAATTGCCGGTTCAATCTGAGGGCGGTATGAGTCATTGTCTGCGTTTGCGCTGTCACCGGTCCTTCTCTGAGCCGATGAAGATGGTGCCGCCCTGGCCGATCAGGCCGGAAAGGTTGTCGCGGATGGCCCGGGGGAATAGGTTTTTGCGGTGGGCGTCCTTCAGGTCGATCCACTCGCAGCCGGTCTGGAAGCGGTCCTTCTCGGTGGGCGTCCTGCGCTCGGCGCCGTCCAGGCGGCACAGGAAGATGAAGTAGATCTTGTGGCTGTTGCCGTCCCTGCGGCCCTCGCAGATGCGCTCGTATATGCCGGACAGGCGCAGCGGCACCACGGAGTAGCCGGTCTCCTCCAGCAGCTCCCGGCGCACGGTCTCGCCCAGCATCTCGCCGGTGTGCTGTCCGCCCCCCGGCAGGGCATAGTACTCCCCGAACCGGGAAACGCACCGGTTGACCAGCAGCTTCCCGTTGTGTATGACCAGGCCCTTGGCCGAATTGCGCGCAGACAATGGCTTACCCCCCTGGACGGTTTGTATGCGTCCATTATACATTTTTTGGCAGCATATTTCAATATGTTTTTTTTCGGTCGCGGGATAATAAGGTAACCTGCGACGGGATCCGAAAGCGCCGCGCCCGCAGCGGACGGTTCGATGTTCCCTCGCGCCGAAACAGAGGCTTCACGCGCTTGTGCATTATAGACCCTTTTGTTATGTTAAATTTGGTAAACTTGGGGTGAATAAAACGTTGTTTCATTGATTGTTTCGCTCAACACTGTTACAATATAATCATGCAGGTTGTGACCGCGCTGTCAACACCTGAAACAAATCGAATGGATACAGGGAGGATGCTCACATGGCCGTTGCAGTCATCATGCCGAGACAGGGAAATACCGTGGAAAGCTGCATCATCACCGAATGGAAGAAAAAGCCCGGCGACGCCGTCGCGGTGGGCGATATACTGTTTGCCTATGAGACCGACAAGGCCGCCTTCGAGTGCGAGGCGGAGACCGCCGGTACGCTTTTGAAGGTGCTGTACGAGGAGGGCGACGACGTGCCCTGCCTGGAGAATGTCTGCGTGATCGGCCAGCCCGGCGAGGATCCGGACGCCGCGCTGGCGGGCGACGCCGCCCCTGCCGCCGCGCCCGCCGCCGCCGCCGCCCCCGCCGCGCCGGTGGCCGCCGGAAACTGCACGCCGGTCATCATGCCCCGCCAGGGCAACACCGTGGAGAGCTGCGTCATCTCCGAGTGGTTCGTGAACGTGGGCGACACCGTGGCCGTGGGCGACAAGCTGTTTGCCTACGAGACCGACAAGGCCGCCTTCGAGGCCGAGGCGGAGGTGCCCGGCACGCTGCTGGCGATCTTCTACGAGGCCGGCGACGATGTGCCCTGCCTGGACAACGTGTGCGTGATCGGCGAGCCCGGCGCGAATGCCGAGGCGTACCGCCCCGGCGCCGAGCAACCCGTGACGGGCGCGCCCGGCGCGGCCGAGGGCCCTGCCGCCGCTGCCGCCGTGGTGC
>JAZTZK010000070.1:0-9849 GCA_045637485.1 Clostridia bacterium
GATGCATTTTCGGCGTCTTGAACTGCATTTCTGCGTTGATTTCCCTTGACTTAGCCCCACTAAGCCTGCGGAAAATCGCCTTGAAATGCAGCCCAATCCGCTCGAAACTGCACATGTCTCATTTTAGAAACACACTCTAGGGCATGATTCATTTAAAAATGTCATTGCAAATTGAACGGAAAACAGGTACAATAGAATCATCCTATACATAACAGGAGGTAATACAATGATTAGGAAGACCCTTGCAATCGTTTTGGCGATGCTGATTGCGGCGCTGGGCTGCGGCACGGCCCTTGCGGTCAACGAGGATGTGGAAGGCGAGCTGGTGATCTATACCTCGATGTACCCCTTCGTGATCGACATGATGGACAAGGCCATCCAGGCGGAATTCCCGAATCTGACCCCAGGCGTGGACGGCAGCTTCTTCTTCTACGCAGGCACCAGTAAGCTGATTACCAAGATCTACGGTGAGATGGGCGACAAGCGCGACCAGCCGCTGGATTGCGACATGTTCATGGTGGCCGAGCCCGCCTTCTCGCTGGAGCTGAACGACTACGGCTATCTCCATTCCTTTGACATTGAAAACGCCGACAGCCTGCTGCGCTTCCCCTACGACCCGGAGGGCTACTGGTACCCTGTGCGCGTGTGCAACATGGTGCTGGCCTACAACCCCGAGATGGAGGCGAAATGGAAGGCCAAGGGCGTGACCATTCCCCGGACCTTCAAGGATTTCGCCTATGATTCCTCGCTGAAGGGCTATATCTCCATGAGCGACCCGCTGACCAGCGGCACGGCTTACGCGGCGATCTGCTCGCTGCTGGACAAGTACGGAGAGGAATACTTCGACAAGCTGAACGCCAACAAGGTCATGCGCGAATCCGGCTCCACCGCCATTGCCAAGCTGCAATCCGGCGAGTGCGCCGCCATTATGATCCTGGAGGAATCGGTGCTGAAGTACATCGACGACGAAGCCCAGAACGGAAACGAGGTGGCCAACGTGCAGGTCATCTATCCCGATGACGGCGTGATCCTGATCCCCTCGACCGTCATGATCGTGGCGGAGGAGTATTCCAAGAACGTCAATACCGAGGCCGCCGAGGCTGTGGCCCAGTGGCTGCTGACCGAGGACGCCCAGGCGCTGATAATGCAGGGCTACATGCACAGCGTCCTCAAGGGTAGCGACGCCTATCCGAAGAACTCCATCCCAACCGACGAGCTGATCGCCAGGGATTTGGGCGTCGATTGGGAGAAGGCCTACAAGGATCGCGAGGCGATCAACAACCTGTGGGCCGAGAAGGTCACGCAGTAAGCCAATGAAGACGATCAATGTCGCAGAAAGGACAGGTCGGACGGCGCTGGCCGTGAAGCTGGCGCTCGTGCTGGCCTTCGCGCTGGGTTGCGCGCTGGTGTTTATGGGCTGGCGGGGACAGGCGGTGTACAACGCCTCCGGCTTCAGCTCAGAGGCGGCCTACGACGCGATCTATGCGCTGTCCGGCGAGGTTTCGGACGCCTGGGCGCATCGGCTGGGGCCTGAGCTCGATCAGCTTGCCGAGGCGGACCGTGCCCGTGTGGACGCCGTCGCTCTGGAACTTGTCGGCCAGCTCTACAGCGACGCGGAGGCCGCGCCGGACGCCCCGGGGGCGCGGACCTGGCGGCTGCTGTACGCGGCCTATCTGGTGAACGGGCCCAAGGTTCCCAGCGCCGGGAGGAAGGCCGTCACGGCGCTGTCCGGAACCGAGGCTCCGGCCTTCCGGCAAGCGCTGCTGAGCTGCCTTTTGGACGAGGGCACGGCGGTTCCCGCCCAGGTGGAAAAGCTGGTCGGCGACGCATCCGGGACCGAACGGCAGGCCGCGCTGGCCCAGGCGCTGTTTGTCAGCCTCGGCTCTACCCAGAGCGACGTTGTCGAAAAGGTCAACGCGCTGAAGAAGAGCGTTCGGGGAAAGGACAAGCTGCTCACAGCCTATGAGATGATTGCCGACGGCACGATGAACTGGTTTCGGAAGCTCGTCGTGGCGAACAGCAGAACGGTGATGCTCATCGGCGTGGCGCTGATGCTGGACGCGATACTGCTGGCATTCTTTATGAAGTCTGAAGGCCGTTGGGCCTTCGATGTCAAGTGGCTCCTGATCCTGCTGATCGTGGATTTCCTGCTGCTCTTCCAGCTGCTGCCGGTGGTCTACATCGCCATACGGTCGGTGTTCCCGGAGGGGCGCTTCACGCTTGAGACCATGAAGCGGCTCTTCACCTATCCCATGAACCTGGAGGCGCTGAAGAACACCCTGGCGGCGTCGATTGCCACGATGGTGCTGGGCACGCTGATCGCCTTTCCGCTGGCATGGCTGGTGGGTCGAACGAACCTGTTCGGGCGCAAATTCTTCCGGGGCCTGTTCGTAATCACCTATATGGTGCCGCCCTATGTGGGGGCCATGGCGTGGCTGCGGCTGATGAATCCCAACGTGGGCACGGTGAACCAGTGGCTGCGCGGGCTGCTGAACCTGGGCAGCGCGCCCGGGCCGCTGAACGTGTATACCCTGCCGGGCATGATCTGGGTGCTGACCACCTTTTACTATCCCTATGCGTTCATCACCATCAGCCGCGCAATGGAGAAGATGGATCCGTCCCTGGAGGAGGCCGGCAGGATCTCCGGTGCTTCACCGCTCAGGACGGTATTCACCATCACCCTGCCCATGATGACGCCCTCGCTGATCGCCGGCGCGCTGCTGGTGTTTATCGGCGCGGCCAGCTGCTACGGCATACCCTCCATCATCGGCATACCGGGCAATGTCAGCACGGTGACCACCCGTATCGTGGAATACGTGTCCCTGGGCCAGAAGGGCATGAACGACGCCACGGCCCTGTCGGTCTTCCTGATGGCTGTAGCCCTGGTGATACTCTTCCTGTCGGACGTGGTGCTGGCGAGGAAGCAGTACATCACCGTGTCGGGCAAGTCGGTGAGCCCCGCCATCGTGGAGCTGCGCCGCTGGCGGCTGCCCCTGACGCTGCTGGTGTCGCTGTTCGCGGTGATCGTGGTGCTGCTTCCCTTCCTGACGATACTGTCGACCTCCTTCAAGGTGGATGTCGGCAAGTCGATGTTTGACGCGAGGAACTTCACCCTCGCCAACTGGTCCACGGTGTTCACCCGCAACGAGACGCTGGGCTGCCTGAAGAACTCGCTGGTATTTGCCGCCGTCGCAGCGACCGTGGGGCTGGTCATCGCCTGCGTGATGAGCTACCTGCTGCAGCGCACCCGCATCCGCGGCAGGAGCATTCCCAATTTCCTGATTACGCTGGGCTCCGGTACGCCCTCCGTGGTCATAGCGCTGGGGCTGATTATGACCATGCGGGGCGGCTTTGGCGTGGATATCTACGGCACGGCCTATATCCTGATCATCGCCTACATGATCAAATACCTGATGATGGGGATGCGCACGGTGGTATCGGCCATGAGCCAGATTCACGTCTCCCTGGAGGAGTGCAGCCAGATCTCGGGGGCGGGGTGGCTTCGGACCATGAGCCGCATCACCGGACCGCTGATCTTTCCATCCATTGCGGCGGGCTGGTTTCTGATTTTCATTCCGAGCTTCTATGAGCTGTCCATGACCACGCTGCTGTATTCCACCAACACCAAGACCATCGGGTTCCAGCTGTATGAATACTGGACCATGACCAGCCAGCCCATGAGCTGCGCTATGGCCTTTGGCATACTGTTGATCGTGGTGCTGCTGAACTTTGTCCTGAACCGTTTGACAGGCGGAGAGTTTTCCATTTGAGAAAGGACCGTGAGCAATGGCGAGTTTGACGATCAGCCATGTCACCAAGGCTTTTGGCGACAACGTAGTTATCAGGGATTTTGACCAGGTGTTCGGGGATGGGGAATTCATCACGCTGCTGGGGCCGTCCGGCTGCGGAAAGAGCACCATGCTGCGCATCATCGCGGGCTTTGAGCGGCCGACGTCGGGTGAGGTGAAGATCGATGACATGCTGGTCTCCGGCGGCAGGACCTTCGTGCCTCCGGAAAAGCGGGGCATCGGCATGGTTTTCCAGAGCTACGCCATATGGCCGCACATGAACGTGTTCGATAACGTGGCCTATCCGCTGACCATTCAAAGGGCATCCAGGGAGAAGATTAAGAGCGACGTGGCGCGGGTGCTGGAGCAGACCCACCTCAGCCAGTACGCCCAGCGCCTTCCCAACCAGCTCTCCGGCGGACAGCAGCAGCGCGTGGCGCTGGCCCGGGCGCTGGTGGCCGCGCCGAAGCTGCTGTTGCTGGATGAGCCGCTGTCCAACCTCGACGCCAAGCTCCGTGAGTCCATGCGCTTTGAAATCAAGGAGATACAGAAGCGGATGGGCATAACCGTGGTCTACGTGACCCATGACCAGACCGAGGCCATGGCCATGAGCGACCGTATCATCGTGATCAACGGCGGCATCGTGCAGCAGTGCGGCAGCCCGGAGGAGATCTATAACGCCCCCGCCAACCAGTTCGTGGCGGATTTCCTGGGCAAGGTGGACTTCTTCAAGGGCGAGGCCGGGGACGGGCGCATCGTCTTTCCCGCGATGGGCGGCCAGTCCATTCCCTATGACGGCCCGTGGAAGGGCCGGGTCGATGTGGCTGTGCGGCCGGAGAACCTGTATTTCGGCGATGACGGCCCCTTTGAGGGCGTGCTGGAGAAGCAGTATTACCTCGGGGATACCGTTGACTGCCGCGTCAGGGTGGGGGAGGCCCTGGTTCGGGTGATCGTCGGCGGGTATGAGTATCGTCGCCGGGTCACGGGCCAGCCTGTGCGCATCGCCCTGCGCGATTTCATGGTGTTCGAGGATGACGGAACACTGGAAAAGCTGCTGGAGATTCGGACCTGACAGGGGCGGTGAAATAACCCATGCCGCAGGAGCAATGAGGGACAATGTCATTTTAGCCTTCGGAACCCCTTCGTCAGCCCATAGGGCTGACGAACGGGTTCCACAGTGTCGACGCTGAGCTGTGACGATTCGTTTTACAGGCGACATGAAAAACCGTGAAAACACTTGACTTACAGCCCGGTATATGGTGTATTATTCTCATGGGTCATCCGTCACGGCGGCGCGCTCCGAAAACGGGGAGGGCGTCGCCGGGGAGGCTGACGGCCTCGAAACGGCCTGTTTGGATGTCATTAAGCTTCCGAACCGGGCGGCAGGGAGGACATCGCCTCCGAGGCGCATGAACCGAAAGCTGTGAATACACGGGAGGTGTTTCCATGGAACACAGACATCACCAGGCCGAGGTATGGCGGGAACAGGTCGTCATACCCACCTACGGAATCGGCAAGGCGGACAGGAATCCGATGTTCCTGGAGAAGCGCGTCTACCAGGGGTCCAGCGGGAAGGTATATCCACTGCCGGTGGTGGACAGGATCTGTGATGAAAAAGAAGACAGGGCCTACACCGCCGTGTTCCTGGAGAACGACTACATCCGCGTGATGGTGCTGCCGGAATTGGGCGGACGCATCCAGCGCGCCCTCGACAAGACCAACGGCTATGATTTCGTCTACTACAACGAGGTCATCAAGCCCGCGCTGGTGGGTCTGACCGGGCCGTGGATCTCCGGCGGCATCGAGTTCAACTGGCCCCAGCACCACCGCCCGACCACCTTCGCGCCGGTGGACTGGCGAATCGTGGAGAATGCCGACGGCAGCGCGTCCGTGGAGTTGTCCGAGGTGGATCAGATGTACGGCACTAAGGGCAAGATGACCTTCACCCTCTATCCGGACAAGGCCTATATCGAGAACAGGGGCCAGCTGTACAATCGCACGCCGCTGCCCCAGACCTTCCTGTGGTGGGCAAATCCGGCCGTGGCGGTGAACGACGACACCCAGTCCGTGTTCCCGCCGGATGTGAACGCCGTGTTCGATCACGGCAAGCGGGACGTGAGCCAGTTCCCCATCGCCACGGGCGTCTACTATAAACACGACTATGGCGCGGGCGTTGACATCTCCCGCTACAGGAACATCCCCGTGCCGACCAGCTACATGTGCGCTCACAGCGACTACAACTTCGTGGGCGGCTACGATTACGGCGTGGAGGCGGGCATACTGCACATCGCCGACCACCACGTCTCTCCCGGCAAGAAGGAGTGGACCTGGGGCTGGGGCGACTTCGGTCGGGCCTGGGACCGCAACCTGACGGATAATAACGGCCCGTACATCGAGCTGATGACCGGCATGTACTGCGACAACCAGCCGGACTTCGCCTGGCTCAAGCCCTTCGAGGAAAAGACCTTCACTCAGTACTTCATGCCCTACAAGGCCGCGGGTTACGTGAAGAACGCCAGCCGGGAGTGCGTGATGAACCTGGAGGTGAATGACGGCAGGGCGCGCATCGTCGTCTATGCCACGCAGTCCTTCAGGGGGGCCCGCGTGGTGCTGACGGCGGCCGGGGAACGCGTGTATGAGAAGACGGTGGATCTGAGCCCCACGGAGATCCTGCGGGAGGAGATCGCCGTCGCTGTGCCCGAGACCGGGCTGAATCTCGCGGTCTATACCGCCGGCGGCCGGAAGCTGCTGGAATACGCGCCGCGAGCGAAGCAAATCGAAGAGATTCCCGACCCCGCGGCGCCCGCGAAGGCGCCGGAGGAGATACTGACCGTGGAGGAGCTGTACCTGACAGGCCTCCACCTGGAGCAGTATCGCCACGCCACCTACCTGCCTGACCCCTATTACCTGGAAGCCCTCAAGCGCGATCCCGGCGACATTCGCGCCAACAACGCCTACGGCACGCTGCTGCTGCGCCGGGGAAGGTTTGAAGACGCCGAGCAATACTTCCGCGCGGCCATCGCCCGCATGACACGGCGCAACCCCAACCCCTATGACAGCGAGGCCTTTTTGAACCTGGGGCTGTGCCTGCGCTACCGGGACCGGGACGACGAGGCCTACGACGCCTTCTTCAAGGCCACCTGGACAGCGGCGCAGCAGGAGGCGGGCTACTACCACATCGCCTGCATCGACTGCCTGCGGGGGGAATACGACCTGGCGCTGGAGCACATAGAGCGCAGCCTGGTGAAGAACGGGCATAACCTGAAGGCCCGCGCCCTGAAGGGCATGATCCTGGACAGCCTGGGTCGGGACGGCGAGGCCGCCGCATGGTTCGAGGACAATTTGATGCTGGACGCCTTCGACTATGTCTCCCGCATCGAGTCCGGCGACGTCGATACCGCCCTTTCCATGATGGGAAGCCGCGCCAGCAGCTACATCGAGTGCGCCATCGACTATGCCGAGGCGGGCTATTATGCCGACGCCGTGGCGATTCTGGACCGTTGTCCGAATCCAACGCCGATGGTGTACTATCATAAGGCGCTCTGCCTGGGCCGCATGGGCGAGGACAGCGCAGAGGCGCTCGCGCAGGCTCGGAACGCCGATTCGCTGTATTGCTTCCCGAACAGGCTGGAGGACATCATCGCGCTGCGATACGCCATCGAAAACAACCCGGGCGACGCGAAAGCGCCATATTACCTCGGCTGCCTGTGGTACGATAGGCGGCAGTATGACGACGCCGTCGATTGCTGGGAGCGCAGCGCGGCGTTGGACGGCGGTTTCCCGACCGCATGGCGCAACCTGTCGCTGGCGTACTTCAACAAGCGCGGCGACCGACAAAAGGCCCGGGAATGTATGGAGAAGGCGTACAGGCTGGATCAGACCGACGCCCGGGTGCTGCTGGAGCTGGATCAGCTGTACCGCAAGCTGAACATGCCCCCGGAGGAGCGGCTCGCCCGTCTCGACGCGCACCGCGAAATCGCCTTCGCGCGGGACGACCTTTACGTGGAATACTGCGCCCTGCTGAACGATTTGGGCCGCTGCAGCGAGGCGCTGGACCTCATCATGGCCCGCAAGTTCCACCCCTGGGAGGGCGGCGAAGGCAAGGTGACCACCCAGTACACCGTGGCCTTGAAGCAGCTGGCGAAGCTGGCGCTGGAGGCGGGGAAGCCCGCAGAGGCAAAGACGCTGCTCAAATCCGCGCTGGTGTTCCCGCACAACCTGGGCGAGGGCAAGCTGGAGGGCGCGAAGGACAACGATATATACTATTACCTTGGCCTTGCCGAACGCGCGATGGGGAACGAGGCGGTCGCCGCGGGATATTTCGAGCGCGCCGCTGTCGGCGAAGAGGAACCGGCGGGCATGATGTATTACAATGACCAGCCGGCAGACATGATACTGTATCAGGGCCTGGCCAATCGCGCGCTGGGCCGGGAGGATCGGGCGGCCAGCCGCTTCTACAAGCTGGTCAGCTACGGGGAAAAGCACTACCATGACCGGGTCAAAATGGATTACTTCGCCGTCTCCCTGCCGGACCTTCAGCTGTTCGACGAGGATTTGTCCGTCCGTAACCGCGCCCACTGCGAGTACCTGATCGCCCTGGGCAGCTATGGGTTGGGCGACCGTGACCGGGCGGGGAAGTGCTTTGATGCCGTGCTGGCCATTGACAGGGCGCATCAGGGCGCGATCATTCACAGGCAACTGCTATAGAAAAGCACAGGGGGAGGACCTGCCATGGCGACGGTTGATCTCAGTGGCGTTTGGCGCTGTGAAATACCCGGCCAGGCCGCGGATATACGGCTTCCGGGTACGCTGGACGAGGCCCGAATCGGTCACGCGGACATCGGCGCAAATCAGTGGCACCCCGATGCCAACGCAAACGCGGCGCTGGCGGTCGGCAATGGGATTATCGCCACGCGCCTGACCCGGAAGGTCACCTATGAGGGCCCGGCGACGCTCACACGGCGGGTACAGGCGCGGTTTCCCGCCGGACGGCGCGTCTTCCTCGAGGCGGAACGGGCGCGCTGCCTCTCCCTGCAGGTCAACGGAAGGGAAGCGCCGGATTTCATTCCACCGACATTGGCGACGCCACATGTGTTTGAAGTCACGGGGCTGCTGACCGGCGACGACGCGCTGGCGCTGACCAGCGACAACAGCTATCCCGGATTGCCCCGCGACGATATCGTGTATTCCTCCGCGGCGACGGACGAGACTCAGACGAACTGGAACGGCGTGCTGGGATTTCTCCGGCTGCGCGACGAAGCCCCGGCGTTCATACAGCGCGTGCGGGTCTATCCCCACGGCGGCTTCCTGAACGTATGCGTGGAAATCTCATCGGATCGCCGGTGGAAGGGATGCGTTCGCGTCGCCTCGAAAGCGCTGCGTGAGCCTGTGGAGACCTGCGCGGTGACGGAAGGCGGCCATCAGGAGATATGGCTGACTGACCTCGAGCTGTCAGGCGCGGTGAGGCGCTGGGATATCGACGAAGGTCATCTGTATACGCTCACCGCCGGGGGCGACGGTCTGGAGGCGGTGGCCGTTGGCTTCGGCGTTCGGGATTTCTGCGCCGCTGACGGTCACTTTACGCTGAACGGACGGCGGGTATTTCTGCGCGGCGAGGCCAACTGCGCCGTGTTCCCGGAAACGGGGTATCCGCCCATGGATGTGGCGGCCTGGACGGAAATCCTCAAAATCTACCGCGCCTATGGCGTGAACATGATGCGCTTTCACTCGCACATCCCCCCGGAGGCGGCTTTTGATGCGGCGGACAGACTGGGCATGCTGATGCAGCCGGAGCTGTCTCACTGGAACCCCAGGAACGCCTTTGAGACGGACGAGAGTATCGACTATTACCGGCGGGAATTGGAGCAGACGCTGCTGTGGCTGGCGAACCATCCCTCCTTTGTGATGCTGACCTTCGGCAACGAGCTTCACGCGGGCGAGCTGGGGCACGCGCGGATGGATGCCCTGTTGGACAGGGTCCGCGCCCTGGACGGGACCCGGCTGTATGCCAACGCCTCCAATCCGCATTACGGCGCGCTGGGCTGCGATGGAAGAAGCGACT
>JAZTZK010000071.1:0-9518 GCA_045637485.1 Clostridia bacterium
GCGGCTCAGGTCGTCAAGATGGTCGGCCAGATCCTCAAGGGCGAAGAGGTTGAAGTGAACGACACCGAGACCTACAACAACAACGTGATCACCGTGCCCTCCTTCCTGTGCGAGCCGGTGTTCGCCGACATCAACAACTACGTGGAGCTGCTGATCGATTCCGGCTACTACACCGAGGATCAGCTGAAGTAATCCCCACACTTGGCAAAGGTATGATGCAGGCGGGCATGTCCCGCCTGCATCATTGAGATTGTGTGCGATTGGAAAAGTTCGCTGCCAACATGCCATTCACGGACGTTGCGTGCGGATCTATCGGTTCGCTTGACGGCGTCGCGGCCCCGAGCGAAGCGATGGATCTGTACACAGCGAATGCGAATCGCGCCTTGTCCGGCCCCGGGGGCCGCGACAACCCGCGCTCGCCTTTTCCTGCGGCAGTTTTGGTTTGTTTTTTCTATCTTATTTTGAAAGTTGGAGGAGAGCCATGGCGAAGATTTTGCTGGAAATGAAGAACATAACGAAGACCTTCCCCGGCGTCAAGGCCCTGGACAACGTCAACCTCCAGGTGGAGGAAGGCGAGATTCACGCGCTGGTGGGTGAAAATGGCGCGGGCAAGTCCACGCTGATGAACGTGCTCAGCGGCATTTATCCCTACGGGTCTTACGAGGGCGACATCATCTACAACGGGCAGGTCTGCAAGTTCTCGAATATCAAGGATTCCGAAAAGCTCGGCATCGTCATCATCCATCAGGAGCTGGCGCTGGTGCCCGAGATGACCATCGGCGAGAACATGTACCTGGGCAATGAACGCGGGCACAAGTTTGCCATAGACTGGAACACCACCTATGCGGAGGCCGACAAGTACCTCAAGATGGTGAACCTGGAGGAAAACTCCAAGGTGCAGGTCAAGACCATCGGTACCGGCAAGCAGCAGCTGGTGGAGATCGCCAAGGCCCTGGCCAAGCAGGCGAAGTTGCTGATCCTGGACGAGCCCACGTCCTCCCTGAACGAGGAGGATTCCCGGGCGCTGCTGGATCTGATGCTGGGCTTCAAGAAGCAGGGCATGACGATGATCATCATCTCCCACAAGCTCAACGAGGTCGCCTACGTGGCGGACAAGATCACCGTCATACGCGACGGCACCACCATCGAAACCATCGACAACCGCGGCCCGGAGCCGGTCTCGGAGGAGCGCATCATCCGCGGCATGGTCGGCCGCGAGATGACCAACCGCTTCCCGCCGCGCAAGGGCGTGAATGTGGGCGACATCATGATGGAGGTGGACCACTGGACGGTGCATCATCCGCTGTATCCCGAGCGAAAGGTGGTGGACGATGTTTCCATCAACGTGCGCAAGGGCGAGGTCGTGGGCATCTACGGCCTGATGGGCGCGGGCCGCACCGAGCTGGCCATGTCCATCTTCGGCCAGAGCTACGGCGTGAACTTCTCCGGCGAGCTGAAGATCGACGGCAAGCCTGTGAAGATGAAGAGGAGCGAGGCCGACGCCATCCGGCACAAGATCGCCTACGTCACCGAGGACCGCAAGGGCAACGGCCTGATCCTCAGCCAGTCCATCAAGGTCAACACGTCGCTGGCCAACCTGAAGAGCCTGGCCCGCATGGGCGTCATCGACCAGGACAAGGAATACGCCGTTGCGGAGGAATACCGCGAAAAGCTGCGCACCAAGACCCCCTCGGTGGAACAGCTGGTGGGCAACCTCTCCGGCGGCAACCAGCAGAAGGTGCTGCTGGCGAAATGGATGTTTGCCGAGCCGGACATCATGATCCTGGACGAGCCCACCCGAGGCATCGACGTGGGCGCGAAATATGAGATCTACTGCATCATCAACGATCTGGCGGCGGCGGGCAAGTCCGTCATCATGATCTCCTCGGAGCTTCCCGAGGTGCTGGGTATGAGCGACAGGATCTACATCATGAACGCGGCAAAGATCGTCGGCGAGATGAAGGCCAGCGAGGCCACCCAGGAGAACATCATGGCGGCGATACTGAAATCGGGAAGGGGTGCATGATTTATGAAGGCAAATACCGTGGGTTCCTTCTTTAAAAAGTATACCATGATCCTGGCCCTCGTCGTCGTCGCGATATTCTTTTCCATCAGCACGCAGGGCAAGATACTGTTTCCCCAGAATATCAACAACCTGATTTCCCAGAACGGCTACGTGTTCGTACTGGCTGCCGGCATGCTCTGCTGCATACTGACGGGCGGCAACATCGACCTGTCCGTGGGCTCGGTGGTGTGCTTCACCGGCGCCGTCGGCGCGGTGCTGATGCAGGGCGGCGCGAATATGTGGGTTGCCGTCGTCGTGATGCTGGTGGTCGGCCTTCTCATCGGCGCGTTCCAGGGCTTCTGGATCGCCTGGGTGCGCGTGCCGCCCTTCATCGCCACGCTGGCCGGCATGTATACCTTTCGTGGCCTGTCGAACGTCATTCTCCAGGGCTATGCGGTGGAGATCGCCAACAAGAGCTTCCTGAAGGTCTTTGGCGGCGGCGCGGACTGCTATGTGCCCGATTTCATCGGCAAGGGCGACGGGCTGAACATGACCTGCCTCATCGCGGGCATCGCCGTGGCGGCGATCTACGTGCTGCTCACGGTGCGCAAGCTGGCCATCCAGAAGAAAATGGGCATTCTCCACTCCACCACGGCGGAGTATGTCAAGCTGGCGGTCATCTGCGCGCTGGTCGTCTGGATCTCCTGGAAGCTGTCCTCCTACAAGGGCATCCCCTCGGTGCTGGTCTGGATCGCGCTGGTGCTGCTGATCTACAACTATGTGACGACCAAAACCGCCGTCGGCCGCCATCTCTACGCGGTGGGCGGCAATGAGAAGGCCACCCGCCTCTCCGGCGTCAATACCCGGATGGTCTATTTCGTCGCCTACGCCAACATGGGCCTGCTGGCCGGTCTGGCCGGCATACTGACCGTGGCGCGCGCCACCTCCTCCCAGCCCACCTTCGGTCAGGGCTACGAGATGGACGCCATCGCCTCCTGCTTCATCGGCGGTGCTTCCGCCTACGGTGGCACCGGTAAGATTTCCGGTGTCATCATCGGCGCAACACTCATGGGCCTTATCAACCAGGGCATGAGCATCATGGGCATCGAGAGCAACTACCAGAGGGTGGTCAAGGGCATCGTACTGCTGCTGGCGGTCATGTTCGACGTGCTGTCCAAACGAGAAAAGCGATAACGGAGGGAGATGACAGACAATGAGTATGAGAAACGCGCTGACGCTGTTGAAAAAGAATACGATGCTCGTCGTTTTGGTGCTTGTGTACATCTTCTTCACGATCACGACGAGCGGCAGCATATTCAAACCCATGAACTTCAACGCCCTGATAACCCAGAACGCCTATGTTTACATATTGGGCTGCGGCATGCTGATGTGTATGCTCACCGGCGGCAACATTGACCTGTCGGTTGGCTCGTTCGTATGCCTGCTGGGCGCCATCGGCGGGGTGCTGATGGTGATCAACAAGATGAATACAGGCCTCTCGGTACTGATCATGCTGCTGATCGCCGTCACCTATGGCTGCGGCCTGGGCTACCTTGTGGCCTATGTCAACATTCCGCCGTGGATCGCCACCCTGGCGGGCTACCTGGCCTTCCGCGGATTGGGCACCTCGATACTGAGCTCGAATTCATCCACAGGCTCCATCGCGCCGTTCCCGGACGACTTCATGAAGGTCTTCTCGGGCAAGGTCTTCCAGACCAAGATGAGTCAGTTCAACACGGTCTGCATGACTGCCGGCGTCGTTGCGGCGGTGATCGTCGTGGTCGCCATCTTCTGGACCCGCGCCACGCGGCTCAGGAAGGGCTATACGGCGGATACCTTCTTTGGCGCAGCGGTGAAGAGCATACTTGGCGCTGGCGTCATACTGCTGTTCATGTTTAAGCTGGCCAATGCCGGCGGTATCCCCACGGTTCTGATCTGGGTTGTGGCGGTGGTGTTGATCTACAGCTTCATCACCACCAAGACCACCGTGGGCCGTCACTTTTACGTGGTGGGCGGCAACATGGAGGCGGGGCGCCTCTCCGGCGTCAATACGCGCAGGATTATGTTCCTGGCCTACCTGAACATGGCGGTGCTGACGGCGATTTCAGCGATGACGGTCATGGCGCGCTTCACGGCGGCCAACTCCACCGCCGGCACCAACTTCGAGATGGACGCCATCTCCGCCTGCGTCGTGGGCGGCGTCTCGGCCAGCGGCGGCGCGGGCACCATCATGGGCATGGTCATCGGCGCGACCCTGATCGGCGTGATCAACCTGGGCATGAGCCTGATGGGCATCGACGCCAATTTCCAGAAGGTTGTCAAGGGCGTGGTGCTGCTGGGCGCCGTGGCCTTCGACATCCTGTCGAAAAAGCGGGAGAGCTGAGGCGGGATCAAGCGCAAGGGGAGCCGTCCCATATGGGGCGGCTCCCCTTGCGTAACGGCGCAGACAGCCGTCACATCAGAGCTCTTCAGCATACCTGGCCTGGTCGTCCGGGGGAATGCCAAGGGCATCCATGGCCTGCTGCGCATTGAGCTTCATGGAGCGCATGAGGTTGCGGATGCTGCGAAGGGACGCCGTATCGGTTCCTTCTACGCGCCCTTCCGCGCGCCCTTCAGCCCGCCCCTCCTCCTTGAACAGTTCCATGGTCTCGGCTTCGTTGTATTCTGTGAGCAGCATGTTCTTCACCTCCGCTCGGTGGGCCTCCAGGAAGGGCTTCGTGAGGAAGTCTCCGGGGAGGCGGTCGATGGTCCTGTCAATGGCGACTTCCAGGGTGGTGTACCGGTTTTCCTGGCGGATGCTGTCGACGATCCAGGCGTATTCGGTCAGGGGGCGGCAGGTATCCATCAGGGCTTCGCTCCTGCCCCGGTTGATGTTGATCATGCGAACCCGGACGGCGATATCCGCGTCCTGTCGGTGTTCGGGCCTGAAGGCGTCCGCCAGCGAAAGCGTCCGCTCGTCGGGTTCGTCCTCCAGGCCGTTGTAAAACACCACCAGCTTCGGTACGGGCAGCATGATCTGGCGACGGCTGAACTTGTTCAGCCGGTTCTGACGGATGTACTTTTCCATCAGGTTGGCGGTGTATTCCAGCATGCGCACCGGCATATTCGGGTTGAAGGTGGACTGCTGTTCGTAGAGGCTGAGCATGTCCGCGATGATAAAGGCCACGTCGTCATGCATTCCCATGTACAGAACCTGGCGGATCGTTTCAATGGAGATTTGCTCCGGGTCGTCGTAGCTGGTGCCGTTGACCGCGTTGTACAGGCTCAGCGTCCACTCCTTGTGCTCGCTGTTGCCGAACATGAAGCTGAACAACCGATCCTTGTACTCTGAATTGCCGGCCATGGGACGCGCCTCCCTTCACCTGTATTATAGCGCGTTTTTGACGCTGTGGCAAGCGGCAATATTCCGCCTTTGGGGTAACGTTGACAAATGATCGTTTGGCTTATATAATGTTATTGACGCAGCAGTGCCCCGCTTGGGCGGGGATAATAGGGAACCGGGTGAAAATCCCGGGCGATCCGGTCACTGTGAGCGGGGAGCGGTCCGCATTTGCCATTGCACGGTGAAGTGTGAGAAGGCGCGGCGCCGCGTCGATCCGCGAGCCAGGAAACCTGCTGCCGCGTGGGCAAGGAAAGTACCGCGCAATATGGCGGTATGCTCTGGGACGCTTCCGATGAAGGCGGCTTGCCCCGGCGACGCGCCGGTTGGCTTTGCCATGCCCGCCTCTCCACGGAGGCGGGTATATTTATGTCGCATCGGGAGGTTTATATGCCGAATCAGACCGACCAGGGCGCGCGCAGCGCCTTCCTCACTGAGAACCTGCGCCGACGGGCCCGCTACCAGCTGGTGTTCCTGCTGCTGCTGGCGGCGCTGGTGGTGATCACGGTGTTGAACGTCAATACCGGAAGCGTGGCCATACCGGTGGGGGAGATCTTCCGCATACTGCTGGGCCAGGCGAAGGACTCGCCCCAGTACAGCATCATCTGGAAGATCCGCCTGCCCCGCATACTGATGGCGGCGCTGTTGGGCGGCGGGCTGTCGCTGTCCGGCTTTTTGCTGCAAACCTTCTTCGGCAACCCCATCGCGGGGCCCTTCGTGCTGGGCATCTCCTCGGGGGCGAAGATGGTGGTGGCCCTGACGATGATCTACGCGCTGCACTTCTTCAGCCGGGTCTCCTCCTGGGCGCTGATCATCGCGGCCTTCGCGGGGTCGCTGATGTCGGTGGGCTTCATACTGCTGCTTTCCCGGCGGCTGAAGCACATGGCGATACTGCTGGTGGCGGGCATCATGATCGGCTATATCTGCTCGGCGGTGACCGACTTCGTGGTCACCTTCGCCGAGGACGCCGATATTGTGAACCTGCGGGGCTGGAGCCTGGGCAGCTTTTCCGGCATGGGCTGGGACAACGTGGCCGTGGCCGCGGTGGTGGTGGGCATCACGGCGGCGGCGACCTTCGCGATGGCCAAGCCCATCGGGGCCTATCAGCTGGGCGAGGCCTACGCCCAGAGCATGGGTGTGAACATCAAGGCCTTTCGGGTGGCGCTGATCGTCGTGTCCAGCCTTCTCTCCGCCACGGTGACCGCCTTCGCCGGGCCGATCTCCTTCGTGGGCATCGCGGTGCCCCACCTGGTGAAGCGGGCGCTGAACACGTCGAAGCCGCTGATCGTGATTCCGGCGGTGTTCCTGGGCGGCGCGGTGTTCTGCATGGGCTGCGACCTGATCGCCCGCATTGCCTTCGCGCCCACCGAGCTGAACATTAGCACTGTCACCAGCGTGTTCGGCGCGCCGGTGGTCATCGCCATGATGCTGAAGCGGCAGAGCGGGAGGTGAGCGGCGTGAGCGACTACTACTTCAGAACCCGACAGCTGACCGTCGGCTACGACGGGGTGCCGCTGATCCGCGACATCACCATTGATATCGAAAAGGGCGAGATCGTCACGCTGATCGGCCCCAACGGCTCGGGCAAGTCCACCATACTGAAGAGCATCACCCGCCAGCTGCGCATGGTGGGCGGCGAGGTGTTCATCGAATCGGAGGAGCTGCGCAAGCTGTCCTACAGGGAGCTGTCCACGAAGATGGCCGTGGTGCTCACCGAGCGCATGAAACCGGAGCTGATGACCTGCCGGGACATCGTGGCCACAGGCCGCTATCCCTATACCGGGCGGCTGGGGATACTCTCGGCGGCGGACGAGGCGAAGGTGGAGGAGGCCATGGCCGCCGTACACGCCCTGGACCTGCGCAACCGGGACTTCAACGCCATCAGCGACGGCCAGCGCCAGCGGGTGCTGCTGGCCCGGGCCATCTGCCAGGAGCCGGAGATCATCATACTGGACGAGCCGACCTCGTTCCTGGATGTGCGCCATAAGCTGCAGCTGCTCAGCATACTGCGGGGCATGGCCAAGCAGAAGGGCATCACCGTCATCATGTCGCTGCACGAGATCGACCTGGCCCAGAAGATCTCCGACAAGATCATCTGCGTTCAGGGCGACCACGTCGCCCGGGTCGGCACGCCGGAGGCCGTGTTCGACGAGGACGCCATACGGGACCTGTACCAGATCGACCAGGGCACCTTCGACCCGTTGTTCGGCAGCATCGAGCTGCCCCGCCCCGAGGGCGAGCCCCAGGTGCTGGTGCTGTCCGCCTGCGGCACGGGCATACCGGTGTTCCGAAGCCTGCAAAAGCAGGGCGTGCCCTTCGTGGCGGGCGTGCTCTACACCAACGACATCGACTACCGTCTGGCCCGGGTGTTGGCCATGGAGGTCGTCGAGGCGAAGCCCTTCATGCCCATCACCGACGCCGCCTTCAACCGCGCCCTCTACTGGATCGACCGCTGCCCCAGGGTCATCAACGCCGGGGTGGAGATCGGCCAGTGCAATGCGAGGATGGCGGAGCTGATCGAGCGGGCGAAGGGAAAAATACTGATTTGTCGCGCTGCGACAAATCAGAATTTACCTCCATCCAGCTATGATACTGATATGGACAAGCACGTTTGTTCATATCTTGTAAACAGCTCATATGTATGCCCTTCCAAAATCCCCGATTTCGTGATAAAATAGGTGCATCTTGAACCGACGGAGGAACACCATATGCTGAACGCGGAACAGCTGGAGAAGGTCGTCGCCCTGCGGCGGGCGCTGCACGCCTGCCCGGAGCGCTCGGGGCGGGAAGCTCGGACGATGGCGACCATAAGGGCATTTCTGGAGTCGCACACCGCCCTGGAAACAGAGGACATGGGCGGGTGGCTGCTGGCGACCCATTTCGAGGGGGACGACCTGCCCGCCATCGGCTTCCGGGCGGACATGGACGCGCTGCCCGCGGGCGATGAAAGCGGCGCGCGCCACGGCTGCGGGCACGACGGGCACAGCGCCATGCTCTGCGGGCTGGGACTGCTGCTGGAGGGGCGGCGCGTGGGAAAGAACGTCCACCTCATATTTCAGGCGGCGGAGGAGACCGGCGAAGGCGCAAGGCGGGTCATCGACAGCTGGCCCGGGCTGAAGGCGCTGCGGGCCGTCTACGCGCTGCACAACATTCCCGGGTTCCCCAAGGGCGCGGTGCTGATGCGCCGGGGCTGCTTTTCCTGCGCCTCCTGCGGCCACGTCGTCCACATACAGGGCCAGCCCGCCCATGCCGCCTACCCCGGCGACGGCGCGAACCCCACTGAGCTGCTGTGCCGACTGACACTGGCGGTGCCGGGGATGATCGACGGTATACTGGACGGCGACGGCCGGCTGCTGATGCGCACGCCCATCGGCCTGAACGTCGGCGGCGAGGATTTCGGCATCTCCGCCTACGAGGGGCGGCTGTGCCAGACGCTGCGAGGCCACCGCGGGGCCGACATCGACGCCCTGATCCAAAAAATCGAAGCCCGCACCCGGGCGGACTGCCGCGAGGCGGGCATGCGCTGCGATTTTGAGCGCCGGGACGCCTTCCCCGACACAACAAACGACGACGCCCTCTTCGACGCGGTCCTGGCGCGGTTCAGGGACGCGGGCCTGCCGGTCAGGCTGCTGGACGAGCCCATGCGCTGGTCCGAGGACTTCGGCTGGCTGCTGAAGGCCGTGCCCGGCGTCTACTTCGGCCTCGGCGCCGGAGAGGCTTGCCCGGGCCTGCACACAGAGGGGTATGCGTTTGACGACGGGTTGATCGAGTCGGGGGTCAGGGCGTTTGAGGCGCTGCTGTAAATTCTGATTTGTCGAACTCTGCTCGATAAATCAGAATTTATTTACGCATTATCAAACACAATTCATACATTAGCCCTGCCCTGAATTCTTTTTGACTATACGGAAATTCATATATAATAATTATGACTACATGAAGGTATGGTATCTCGACGCCCCGACCTTGATCACGCTGAACTATACGGGTACCGTCCAGGTGAGAAAAGGTGAATCCCTGGCGTTGACGGCAACGCTGGCCCCCGAGGGGTGCGCGCCCTATGTGAGATGGGAATCCTCCGATGAATATGTGGCGGAGGTTTTGGAGTATGGCGTGGTCAGCGCCGTTGGAACAGGC
>JAZTZK010000072.1:0-5823 GCA_045637485.1 Clostridia bacterium
GTGTACAGGAACATGCGGTGGTAGAGGTTGGTTTCGTCGATATACAGGTCCATCATGCCGGGATAGGGTCGGCCGATCTGGGCGATGTTGGTGTCGCGGAAGCGGCGGCGCACCTGCGCGGCGCGGCACCAGTCCTCGATCTCGGCCTGGAGGTGGGGATCGCCGCCCTCGTCTACGCCGGTGATCACCGCGTGGCGCTTGCCGGCGCGCTCCAGGTCGGCCACCATCTCGCCCACCGCGCCGCAGGCGTACAGCTCGCCCAGCCAGGTGGGGGTGTCGGTGGTGGCGTATTCGGGAGCCCGTTTCTTCTGTATGTTCACCAGCACCACCGGCACATCAAGATCCCGCACCGCGGGCAGCATATTGTAGCTCGTGGCGTAGGTCAACAGCTGCAGGATCACAAGGTCCACGTCTGCGGTGCGGAATTTGTCGCCCGCCGCCATGGCCAATTCCTTGGTGGTGACGATGCCGCCGTCGATCAGCTCGACCGATTCGGGAATGCGTGTCTTGAACTTCGCATACTGGGCCTGGAACTCGGGCACCAGGGACGGGAACTGGGGCAGATAGGCGCCCAGGGCGATGGCGAACACGCCCACTCTTGCCTTGGTATCGACCAACATAGTTTTTCCTCCTTGCCACGTGGTTTAATGATATGCGAACGAAACAGCGGCAGTGACGAATGGTTCTGCAAGGGCAGTCTGCCGCTCCATACAAAAATCATAACACAGAATCGGTGTCATGTCCAGTGAAAAATTATACTTGTTGATTGGACAAGCCACCTCCGATCGTGTATAATAGGACACGGATGGGCCACAACAATCTCTGGAGGAAAAGCGATGGTATCGGATAAATTCATGGTCAACAGCGACGCCGGGCGCATGGCGGCGGCACGATTTGCGGCGGATAACTATGCCTGGCATGCCGGCCTGGACAGGCGCGACGCGCTTCGGCTGAATCTGCTGGTTGAGGAGACTTTGGGCATGGTGAAGGCCACTGTGGATGACTTCTACGGGCGGCTGTGGTTTTCCGGGGACGACAGCGCCTGCGAGATTCATCTGGAGGCTACGGCCAACATGGATTCCGATCGAAAGCAGGAGCTGCTCTCCGTGTCCAGCTCGGGCAGGAACGCCGCGGCGAAGGGCTTCATGGGTATGCTGGGGGATGTGATCTCCGGCGCACTGCACAACATCGGACGGGCTGTAGATACGGCCTACGGCGAGAGCGCCGTGTCTGGCAATATCATCGCCCCGGCAGGCGTGGGAAACCCGAACCTGTACGACCTGACCCCGGTCTGGACCCTGGATCAGTACAGGGCCAACATGGAAAAGGGCCGACTTGAAGGCGACGCCCTGGAGCAGGCGAAGCAGGATTTGGAAAAGTCCATCGTAGCCAACATAGCCGACGACATCGTTGTAGGCGTGAAGGGGGACCGGATCGAGCTGGTGATAACGAAGCGGTTTAAACGGGATTAGTGTCTGTGAAGCATAAACTATGCCTGAAAGAGGTGCGCATATGATTCTCAAAGTACTTGGCAACAACGGCCCCTATCCTGCCCCGGGTGGAGCCTGTTCTGGCTAT
This sequence comes from Clostridia bacterium, assembly GCA_045637485.1. GTDB lineage: Bacteria > Bacillota > Clostridia > Christensenellales > Aristaeellaceae > UBA2862. Next base: position 1,579 of record JAZTZK010000072.1, read on the forward strand.
CTGCTGACCAGCGACAGCGGCGATACCCGCATACTGATCGACTGTGGCACCGGCGTGTTGAATCGCCTGATGGACGATTGCCCGCCGAAGGACCTGGACGCAGTGGTACTCAGCCATCTGCACTACGATCACATGTCGGACATGCTGCCCATGCAGTATGCCATGCAGTTCAATCCCCGCCAGACGCCGCTGCCCGTCTACGCTCCAGAGGAGCCGGAGGCCGTGCGGGCGCTGCTGGACTGCGCCTGCTACGACCTTTGGCCCGCCGAGGATTTCACCGTCGGCGAGATGCGGGTATCCTTCACTCCTGCGAGGCACCCGGTGCCCACCAACGCGGTGTCCGTGACCTGCGACGGGAAGCGTTTCGTGTTCACCGGCGATTCCAACCAGGACGCGCTGGTGGAGCTGTTCTGCGAGGGCGCGGACCTGCTGCTGGCGGATTGCGGCCTGTCCAATGCTGACCATCGCTTCACAGCGCCCCACTATTCCGCGGGGCTCTGCGGACAGCTGGCCGCCAACACCCATGCCGGACGGCTGCTGCTGACCCACCTGAACCCGAAATATGACCCCGATGCGCTGCTCGCGGAGGCCAGGATCGCCTTCCCGGAGGCGGAGCTGGCCGAGCTTGGCGCAACCTATTACCTCTGATCGACCATGCGGACCGCCCTTCGTTTCGTGCTGCGCCAGGTTCGCGCCCGTCCGCTGGCTTGCTTTGCCATCGCCACTGTGCTGGGGCTGATGCTGCGCAGGCGGATTTCAGCGCCCACACTGGCATGCGCCGTCGCCCTCGTCGCGCTGGTTGGGCTTGGGTTCGCGCTGCGCAGGTACCGAAGCGCTGCCGCGATACTGCTGCTGCTGGCGGGGCTGGCGACGGGAATGACGCGCATGGGCCTTGCGCTGGACGCGCTGAAGCCGATACAGACCCGGTATTCGGTGGAGATGGTGGGTCGCGTGACTGCGGACCCCTTCACGAACTCCGACACAGGGCGGCGCATCTTCCGCTTCGAGCTGGAGACCGCGGGCGACGCCCCCAGCGATCTGTGCCTCAGGATGTACCTGCGGGGAGATCCGGAACCCCTTGAGGCGATCGCCTGTGGTCAGCGGCTCAGGGTGAAGGGCCATATCTGGACGCCTGACCCGGTGACCAACCCCTATGAGTTCGATTTCGGCGCTTATCTGAACCGGCAGGGCATGGATGCTTACGCCACCGCGAAGATCGAGGATGTGACGATACTGGGCTCGTCCGTCGACTTGAACACGACCCTCGTCGCTGTCCGCCATGCCATCGCCAGGCGCATCGACGCTCTGTTTCCCCGCAGCGCCGCAATCATGCGGGCATTGGTGCCGGGAGACCGGTCGCTGCTGGGCGATGAGCAGCGCAACGCGCTGCAGCGCTCGGGCACGGCCCACCTGATCAGCATATCAGGCCTGCATGTGACGCTGCTGGCAGCGGTTCTTTCCCTGCTGTTGGGCCTGATCATGCCCAGGAAATACGCCGTTCTGGTCGCCATTGCCCTGCTGATTCCCTATGGCGCGCTGATCGGCTTCACTGCTCCCTTTGTTCGGGCCCTCTGCACCTTCGCGATATTTTGCTGCGCGCCCATCGCCGGGCTTCCCAGTGACGGCATCACCCGACTGTGCGGGGTGATGCTGGCATGGCTGCTGGCGAAGCCCCTGAGTCTGGAGGATACGGGCTTTGCGCTGTCCTACGCCGCCTCTGCCGGTATCATATTGCTGATGCCGCCGCTTCGACGGTTGGTCGGACTCGAGGGCCTGAATCGCAGGCTTCCGGCCATCCACGGCGCGAGGCATGCGCTTCTGCGAGGCGTGGCATACGTGGGAGACCTGATATGCGCGTCGGTGGCCGCGCAGCTGGCGACGCTGCCTTTGGTGGTTGCGTCCTTCGGCGGGCAGCCGCTGCTCTCAGTGCCCTTCAACCTGCTCTGCGTGCCCCTGTGCATGGCGGGCTACGTCCTCGGGCTGCTGGCGCTGCTGCTTTCGGCAGCTTTCATGCCCCTGGGTGCACTGCTGGCGCGCGTGCCGGACGCATTGCTTGCGGCACTGACGGCCATCACCCGGGCGGGCGGCGGCATTGACGGCGGCTATGCGCGCATCGGGCGATATCCCTTCATACTGAGCGTTGCCCACTGGGCGATCATGCTGGCCGCGTCCGACATCAGTCGCGTTCGCCTCCGCTGGCGCAGGCCGATGCCCCTGGGTCTGGTGGGCGTCGCCGCGCTGTCCACGCTGCTGGTTTTTATGAAGGCATGGCCCCTCACCATCGTGTTTCTGGACGCCGGGCAAGCCGATTGCGCCGTGGTACAGAACCGCGGCTGCACCTGGCTGATCGACGCCGGGGACACCTATACCCCCGCCGCGGACTATCTGTCCGCCAACTGCCTGAAGCTGAACGGCATCGTGCTGTCCCATCCCCATGAGGATCATGCGGGCGGACTTGCGGACATTCTCGACAGCTTCCATCCCGACGCCATATACATCCCGGCCGGCTGGTATGACGTGGAGGAAATCGCCCCGTCGATCGTCGAAGGATTTGAAAAAGCCCGAACCATGGGTATACCGATCCGACAGCTGCGCACCGGCGACACCATCGAGCTGTCAAGCGCCGCCTGGCTGGAGGTCTACAGCCCGGACGGTGGGGCGCTACCCGAGGCGGTCAACGACATGTCCATGCTCGCCCTGGTCATCTGCGAAGGACAGAAGGCCCTGTTTACCGGTGACCTGAGCAAGGCGGGCGAGCCGAGCGTCATCCCCGATGCCGACGTGCTGAAGGTGGCCCATCACGGTTCGAACAAGGGCACCAGTGAGCGCTTCCTCGACAGCGTCACGCCGGCTATCGCCGTGATCTCCGTGGGCGAAAACAACTACGGTCATCCCGGCGACCAGACTCTGGAGCGCCTGTCCGCCAGCGGCGCGGAAATCTACCAGACCCGCCAATCAGGCGCGATCACGATGCGTCATTGGGGTGGCGCATGGCACATTCATACATTTTTGGAGGCCGCGAATGAAGTGGAATGAATTCTACAAGGCCCTGGACGCGGGGAAGCTTGCCCCGGTCTATTTATTCACCGGGCCCGAGGAATATGTCAAGCGGGAGGCGCTGGACGCCCTGAAGGCGAAGCTGCTGCCGCCGGGGTTGGAGACGCTGAACGATACCACCCTGGAGGGCGTCACCGCCCAGCAGATCACCGACGCGGCCGAGACCATGCCGATGATGTGCGAACGGCGCATCGTCACCGTGCGGGACTGGGCTCCGCTGATGCAGGCGAAGTCGAAGAACGAGGACGGTGAGGTCGCCTGGATGCAGAAGTGGCTGGACAATCCGCCGGACAGCTGCGCGCTGGTATTCTACATGCGTACGGAGCCGGACGGCCGCAAGAAGATGACCGGATTGCTGAAGAAAAAGGCCGAGCCGGTCAGCTTCGACCTGCTCAGCGATTCGGAGCTGACCCGCTGGTGTGCCGGGCGGCTGAAGTCGCAGGGAAAGAAGATCGACGGAAGGGCGCTGTCCACGCTGACCTACATGGCCGGGCGCGAGCTGACGCGCCTGAGCGGCGAACTGGACAAGCTGGCGGCCTTCCTGGGGGATGAGCGCAGCGAGATCACCGAGGCTGATGTGGCCGCCATCGTATCACCATCGTTGGAATACAATGTTTTCGAGCTGCTGAACAGCCTTCTTGCCGGTGACATGCAAAAGGGCCAGCAGACCGTCAACAGCCTGCTGCAGGGTGGCCAGACCGTCATGGGACTGCTGGCCATGCTCACCCGGCAGCTCCGCCAGCTCGCGCACATGAAGTGCGCCCTGGATGAAGGCAAGCCTGTCCAGGCGGTACAGGAGCAGCTGAAGCTGCACCCCTACGCGGCCAGGCAGACCGTGCGCCAGTGCGCAAGCCTGTCCGCCGATTGGTTGACCGGCCTGTACAAGGGCTGCGTGGCCTCGGATTACGCCGTCAAGAGCGGTCGATTGCGGGACAGGGACGCCCTTGACGCCCTGATCTTTAAGATTGGCCTTGCCCGGGGACAGGGACGATGACGCGCGATTCAGTCGATATATAAGCATGGGGGCGCTTGCGCGCCCCCATGCTGCATTTATACCTGTGTCCGTGCGTTACGCGGCGGGAGCCAACTCGGTAGCGACCTCGCTGACGTAGGCAGCAGCCTGCGCGCCGGCGATACGGCCGCACACCACGCAGTCGGCCACGGCGTTGCCAAGGCGGATCGTAGCCA
>JAZTZK010000073.1:0-16724 GCA_045637485.1 Clostridia bacterium
GTGGCGGGGATGTCCATCCAGGCCACGCGGCGGGGACGACCGGTGGCCGCGCCGTACTCCGCGCCGGCCTCCCGCAGGTCGTGGGCGGCGTCGCCGTCCAGCTCGCCCACAAAGGGACCCTCGCCCACGCAGGTGGAATAGGCCTTGGTGACGCCCACGACCGCGTCTACCTTCAGGGAGGGCAAGCCGCAGCCCACGGGGGCCTCCGCCGCCAGGGGGGAGGAGGAGGACGTGAAGGGGTAGATGCCGTACTGAATATCCCGCAGCGCCCCCAGCTGGGCCTCGAACATGATGCTCTTTCCGGCGTTCACCGCGCCCTCCAGCAGCTCGCCCGCGTCGCACAGGTAGGGGATCAGGACGTCGCCCCACCGGTGGATCCATGCCAGCGTCTCCTCGAAGTCGATCTTCGGCTGTCCGTAGCCCTGCACGATGGTGTCGTTCTTCCAGTCCACCAGGCGGCGCAGGTGCTTTTCCAGCGCGGCGGGGTGCTTCAGGTCGCCCATCATGATGGCCTTCTTCATGTACTTGTCGCCGTAGATCGGGCTGATGCCCCGCAGGGTGGAGCCGTAGTGATCCTTGCCCAGGCGCTGTTCCTCCCACTTGTCCTGGTTGGGATGAATGGGCAGCACCATCATGGCCCGGTCGGAGATCCTGAGGTTGTCGGGGGTAATGGCGACGCCCTTGTTGCGCAGGCGTTCCATCTCCTCGTCGATGTGCTTCAGGTCGATCACCACGCCGGCGCCCAGCAGGTTCACGGTGTTTTTATGGAATATGCCCGACGGGAGCAGGTTCAGGGCAAACTTGCCGTATTCGTTGATGACGGTGTGGCCGGCATTGTTTCCGCCCTGGTAGCGGACAACCACGTCGAACTGGCCGGCGAAGTAATCCACCATGCGACCCTTGCCCTCGTCGCCCCAGTTGATGCCCACGATTGCGGTATTGGACATGAATATTCACCTCATAATCGAATGATGACCGCCCAAGCAAGCGGTGATTTGGGCGAAAACGCCGTGTTTCGCCATATAAACCGATTATACCAGCTTTTGCGGCGCTTTTCCACAAAGAAAAGGTAAACAGTGCGACAGAGTGACGCCACCCCCACAGGCCCGATGTCCTGTGGGGGTGGCGTCATGCAATATCATGCCCCCGCCTGCACGGCGGTCAGCGCGACCGTGTTGACGATGTCCTGCACCGAGCAGCCTCGGGACAGGTCGTTGCAGGGCTTTGCCAGCCCCTGGAGCACGGCGTAGCACTCCGCGCCGCCGATGCGCTGGGTCAGCTTGTAGCCGATGTTGCCGGCCTGCAGGTCGGGAAATACCAGCACGTTCGCTCGCCCGGCGACGGGGCTGCCGGGGGCCTTTGACGCGGCCACCTCCGGCACAAGCGCGGCGTCCAGCTGCAATTCCCCGTCCAGTATCAGCTCCGGGGCCATCTCGTGGGCGATGGCGGCGGCCTGCTGGACCTTGCTGACCAGCTCGTGCTTCGCACTGCCCTTCGTGGAGAAGGACAGCAGCGCCACCCGGGGCTCGTCGATGCCGCAAAGCACGCGGGCGGTGTCCGCGGCGGTGACGGCGATCTCTGCCAGCTCCCTGGCGGTGGGGCAGGGTACCACCACGCAGTCGGCGTACACCAGCAGCCCGTCCTCGCCCAGGGCTTTGTTGGGGCAGTTCATCAGGAAGCTGGAGGACACTACGCTGATGCCCGGCTTTGTCTTGATGATCTGCAGCGCCGGGCGCAGCATGTCGCCGGTGGTGTGCACCGCGCCGGAGACCAGCCCGTCGGCGTCGCCCAGCTTGACCATCAGAATGCCGTAATACATGGGGTCGGCGGCGAGCCTGGCCGCGTCCTCGCGGGTCAGCCCCTTGGCTTTGCGCAGTGCGTACAGCGCTTCGGCATACGCGCCTGCCTTCGGGCTGTCTGCGGGGTTTACGATTTCGATGCCGGCGAGGTCGGCGTTCGTCTCGCGGGCGACGGACTCGATCCTCTCGGGGTCGCCCAGAAGTATGGGCTTCGCCAGCCCCTCGCGGCGAAGGATCGCGGCGGCCTGCACGGTGCGCCTTTCGTCTCCCTCGGGCAGTACGATGCTGCGCGGATTCCGGCGGGCCTTGTTCCATACCCTTTCGATCATGGTCATGGTTTTTTCCTCCGTTTGTCGGTCAGAACGTCACGCCCTCGAATCCGTTCCATACATTCCTTCCGGTGTAGGTCATCGCCACGGTCTTGCCCCGCAGCACCTTGAGCACACCGTAGGCCAGCGCCTCCTGCTCCATCTCGCCGGGGTATACCGAGATCGGGGCGATCCAGCCGCAGCGCTTCCGCACGCCCTCGGTCACGTCGTCAAAGCGCATCAGCCCGCCGGTGAGCAGTATGCCGTCCACCTGGCCGCAGAGCACAGCGCTCATCTCGCCGATCATCTTGCAAACCTGGTAGATCATCGTGTTCCAGACCAGCGTGGCCTTCCGGTCGCCCTGGTCCACCAGCGCGTGGACGGTGTCGGAATCGGAGGTGCCGAACAGGCTGACGAAGCCGCCGGAGCGGGAGCACTTCAGGCGGACATCTTCGACGGAATGGCTGTCGATGTAGTCCAGCAGCGCCAGCACCGGCACGCTGCCGATGCGGGTGGGCGTGAACGCGCCCTCGCCGTCCGCGCCCATGTTGCCGTCCACCATCCGGCCGTGGTCGTGGGCGGAGACGGTGATGCCGCCGTCGATGTGGCCGACGATGAAGTTGCAGTCCTCATAGCGCCTGCCCAGCTTTTCGGCGTGGGCCTCGGCGACCGCCTTCTGGTTCAGCACATGAGAATGGGAGACGCGATAGACGCCCCGTATGCCCGTCAGGCGGGCCAGGTCGCCGTATTCGTCCACGTTGGTGGGGTTCAGCGTGTAGGCTTCCTTTCCGTATTCCCCCGCGAATTTCCAGGCCAGCATCACCCCCAGCTTGGCCGGGTGCTCGCTGCCGCCCACGGCGGCCACGGTGTCGTCGTAGAGGCGCTGGTCGATGCGGGTCACGCCGCCGGGCTGGGTGCAGGCGCTGCCGCCCCGGCCCACGTACACGTCGATCTCGGTCGGGTCCACGCCCTCGTCCTTCAGCATGTCCAGTATCACCTTGTAGCGGAAGGGCATCTGGTCGTTGACGTGGGGGTATTGCAGCAGCACTGGCGCGTCGTGGAAAAGGCTCTTTTCAAACAGCGATTTTTCGTCTTCGAACAGGCTCACCTTGGTGGAGGTGGAGCCGGGGTTGATGATCAGCAGCTTGTATTTCCGGGCATTGGCATCCATAGATGTACCTCTTTATCGTGGTATGGCGATATTTTACCACGCCCGGTGTTTCAGCGCAAGCAAAGGTTGAGTGAATTTCAACGTGAATTTCAACGCGTGAATTTCAACGCGGTTCAAACCTTGACAAAACGGGAATGACGGGTATAGAATGAATGGACTGCATACATTATCTGAATGGGAGTTTTCCATATGATCATAGCGCGCGCCATCGTCGCGCCGCTGCTGGGCGGCGTGATCGGCTACATCACCAATGACCTGGCGATACGGATGCTGTTTCGCCCCAGGAAGGCCGTGTACATCGGCAAGTTCCACGTGCCCTTTACGCCGGGCCTGATCCCGGCCCAGCAGGGTCGCATCGCCCAATCCATCGGCGACGTGGTCAGCAGCCAGCTGCTCAATGAGGAGACGCTGCGCCGGACGCTGCTCTCCGAGGGCACCGTGCACAAGCTCCAGGACAAGGCGCGGGCCTTCCTGCGCAAGCTGTCCAAGGACGAGCATCGCGTGCGGGAGCTGCTGGCCAAAAAAGAAGTGCGTGAGAAGGCCAACCTGAACGTCGACGAGCTGACGCAGAAGCTGACGGAAGGCCTGACGGCGAAGATCATCGAATCGAAGCTGGGCTATACCGTCGTGGAGAGCATCATCGGCGACAAGATGGATTTCATCAACCAGAACAAGTGGCTGTCGATACTGGTGGACGACAACGCCCAGAAGTCCATCAAGGAAAAGCTGGCGGAAAAGGTGGACGAGATCATCGCCGAGAAGGCGCCGGGTGCCGTCGCCGCCATCGTGCAGAGGTACAGGGCGGAGATCATGGACGCCCGGATCTGCGACCTCTACGCCCGCTTTGAGGACAGGGAGGACGAGCTGATCGAAAGGCTGACCGGGCTGTACACGTCGATACTGGGCGACAACCTGGGGCGGCTGCTGAAGGCCATCAACATCGAAAAGATCGTGGTGGACAAGATCAACGGTCTTGATCCCGCCGAGCTGGAGGCGGTGATCTTTGGCGTGATGAAGCAGGAGCTGCGGGCCATCGTGTACCTCGGCGCGCTGCTGGGCTTTTTGATGGGCTTCATCAATCTGCTGTGGTAGTTTCGGATGGTTAATACGTCATATGCGTGGAAAGGACAGGCCTCCAAAGGAAAGCCTGTCCTTTCCACGGCTTTTGGGGTCTACGCCTTCGGCGCCTTGCGCTGCTGGGGCTCCAGCTGCTCCTCGGCCTTGAACACGTAGCCGCACGCGCAGGCGGTGTCCTCGATGATGCGGCCCCGGCGGGTGAAGACCTCGACGCTCTCCCCGCAGGCGGGGCAGGCGCGCTCCTCCAGCGTGGGTGTCTTGTGCTTGGATTCGCAACCGTCCATGATCGCCATGACAGTGACCTCCTCCTTTACAATCTTCCAATAAAATTATAACATGGACTGGGGAGAATGTCAAATTCTGATTTTCCCTGGTGTGCTATACTGGATACAACAGACGTTACAGCTCAGAGTCGACACGGTGGAACCCCTCCGGCCCCGCCTGTGGCAGGGCCACCTCCCCGACGCGAAGCTAGTCCTTTAGGACTTTCAGGGGAGGCAACCTCCAACAGCCTCCCCTGAAAGGGGAGGTGCCGAGCGAAGCGAGGCGGAGGGGTTCCGAATAATCAGGACGCTGAGCTGTAACCAACAGACGATGGGGAGGTTGTGCACTTGGACCGCATGCGCCAGCTCGTGGATTGGCTGAACGAGAAGAGCTATCAATACTATACCCTGGACGACCCGACGGTCTCCGACGCGGAGTACGACCGGCTGTACGACGAGCTGGTGAAGCTGGAGGCCGAGACCGGCCAGAGGCTGCCGAATTCGCCCACCCGGCGGGTGGGCGGCGAGGTACTGCCGGGGTTCGAGCCCCACACCCACCTTGCGCGACTGTGGAGCATGGGCAAGGCCCAGTCCATCGAGGCGCTGGAGGATTGGGCGCGGCGGGCGGAAAAGCTGCGCCAGGAGGCCGTCGACAACGGCGCGAACCTGCCGCCCATCACCTATGTGGTGGAGCACAAGTTCGACGGCCTGACCGTCAACCTGACCTATGAGGGCGGGCAGCTGGTGGGCGCGGCCACCCGGGGCAACGGCGTCACCGGCGAGGCGATACTGCCCCAGGTGCTGACCATACGCTCGATACCGCTGTCCATACCCTTCGCCGGGCGCATGGAGGTGCACGGCGAGGGCTTCATGCGCATCTCCGTGCTGGAGAAGTACAACGAGACGGCGAAGGAGCCGCTGAAGAACCCCCGCAACGCCCCCGCCGGCGCGCTGCGCAACCTTGACCCGAAGGTGACCGCCGACCGCAACCTGAGCGCCTGCTTCTACGACGTGGGCTACATCGAGGGGCGGTCCTTCAGGACCCAGCACGAGATGCTGGACTTCCTGCGGGAGAACCGCTTTCCGGTGTCCGGATGCGAGATCGATGCGAAGACGCTGGACGAGGCGGTCGCCGCCGTGCGCCGTATCGAGGAGGGCCGGGGCGCTCTGGACTACGACATCGACGGGGCCGTGATCAAGATCGACGATTACGCCACCCGGAATGTCCTGGGCTACACCGACAAGTTTCCACGCTGGGCCGTGGCCTACAAGTTCGAGGCCGAGGAGATGACCACCGAGCTGCTGGCCGTGGACTGGCAGATCGGGCGCACCGGCAAGCTGACCCCGGTGGCGAAGGTGGCTCCGGTGGAGCTGGCCGGGGCCACGGTGCGCCAGGCCACGCTGAACAACTGGCAGGACATCCAGCGCAAGCGGGTGAAGCTGGGCGCGCGGGTGTGGATACGTCGCTCCAACGAGGTCATCCCCGAGATCATGGGCAGGGTGGAGGAGTACAGCGAGGGCGAGCGCGACGTGGTGAAGCCGGAGGTCTGTCCCAGCTGCGGCGCGGCGCTGGTGGAGCGCGGGGCGCACCTGTTCTGTCCCAACCGGGACGGCTGCACGCCCCAGATCGTGATGCGGCTTTCCCACTTCGCCAGCCGCGACGCCATGGACATTGACACCTTCTCTGAGAAGACCGCCCGCCAGCTGGTGGACGCGGGGCTCGTGCAGGAGGCGGACCAACTGTACAGCCTCGACAAGGCGCGGCTCTGCGCCCTGGAGCGCTTCGGCGAGAAGAAGGCCGACAACCTATTGAGCGCCATTGAGAGGAGCAAGACCTGTCGGCTGGACAGCTTCATCTACGCCCTGGGCATCCCCAACATCGGCACCAAGACGGCCCGGGACCTGGCGGGGCGCTTCGGCAGCGTGGAGGCGCTGCGCGGGGCCACCGGTGAGGCGCTGACCGCCATGGACGACGTGGGCGACATCGTGGCGGATTCCGTGGTCTCGTTCTTCGCCGATCCCGCCAACAACCGCCTGGTGGACGCGCTGCTGGCCGCGGGCGTCGCCCCGGAGTGGACGGTGAAGGATACCTCCGAGGGCCCCTTCGCGGGCATGACCGTGGTGGTCACCGGCACGCTCGCCGCGATGGGCCGAAGTGAGGCCGAGGCCGCCATCCGGGACGGCGGCGGCAAGGCGGCGGGCAGCGTCTCGAAGAAGACCAGCCTGGTGGTGGCCGGGGAGAACGCCGGCAGCAAGCTGGCGAAGGCGCAGGCGCTGGGGGTGAAGGTGATCGGGGAGGCGGCGTTTCTGGAGCTGCTGGGACGTCTTTAAATTTCCGCGCCCTATATGCAAACCCCCGATGATGTGATATAATGGGGTATAAGGGATATTATGCCGCGCAGCGCGGGTGAAGGGAGACGGTGGTATGCACAGCATGACGGGCTATGGGCGCGCGTCTGTGGAGATCGAGGGCCGACAGATGACCGTGGAGGTCAAGAGCGTCAACCATCGCTTTCTGGACATCTCCTTCAGGATGCCCCGAAACCTGATGTTCCTGGAGGACGCGGCCCGCAAGGCCATCGGCGCGCGGCTGGCCCGGGGACACGTGGACGTGTTCGTGACCTATCGCAACCTGCGCACCGACGCCCGCACCGTCCAGGTGGATGAGGCGCTGTTCACGGCCTATGTGGACGCGCTGTGCAAGCTTCGGGGGGCCATCGGGCCGGACCTGCGGGACGACCGGACGCTGATGGGCATCGCCCACATGCCCGACGTGATGATCGTGACCGAGGCCGAGGAGGACCAGGACGCCGTCAGGGCGCTGCTGGAGGCGGCGCTGGGCCAGGCGCTGGACGCGCTGTGTGCGATGCGCGCCCGGGAGGGCGAGGCCATTCGGGACGACTTGAACGGTCGGGTGGACGCCATCGAGCGCATGACCGCCGAGGTGGAGGCGCGCTATCCCCAGACCGTCGAGGCCTACACCCAGCGGCTTCGGGCCGCGATGGAGGAGCTGGCGGGCAGCGGCGTCGATGAATCCCGGCTGATGATGGAGGTGGCCGTGATGGCCGACCGCAGCGCCATCGCCGAGGAGACCGTGCGCCTGCAAAGCCACATCCGGCAGCTGCGCGCCGTGTTCCGGTCTCCCGAGCCCATCGGGCGGCGCGTGGATTTCATCGTGCAGGAGCTCAACCGGGAGGTCAACACCATCTCGTCCAAGTCACAGGACATCCCCATCACCCAGCTGACCGTGGACATGAAGGCGGAGATCGAAAAGCTGCGCGAGCAGGTGCAGAACATCGAATGATCATCGGGGATTCCGATACTGAAGAAGGGGTGACGCGCACAATGGCGAAGCGAGGCAGGCTGTTTGTCATTTCCGGCCCGGCAGGCGCGGGCAAGACCGAAATTGTCAAGAAACTGTTGCGGCAGCATCCGGACGTCAGGCTGTCCGTATCCTGCACCACCCGCGCGCCGAGGCCCGGCGAGGTGGACGGCGTCAATTATCACTTTGTCAGCGAGGAGCGCTTCCGGGCGCTGATCGACGAGGGTGCCTTCTACGAGTGGGCCCATGTGCACCAGAACCACTACGGCACCCTGAAATCCACCGTGCAGCAGGAGCTGGCCCTGGGGCACGACCTGATCCTGGAGATCGATGTGCAGGGCTGCCTGCAGGTCATGGCCCAGGATGCCAGCGTGACGGGCATATTCATCTGCCCGCCCAGCCGGGAAAACCTGGAGCAGCGCCTGCGCAGCCGGGGCACGGAGACGGAGGAATCCATCCGCGTGCGGCTCAACAACGTCGCCAAGGAGGTGGCCACGGCGTATCAGTACCACTACGTGATCATCCACCAGGACTGGAGCGTGGAGCCCCGGGCGCTGGAGATCGCCACCGAGGAGGTCTATGCGGTGATCGCCACCCGCCGCCTGGAGCTTGAAAACCGCAGGGACTTTCTGGACGCGCTCAGCGCGTCGCTGAGATCATAAAACCGACCGAATTCTGTTTGGAGGAATGCAATATGATGACCGAACCCCCCATCGGTGAGCTGCTTGAAAAGGTTGACTGCCGCTACACGCTGGCTGTGGAGGCATCGAAGCGCGCCCGCGAGATCATCGCCGGCAGCCTGCCGCTGATCGACACCAAGGAAACCAAGCCGCTTTCCATCGCCATCGAGGAAATCAACCGCAAGCTGATCACCTACAGCCGCGACGAGGAAGCGGAAGAAGAGGCGTAAGGGCGATATCAAGTCAGTCATAGCGAAGTCAACAGCGAAACCCGAATTTTCGGTTTCGCCTGTTGTGCTGTCCGGGAATAATAGCTGGGAGAGGGACATCCATGCTCAAAGACAGACGCATAGTGCTGGGCGTGACCGGTGGCATCGCGGCCTACAAGGCCTGCGACCTGGTCTCGCGGCTCAAAAAGCAGGGGGCGCAGGTGCGCGTGGTGCTGACCGCCAACGCCGTTAAATTCGTGCCGCCGCTGACCTTTGAAACCCTCAGCGGCAATCCCGTGGTCACCGATACCTTCGAGCCCAGGAAGTCCCTGGAGCACATCTCGCTGGCAAAGTGGGCGGACGCCTTCGTCATCGCTCCGGCCTCGGCGAACTGCCTGGCGAAGCTGGCAAACGGCATCGCCGACGATCTGCTGTCCACCACGGCCCTGGCCATGACCGCGCCGCTGCTCATCGCCCCGGCCATGAACGCAAACATGTGGCGGCATGCGGCCACCCAGGCGAATTTCAGGACGCTGACGCAGCGCGGGGCGAAGGCGGTAGGGCCCATGTCGGGCCACCTGGCCTGCGGGGACGACGACGTGGGCCGCATGGCTGAGCCCGGGCAGATCGTGGAGGCGCTGGACGCCCTGCTCAATCCCCGGCGGGATTTCGCGGGCAGGCATGTGCTGGTGACCGCCGGGCCCACCGTGGAGCGCATCGACCCGGTGCGCTACATCACCAACCGCTCCACCGGCAAGATGGGCTATGCCATCGCTGAGGCCGCCCGGGACAGGGGGGCCGAGGTGGTCCTCGTCTCCGGTCCGGTGAACCTGGCCGCGCCGACGGGCATGGAGGTCGTGAAGATCGAATCCAGCGCCCAGCTGTGCCAGGCGGTGCTGGCCCGGGGCGACTGGGCGGATGTGGTGATCCAGGCTGCCGCCCCGGCCGATTTCACCCCGGCGCAGGTATCTGACAGCAAGATCAAGAAGACCGGCGAGGGCATGGTGCTGGAGCTGAAGAACACCACCGATATCGCCCGCACGTTGGGCGAGCGGAAGCGCCAGGGGCAGGTCCTGGTGGCCTTCGCAGCGGAAACCGACCGGGTTCTGGAAAACGCGAAGGGCAAGCTGGCGAAGAAGAACGCCGACCTGATCGTGGCTAACGACGTCACCCGCGCTGACGCCGGCTTCGGTGTGGATACGAATGCCGTGACGCTGATCAGCCGCCAGGACGAACGGACCTTGCCCGTGATGTCCAAGCGTGAAGTGGCCGACGCCATACTGGACCGGGTGATCGAGCTGTGAGGTACGCCCAGGTGATCGTGGACCTGTCCGCCGAGGCGCTGGACCGGGTGTTTTCCTACATTGTGCCCGAGGGCATGGACGTTGCGCCCGGTCAGCTCGTCTCGGCGCCCTTTGGTCCGCGTACGGTCGAGGGCTTCGTGGTGTCCCTTACGGATGCCTGCGACGTTCCCGTGGAGAAGCTGAAGCCGCTGATCCGGCCCGTGCGGGCGGAGCCGGTGGTGCTGCCGGACCTGATGGCGCTGGCGGAGTGGATGCACGTGCGCTACCTGTGCAACCTGGTGGACGCCCTGCGGCTGATGCTGCCGCCTCAGATGCGGGGCGGCAGGATCCATGAAAAGACGCAGAGACGGGCGCGCCTTGTACTTTCAGGGGAAGCGCTGGAGGATTTCATCGATAACAACCGCCGCGCCCCGAAGCAGCTGGAGGTGATCGAGGCGCTTCGGGGCGGGGAAGTGGAGACGGTGAAGCTGAACGCAAACGCGCTGCAGGGACTGGTGAAGAAGGGCGCGGTCGAAATCTGCGAGGGCCAGATCCGGCGCACACCCCCGGCGCTGGCGGACGACAGGCACACCGTGGATCCGGACCCCATGCCCGAGCAGGCGGCGGCGGTGAAACGGCTGACGGCGGCGCTGGAATCCGGTGGCGGTCGGTTTTTGCTCCACGGCGTCACCGGCAGCGGAAAGACTGAGGTCTATATTCGGCTGATAAGGCGGGCGCTGGAGCTGGGCCGCACGGCCATCGTGCTGGTGCCGGAGATCGCCCTGACGCCCCAGATGGTGGCCTGGCTGCACAGTCGCTTCGGCGGCGACGCGGCGGTGCTGCACTCGGCGCTGTCGGCGGGCGAGCGCTTCGACGAGTGGCAGCGCATACGCTCCGGCGAGGCCCGGGTGGTGATCGGGGCGCGAAGCGCCGTATTCGCGCCGCTGGAGAACATCGGCGTGATCGTGGTGGACGAGGAGCACGAGACCACCTACCAGTCCGACCGGCGTCCCCGCTACGACGCCCGGGAGGTGGCCTGGAAGCGGGCCGCGCAGCACGGGGCGGTGCTTGTGCTGGGCAGCGCCAGGCCGTCGGTTTCCACTTACATGCGGGCGATGCCGGGGGTGCGGCCGGAAAACCGACTGGAGCTGATCGAGCTGCGCCAGCGGGTGAAGGGCAGGCCGCTGCCCGAGGTGGAAGTCGTGGACATGCGGGGCGAGTTTGAGCGGGGCAATCGCTCGATCTTCAGCGCCCGGCTGTCCGCGGAGCTGCGCAGGTGCCTGGACGAGGGCCACCAGGCCATGCTGTTCATCAACCGCCGGGGCCACTCCACCTTCGTGTCCTGCCGCGCCTGCGGCTATGTGGTCCGGTGCGACCAGTGCGACGTGACCATGACCTGGCACCAGGCGGAGAACGCCCTGCGCTGCCACTACTGCGGAAGGACGCTGCCGCCCCCGAAGCAGTGTCCCCAGTGCGGCAGCGGCTACATCAAGTACTTCGGCGCGGGCACCCAGAGGGTTCAGGAGGAGGTGCGCCGACTGTTCCCCGATGCCAGGGTGGCTCGCATGGACGTGGACACCACCCGCCAGAAGGACGCCCATGCCCGGATACTTGGCCGCTTTCGCAGCGGCGAGGCCAACGTGCTGGTGGGTACACAGATGATCGCCAAGGGGCTGGACTTTCCCAATGTGGCGCTGGTGGGCGTGGTGGCGGCGGACCTGTCGCTGAACCTGCCGGACTACCGCAGCGCGGAGCGCACCTTCCAGCTGATCACCCAGGTGGCCGGTCGCGCCGGGCGGGCCGAGGTGCCCGGGCGGGTGGTCGTGCAGACCTATGACCCGGACCACTATGGCATCCGGCTGGCCGCTGCCCAGGACTACCGGGCCTTCTACACCCGGGAGAGCGCCTATCGTCGCCAGGCGATGTACCCGCCCTTCACGGTGATCGCCCGAATCGTGTACAGCGGCAGGGACGCCGACGCGGTGAAGGCCGCGGCGTTGGCCGACGAGGCGCGGCTGGGGGCGTTTCTGGATGGGACCGGCGCGCGGGCCGACGCCATACAGCTGGCGGCGGCGGAGGCGCCCATCCGGCAGATCCGGGGGGAATACCGCTGGCAGCTGCTGCTGAAGCTCTACTTCAAGGCCGATCTGGACGCCGTCGAGGCGCGTATGCAGGCCCTGGCCGACGCCGCCCCGGAGGGCGTGCGCTCGGAGCTGGAGGTCAATCCGAACAATCTGTTTTGACAATAGGGAAACCCGTAGCGGCGGCAATCTGCCGCCATCGTTTGATTACTGTGTCGCGGAGGATAATATGGCAATTCGCAAGATCGTTGAGATGGACAAGGATGAGATACTGCGCAAGCATTCCAGAAAGGTGGTCAAGTTTGACCGCCGGCTGGGCGTGCTGCTGGACGACATGGCCGACACCATGTACGAGGCCGACGGCGTGGGCCTGGCCGCGCCCCAGGTGGGCGTGCTGAAGCGGGTTGTGGTCATCGACGTGGGCGAGGGACTGATCGAGCTGGTGAACCCCGAGATACTTTGGAGCGAGGGGGAGGTCATCGGCCCGGAGGGCTGCCTGTCCGTGCCGGGGCGGCGGGGCACCGTCAAGCGCCCAGAGAAGGTGCGCGTGCACGCCCAGGACCGCAAGGGTAACCACATCGAGGTGGAGGGCGAGGGCCTGCTGGCCGTCTGCCTGTGCCATGAGCTGGACCACCTGGACGGCGTGCTCTACGTGGACAAGATGATAGAGGACGTCACCGAGCAGATGCTGAAGGAAGAGCAGGAAGCGCGGGAGAGGCAGGCGGCGCAGGAAAAGCAGGCAATGGAAGAAAAGGAAGAAAAGGCGTGAACAGATACAGACTCGTATTCATGGGCACTCCCGAGTTCGCGGCGCCCGTGCTGAAGGCGCTGGCGGACGACGGCCGGTATGACATCGTGGGCGTCGTCACCCAGCCGGACCGTCCCGCGGGCAGGGGCAGGAAGCTGACGGCCTGTCCGGTCAAGCAGCTCGCGCTGAAGCTGGGCCTGCCGGTATACCAGTTCGAGCGCATCCGCAGGCCGGAGGGCGTCGAACAGCTGAAGGCTCTCACGCCGGACGTGGTGGTCACCGCGGCCTTCGGGCAGATACTGACCCAGGCGCTGCTGGACATCCCGCGCTTCGGCACGCTGAACGTCCACGCCTCGCTGCTGCCGAAGCACCGGGGCGCCGCGCCCATCAACTGGGGCATACTGATGGGCGATCAGGAGGCGGGCGTGACGATCATGAGAACCGACGTCGGTTTGGATACCGGCGACATACTGCGCAGCGCGGCCACGCCCATCGGCGAACTGGAGACGGCCGGCGAGCTGACCGAACGGCTGTCGATCCTCGGCGCGCAGCTGCTGACCGAGACGCTTCCGGACTACCTGGAGGGCAGGCTCGTGCCCGTGCCCCAAGATGGCGAACAGGCCACCTACGAGCCGATGCTGGACAAGGCCATGGGCGAGATCGACTGGAGGCGACCGGCGTCTGAAATCGCCTGCCGGATTCGGGGCCTGAACCCCTGGCCCTGCGCCTACACGGATATGGGGAACGAACGGCTGAAGCTGTACCTGGCGAAGGCTGTGGATTGCGACGAAGCTGCCGCGGCGGGCACGGTGGTCATCTCCTCCCCGAAGGAGGGCCTCATCGTGCGCTGCGGCGACGGCGCGCTTGAAGTGCTGGAGCTCCAGGCCCCCGGCGGCAGGCGCATGGTCGCGAAGGCGTTTTTGATGGGCAAGGGCATTGAAGCCGGAACGATACTGGGAAGGACTATCACCAATGAAGCGTGAGTTTGACAAGCGGGAACAGGGTTCAAGGGAACGGGGAACGGGAGTTCGAGGGAACAGGGAACAGGGAACAGGGAACAGGAATAGCGAGAGTGGGCTCAGAGGGAACAGGGAACAGGAATGGCGAGGGAAGCGCGATGGCGGCAATCACAGCCAGAAACGCCATTCCAATTCCTCATTCCTCATTCCTCATTCCTCATTTCCCAAACCCCATTCCCCGGCACCCTCAAAGGGGATAACCGCCCGCGACGTTGCATTGCGCGCCCTGCAGGACGTGGTGCGGGGCGACGCCTACGCCGCGCAGGCGCTGAACCGGCGGCTGGCGGAGGCGCGCCTGAAGCCCGAGGACGGGCGGCTGGCCGCAAGCCTGTTTTACAGCGCCGTCGAGAACCGACTGTACATCGAGCACATGCTGGGCAAATTCATGGACCAGCGGCCCGAGCCGGTGGTGAACGACATACTGCACATCGCCGCGGCGCAAATACTGTTCATGGACCGGGTGCCCGACCACGCGGCGGTGGACGAGGCCGTCAAGCAGGTGCGCGCCGCCCGCCGGGAGGGCTTTACCGGCCTGGTGAACGGCGTGCTGCGCAACCTGATCCGCGCCCGCGACGCCGGTACGCTGTCACTGCCCGACAGGGAGGCCGACCCGGTGGCCTGGTTCCGGGCCAGATACAGCATATCCGCCCCGGCGGCGCGGCGGCTGATCGACGCCTACGGCATGGCGCAGGCCGAGGCCATCGCCGCCTGGACGCCCGCCCGGCGGGTTGAAACCGTTCGCCCGAACCGCCTGCGCATGGACGCCGACGCCTTCGGCAAGTGGCTGACCGACCAGGGTCTGGATTGGAAGCCGGGCATCGTGCCGGACGCCTTCGTCATCACGGACGGCGGCAACCTGGCGGTCCACCCCGGTTACGGGCAGGGGCTGTTTTCGATACAGGGACAGAGCGCCATGCTGGCCGCCCAGGCCGTCGGGGCCAGGCCGGGCATGCAGATACTGGACGCCTGCGCCGCGCCGGGGGGCAAGACCTGCCTGATGGCCGAGCGGATGGGCACCTCGGGCCGGGTGCACGCCTGGGACGTGCACGAGCACCGGGTGGCGCTTATCCGGGCCGCGGCCCTGCGGCTGGGCCTTGAAAACGTGCGTCCCGCCCAGCGTGACGCCTCAAAGCCTGTGGAGAGCATGAAGCTGACCATGGACGCGGTGCTGGTGGACGCGCCCTGCTCCGGCCTGGGCGTGATCGCTGAAAAGCCGGATATCAAGTATCGCAAGACCGGGGAGGAGCTGACCGCGCTGCCGCCGCTGCAGCTGAAGATACTGTCCGCCTGCGCCGAAGCGGTGAAGGTGGGCGGGCTGCTGGTGTACGCCACCTGCACGATACTGCCGGAGGAGAATGAGGGGGTCGTCAGGGCGTTCCTCGAGCAGCATCCCGGCTTCGAGCCGGACACCGGCGACGGCTGGCTGCCGGAGGCGCTGAGGTCGCGCCTTGAAAGCGGCATGCTGCAAATATTGCCGCACCGGGACGGCATGGACGGCTTCTTCATCGCGCGGATGCGCAGAAGGGCCATATAGAGGGGACAAGCAGTTGGAGAAGATACAGCTTTTGGGGCTCACCGGCGAGGAGCTGGAGCGCTTTGTCGTCGGGGATTTGAAGCAGAGCCGCTTTCGCGCGGGGCAGATCGCCGGGTGGCTGGCCCGGGGAGCGGACATCGGGGAGATGACGAATCTCTCCGCCGCGCTGCGGGCACGGCTCAACGAGGTGGCCGTGGCCAACCCGGTGCGGGTCATGGACAGCTTCAGATCAAAAATTGACGAGACGGAGAAGTTCCTCTTCGCGCTGGAGGACGGCAACCTGATCGAGGGCGTGCTGATGCGCTACCACCACGGGGATACGCTGTGCGTGTCCACCCAGGTGGGCTGCCGCATGGGCTGCGCCTTCTGCGCCAGCACACTGGAGGGAAGGGTGCGCAACCTGACGCCCGGCGAGATACTGGGCCAGGTGGTCTGCGCCAACCGCCACATACAGGCCGGGGATCCCGGACGCCGG
This sequence comes from Clostridia bacterium, assembly GCA_045637485.1. GTDB lineage: Bacteria > Bacillota > Clostridia > Christensenellales > Aristaeellaceae > UBA2862. Next base: position 15,970 of record JAZTZK010000073.1, read on the forward strand.
GTGCACAACATCGTGCTGATGGGCAGCGGCGAGCCGCTGGACAACTATGAAAACGTGGTGAAGTTCCTTCGGCTGGTGAACGACCCGAAGGGGCTGAACATATCGCTGCGCAACATCTCCCTCTCCACCTGCGGGCTGGTGCGGCGCATGTATGATTTCGCCGGGGAGGGCCTGCCGGTGACGCTGTGCCTGTCGGTGCACGCCCCCAACGACGAGATCCGCCGCCAGATCATGCCGGTGGCCAACGTCTACAGCTACGAGGAGGTGCTGGCCGCCTGCAAGTATTACATCGAACAGACGGGCCGCCGGGTGATCTTCGAGTACGCGCTGATCAGGAACCTGAACAGCGACGTGCGCCACGCCGAGGAGCTGGCCCGCCGCCTGCGGGGCCTGCGCTGCCACGTCAACCTGATCCCGCTGAACGACGTGAAGGAGCGCAAGCTCGAGGCCCCGGACAGGCGCGCGGTGGAGGCGTTTTTGAAGCGTCTGGAGCTCAAGCACATCTCCGCCACCGTCCGCCGGGAGATGGGCGCGGACATCGAGGGCGCCTGCGGACAGCTTCGGCGCAAGGTACTCCAGGGACAGGAATAACGAATCTCAGTCAATCGCTCCCGCCACGACGTCAATACGGAGGTTTCACGCATGAAGGTTTACGCGATCACGGATATCGGCAGGGTCCGCACCCTGAATGAGGATTCCTACTATCTGCCCCGGGTGGGCGAGCGCTTCTGCGCCGTGGCCGACGGCATGGGCGG
>JAZTZK010000074.1:0-5084 GCA_045637485.1 Clostridia bacterium
TGACCCGGAAGGTCAGCAGGTCGTCCAGCCAGCACAGCTGCACATGGTCTGCCTGGAAGCCATTGGCCACGGCCACTGAGATCGTGTATTCCCCCTGGTTCAGCTCCGGCATGGTGAATTCCAGCGCGTATTCCACCTCGCCGTCCTGGGGGGGCAGCTGCACGTCGATCATCTCCGTGTTCAGACTGAACATGATGTTGCCCAGCCGATCGTACAGCGTGATGCCGTACAGGGGCCGTTCGATCCGCTCGTGGAAGGTGATCCGGGAGACCACCCGCACGGTGGACCCCGGCTCCACGATGTCCCGCATATTGCCCTCGCCGTCCAGCAGCGCGCTGTGGGTAATGGTGGCCTTTCCGTTCCCCTTGGCGACGATGCCGTCGGGAACCGGCGGCATCGCCCTGGCCGGGCCGCAGGTTTCGGCCTTCACCGTCTCGCCGTAGGACTGGTATTCGCTGTCGTCGCTCTCCTCGATCGCTTGGTTCATCAGGTATTCCTTGTAGCGCTTCAGCCCCTCGTCGACCTCCCCGTCGTACACCACCTCGCCCCGGTTCAGCCATATGACCCGGTGGCAGAAGCGGGTCACGGCGGCCGTATCGTGGGTCACCAGCAGCACCGTCTTATTCTGCATCAGCTCGTCCATCGCCCGGTAGCACTTCTGCTGGAAGCGAATGTCGCCCACCGAGAGCGCCTCGTCCACGATCAGTATGTCCGGATTCGAAAAGATCTGCGTGGCAAAGGCCAGCCGCACGAACATGCCGCTGGAGTAGGTCTTGACCGGCTGGGTGATAAAATCGCCAATGTCCGCGAATTCGATGATCTTCCGCGTCCGATCCGCGATCTCTTCCTCCGTGCAGCCCATCAGCGTCCCATTGAGCCGGATGTTTTCCAGCCCGGTATAATCCTGGTTGAAGCCCGCGCCCAGCTCCAGTAGCGCGGCGATCTTCCCGCTGGTGACCACCTCGCCGCTCGTGGGCGTCAGCACGCCGGTCAGTATCTTCAGTATGGTGCTCTTCCCGGCGCCGTTGGAGCCGATGATGCCCACTTTTTCACCCCGCGCCACCTGGAAGCTGACTCCCTTAAGCGCGAAGAATTCCTTGTGATAGCTCTTATGAAAGGGATTGAACGCCTCCTTGAGGCGGTCCTTCTCCGAATTGTACAGCTTATACCGCTTGACGACGTTCCTGGCCTCTAATACGCACACACTCATAGGGTTCCTCTTTACAGCAGGTCTGTGAAATGTTCTCTCAGGTGGCGGTACACCGCGATGCCCACCAGCAGGATAACGAAAGCCGCCCCCCAGTAGTACAGCGTGTTCGTCCAGGGCCTCTGCCAGAACCACAGGTCGTCGATCATGGCGTGGCGGTAGCCCGTGGTGGCGTAGTACATGGGGTTCAGCTTCAGCACCCGCAGCACGCTCGGGTTCATGGCCGTGTCGGACCAGAATATGGGCGTCAGCCAGAAGCCGATCTGCATGATCACGTTCACCAGCTGTCCCGCGTCCTTGATGAACACCGTCAGGGACGAGAGAAGGAAGGAATTGCCCACCAGGATCACGCAGATATAGAACGAATAATAGAAGGTGTTGAGCCAGGCCCACCGGGGCGTATGCCCATAAAGCATGTACATGCCGAACATGAAGATCAGGAAGAACAGGTGGATTCTCAGCGACGAAAAGACCTTGATGATGGGCAGCTGCCACACCTTGAAGCGCATCTTCTTGACGAGATAGGAGTATTCATACATCACGTTGGCCGCCGTCACGGTGCCATCGCTGTAAAAGGTCCACGGAATAAAGGCGGCGATGAACCAGAGTATGAATTCCACATTGTTCACCGGCGCATTCCGGAAGCCCACCTGATACACATACCAGAACACCAGGATCGTCACCAGTGGCTGGATATAGGCCCACACGATGCCGAAGGCCGACCCGGAATACCGGGATTTCAGGTCGTTCAGCACCAGCTGGGAAAAAATACGAAAGTCGTCCTTCGTCTGGCGCCTTCCCTCCGGTGTCAGGGTGCGATGCATTAATGATTTCAGTGTCATTCGGTAATCTCGTTTCTGGCTGTTGTTAGTATGGCTGGGGCGTGTTACTAAAGTCGAAATGTTGCAGTTTCGAGCGGATTTGCCTTCATTTCGAGGCACTTTTCCGCAGGTTACTGGGTTCGAGCGCCCGGAAAACTCTCCTGTGGAGCGTTTTCAGAGAAAACGGGCCGGCAGACCACAGAGGCAAGTCAAGGTTTGACAACGCAGTTTTGGCGGGAAAGACGCCGAAATTGCATGTTCAGGATTTTTGAAACACACCCTAAATCATGTTTCGCTTCAGCAGGTTCACGAAAACCATAAACACGCTGTCCGGCGCCCCGGCCATGGCGATTTCAAAAGTCGACGTCGCAGGGCTCAGCCGCCTCAGCCGCCAGACCGTGCGCCTTGAGCCAGTCCTGCCTTCGAAGCAACCCTCACGCGCCTTCGTCCACTCCAAAGCCCCTTCGATGGCCCCGGACAGCGCGCCGCTGCCGGCAAAGCGCGCCCTCAGCCATACCAGCCGCTCGATCCACCTGCTTATCCGAACATCCACATAGCTTTCCTTGTCCGTCACCCCCGCCATGACCGGCGTCTGGTTTCCCCCGTGGACCCGATAGCGAATCAACCGATCCGGCAGCGACAGGACCTTTCCCTTCGCTGCGCACCACAGCCCCAAATAATGGTCGTGCACCATGTAGGGACAAAACGGTGCGGCTTCCCGCGCCGCGCTTGCGTCGACCAGCATGGTACAGCCCGTCACGAAGTTGGAAATCAGCATTTGGGGCGCAAGCCCTTCTCCACTCTTGAAGACGTGGTGCCTTCGCACCTTCGTGATGCTGTCCGCTGTCTGCCGGCCTTCCCCGTCGATGATGAACATGTCCGAGCAGACCAGCAGCGCCCCTTCCGCTGCCATGGCCGCCTGTAGCCGCTCCAGCTTCTCCGGCAGCCAGATGTCGTCCTGGTCGCAGTAGGCGAAGCAATCGCCCTCCGCCTCCAGCGTCAGCCGCTCAAAGGTGCCGTTGGAGCCCAGGTTTTTCTCATTGCGCCGCAGCTCGAAGGGAAAGGCATGGATGCAGTCTTCCACGCAGGCCGCAATGGCCTCAAAGGACACTGTGGGCGAGCAGTCGTCCCGGATGTACAGCCGCAGGTTCGGGTAGGTCTGCGCGTCCAGGGATCTCAGCTGCGCCTCCAGCCAGTCCATCCTCGGCTCGTAAACCGCCATCAGGATGGCAATCCGGGGCGTCCCCGGTCTGTCCTTGCTCGTTTGCATATGCCCTGCCCGCTCACTTGTGTGTTTGATTCATAGGTGCATCCGGGCATGCCCCCGGAGCCGCCGATCCCCCCGCCGTCCGAAGAATCGCACGAAACCCGAACGCGGTCCATCCGCCCGGGCATTACCGCTGCCGGCCGCCTTCCAGCACCGACAGGTATCTGTCCATCACCCCGGGCAGCACAGCCTCCATTCGGTACGCCCCGGCGCGGGCCCGCGCCGCCGCCGAAAGCGACTGTCGAAGGGTGGCGTCCCCCATCAAGCGCACAACCTGCCCGGCCAGCGCTGCCGAATCCCCGTAGGGATACAGCAGCCCGCTGCTCCCGTCCTTGATCAAGTCCGTATGACCCTTCACCCGGCTGGCCACCACCGGAAGGCCCATGTGCATGGCCTCCAGCAGGTTAAAGGGCAACCCCTCCGACCGGCTGGCGCTGACGCAGGCGTCCGCCATGCGGTACCAGGCCGGCATGTCCGATACCTGCCCGGGGAAAAGCACCCGGTTTCCAAGCCCCAGTCCTGCCGCCAATGCATGGCAGTCCCTGTGGGTCGTGCCGCTACCGCACAGCGCCAGCACCGCGTTTTCCGGCAGGGCCTCCATTGCCCGAATCAGCACCGCCTGGCTCTTGCGCTTTGAAAACTCCGCCGCGTAGAGCAGTACGAAGGCGTCCTCCGCTAACCCAAGCTTCTCCCTCAGCTTTATTCCGTCCGCTCGGGTCGCTCCGTCCAGCCGGGAAAAATCTACCCCCATGCCGGGGATCTTCCCGACCCGCTTTCCCAGCCGGTAGCGCGAGGCCGTCTTATAATCCCAATCGTTCATCACCAGCAACAGGTCGGTCTGGGGTGCGGTCACGCGCTCCGCTGACAGCAAAACGCCCCGCTTGAAAGCGGGGGTTTCGTCGTCGAAGAGATAACCGTGCATGACGTTTACGAGTTTCGGACGATCTGGCATGCCCTTAACCGCAAGGCGGGTAAAAAAGGAAGCCAGCGTTGTATGCGCGATGATGAGATCATAACGCTCGATACGAATACGGCGGTGCAGCAGGCGCAATACCCTGAAATTACCCAGAGAAGTCATTCTCTTTTCAAAGGGTACGTCAATTCCCACATCCACATATGGCGCATTTTTTAGTATTCCCGCGCAGGCGACGTGCGTCTCCCAGCCAAGCTGCTGAAAAGCTTTGAGATAGGGAATGTGAAAATTCCGGATGTGATCCCACACTGAGGCTGTCATCAACAGTTTGCGCTTGTTCACAATCAGTTCTCCATATCACTAATATAATCCCAGTCACAAGCGCGTGTTTTCCCCTTGGAAATCCACATAAACCTCCATGCCGCGCATCCTGCGGTTCACCCGGGCGGTGCTTACCTCGCAGCCCTTCAGCAGGCCGTTCCGGTGCCCGGTTGTTGTCCTAACGGCCTTCGTTAATAGATACGTTCGTGTCAAACAGCGCCCTGGCCAAGCCATCCCGGTCGTCAAGCTCGCCCCTCACCATTGCATGCCGATGGCATTGAGTCGCTCCTTCCGCATTTTAGGGGGCATGCCGTCCTTCCAGTTCTTCCGCTGGCGCCTGACCCATCGCCATAGTTTGAAGCCGGTTTCCTGGCTGTACTCCTTTGGCACGTTCAAATCCCCGTGCTGCTCCCAATAGCACCTCGCGGCATTGTACGCCCGGTCCCAGGCTGCGTCCTGCCTGTTTTCCCAGCGCATGCCCAAGGCGTCCAGCCTTCTGATCTGTCCCTCGGTCAGCCTCAGCTGTCCCTGGTGCCGGCGCCTGCGCAAATTGCA
>JAZTZK010000075.1:0-1867 GCA_045637485.1 Clostridia bacterium
CCAGTGTGCCGTCCGCCTTCATCTCGGCAATGACGCCGTTCAGCTCGTCCCGCAGGTCGGCGCGATCCTCCATCAGAAGAAAGGAGAAATCACAGATAAAAAGGCTGTCAACGAACCGTTGGATCGCAGAGCCAGCGCCGACGCCGGGCTGCCTCAGCATGATGAGATTGTCGTTTGTGGACGCCAGATATCTTGCGGTAGTGTAATAGATGTTCAATGCCTGTATCTCCCCGGCGTTCAGTGCCATCAGCATGGCATCCATCGTATCGTAAAACTTCGCAACGCGTTCTATTGCGGCGCTCGTCAGCCCAGAAAACGCGTCGCTCTGGGCGTCCAAGTCCTCCTCTGCACTGTTCAGAAGCGTAAGCTTACCTATTGTTATTGTGGATTTCTCCGCCATTGTGGGAACAGCCAGCGCGCACAGCGCCAACATGAGCGCCAGGGTCAGGGAAACGATCTTCTTCATGGGAATACCTCCTCAATTCTATTTGAAAACGCACGCAGCGTCTCCTTCGGTTGGGTGTCGTCTACAGGGATATAAAGATGGTGTTGTGCTCGCCCTCCCGACGATAGTCCAGCCGCGTCGCCGTGGTCTTCAATATCGTTACGCCCAGGCCGTCCTCCTCCTGCCCGAAGGGGTTGTAGGCCGCGCCGCCGCAGGTGAGGTCGATCTGCGTCGCGCCGTCGGACTCCGCGTGGGAGACGGACAGCTTCAAGTCAACATCGTCCCGGCCCGGATAGCAGTGGTCCAGCAGCTCGTAGATCAGCTCCTCGCAGCAGATTTTCAGCCGGTAGATGTTCTTCTGATTCAGGCCGTACTTCTCGCCGAAGCTCTGGATGCCGCCCTGGAGCTGCATCAGGTCGAAGTCCCGGCGGTCGATCTCATAGGTAAAGTACTTGATCTTGTGGATAAAGGCCACGGTCTTTTCCCGCTTCGGCGCGTCGAAGATCTCCTCGGGCGTGCCCTGCTCGTAGATGCCGCCGTCGGCAAAGAACAGCACGCGGCTGGCCACCTCCCGGGCAAAGTTCATCTCGTGGGTCACGATCAGCATGCTCAGGTCCCGCTTCGCCAGCATCCTTATCACCGCCAGCACCTCGCCGACCATCGTGGGGTCGAGGGCGCTGGTGGGTTCGTCGAACAGCAGCACCTTTGGCTCCATCATCAGGCAGCGGCAGATGGCGATGCGCTGCTGCTGCCCGCCGGAGAGCACCGTGGGCCAGGCGTGGGCGCGGCTGGAAAGGCCCACCTGCGAAAGCAGCTCCATGGCCTTCGCCTCTGCCTCCGCCCGGGGCATTTTCAGGATATGCGTGGGCGCGAGGCAGAGGTTGTCCATCACGTCCATCTCGGAAAACAGGTGAAACCTCTGGAACACCATGCCCATGCAGCGGCGAATCTCGTCCAGCTGGCCGCCCCGGGCGGCGGTGATCTCCCGTCCGTCGACGATCACCTGTCCCGCGTCGGGCTGCTCCAGCAGGCACAGGGAGCGCAGGAACACGCTCTTGCCGCAGCCGCTGCCGCCGATGATGGCGATGCGCTCGCCCTGCTCCACGGACAGGTCGACGCCCTTCAGCACCTCCAGGCTGCCGAAGGATTTCTTCAATCCCTTCACTTCGATCAGGCTCACGCCGCCTCACCCCGCTTTCTCAACTTGAGCCTGTCGCTCAGCGCGAACAGGCCGAACACGATGTAGGACAGCGCCAGGTAGATCAGCATTCCGATGCTGATGGTCAGCAGTGGCTGCATCGTTCGGGATGCCGTGTTGTTGATGACCCTTGTCAGGTCGGTGATGGTCACGTAGCCCACCACGCTGGTCCACTGGATCAGGTTCACGATGGTGGACTGGTACACCGGCTTGGCGATGCGCAG
>JAZTZK010000076.1:0-4967 GCA_045637485.1 Clostridia bacterium
GTTATAATATTATTATGATCGACATTGCTGTCGCTATCTTTTCCACACAGCGATGATTTCCGCCGAGGGCGGAGGTTATATAAGAACAAGGAGGAATAAACCATGAAGAAACTCGTCGCACTGATTCTGGCCGTCATGATGCTGATGTCTCTGACCGCCGCTTTCGCCGAGAAGACCCCCACGATCGCCTATGTGCCGAAGGTCATCGGACAGCCCTGGTGGGATCACGTGCAGCAGGGCGTTGAGCAATGGGCTGCCGACAACGGCATCGACGTCATCTACAAGGGCGGCACCACCGTCGACGCCGCCGAGCAGGTTGGCATCATGACCGACCTGGTCAACCAGGGCATCGACATCCTGTGCTTCTCCCCCAACGATCCCGACGCCTGCGAGGAGATCTGCAAGACCGCCCGTGAAAAGGGCATCATCGTGATCGCCACCGAGGCCTCCGGCATGGAAAACGTCGACTTCGACATCGAGGCCTTCGACGAGGCCGGCCTGGGCGCCTTCCTGATGGACGAGCTGGCCGCGCAGATGGGCGAAGAGGGCGAGTACATCACCATGGTTGGCTCCATGACGATGGAATCCCAGAACAACTGGGCCGACGCCGCCGTGGCCCGCGCCGAGGCCGCCTATCCGAACCTGGTGCTGGTTGACGACAAGCGCGTCGAGGACAACTCCGACGCCCAGGAAGCCTACAACCTGACCATGCAACTGAAGCAGAAGTATCCGAACCTGAAGGGCATCCTCGGCACCGGCTCCTTCGACGCCCCCGGCGCCGCCCGCGCCATCGAGGAGATGGGCCTGACCGGCCAGATGTTCGCGATCTCCGTAGCCATGCCCGCTGAGGTTTCCGACTTCCTGAAGAGCGGCACTCTGAAATCCGTCGCCCTGTGGGATGCCTCCATCACCGCGAAGGTGCAGCTGAACACCGCCATGAAGCTGTTCGCCGGCGAGGAAGTCGGCGAAGGCTCCGACCTGGGCGAGGAGGGCTATCACGCCGTGCACATCGCCGACAACGGCAAGGGCAAGAACTTCATCTTTGGCGATGGCTACCTGGCCGTCACCGTGGACAACTGGGAATCCTTCGGCTTCTAATCGATCGATTAAAGCCTCGAACCCCAATAACCCCGAGGCAGGGAAGGCTTTCTTCCCTGCCTCGTTCACAACATCATGACCGTTGATGGGGGCACAGCGGCTCGTGCCGTGCCGCCATCAGCGGTTACGAATCCAAAAAGACAAGGAGCAATGCGGCATGTCTGAATACCTGCTTCAAATGACCGGTATTGACAAGCGCTTCGGCGGCGTCCACGCCCTGGACCACGTCAATTTCGCGGTCAGGCCCGGCAAGGTCATGTGCCTGGCCGGTGAAAACGGATGCGGTAAATCCACGCTGGTGAAGATCATCTCCGGCGTGTACACCCGCGACGAGGGCGAGGTGATGTTCGAGGGCCAGCCCATCACCCACATCACCCCTGCCGAGGCCACGCGCCTGGGCATACAGGTCATCTACCAGGACCTGTCCATCTTCCCGAACCTGACGGTCATGGAGAACCTGGCCATCAACAGCGAGATCACGGCAAACCGAAAGATCGTGAACCGCAAGCGCTGGGAGCAGACCGCGAAGGAGGCCCTCTCGAAGATCGGCTATGAAATCGACCTGTACGCCAAGATGGGCGACCTGTCGGTGGCCGACAAGCAGCTGGTGGCCATCTGCCGGGCGCTGCTGTTCAACGCCAAGCTCATCATCATGGACGAGCCCACCACAGCCCTGACCAAGAAGGAGGTGGACGCGCTTTTCAAGACGGTGCGCCAGCTGCGGGATTCGGGCATCGCCATCATGTTCATCAGCCATAAGACCGAGGAGATCTTTGAAATCTCCGATGACGTGTGCATCATGCGCAATGGCAAAAACGTCTATTCCGGCCCAACCGCTGAACTGACCAGGAAGGACTTCACCTACTACATGACCGGCCGCGAGCTGGAGGACGACTACTTCGTGCCCATCAACATATCGAAGGAGCCGGTGCTGAAGGTGGACCACCTGACCTGGAACGGCAAGTTCCGCGACGTCAGCTTCGACCTCAGGAAGGGCGAGATCCTGGGCATCACCGGCCTGCTGGGCTCGGGCCGCACCGAGCTGGCCCTGGCGCTGTTCGGTCTGGGCAGGATCGACGGCGGCGCCATCACACTGAACGGACAGCAGGTGAAGATCACCTCCCCCATCGACGCCCAGAAAAAGCGCATCGGCTACGTTCCCGAGGACCGGCTGACCGAGGGCCTGTGCCTGCGCCAGCCCATCGCCGACAACATCATGCTCTCCTCGCTGAAGCAGCTGACCCACGCCCTGGGCACGCTGAATCACGACGAGCTGTTCGAGAAATCCAACGAGTGGGTCAAAAAGTTCTCCATCGCCACCGACGACGCCCACAAGCACGCCAGCACGCTGTCCGGCGGCAACCAGCAGAAGATCGTGCTGAGCAAGTGGCTGAACAACGGCCTGGACGTGCTGATCCTCAACGGCCCCACCGTGGGCGTGGACATCGGTGCAAAGCAGGACATCCACGCGCTGGTGCACGACCTGGCCAACCAGGGTCTGGCGGTCATCATCATCTCCGACGACCTGTCGGAGGTCGTGGTCAACTGCAACCGGGTCATCGTCATGAAGGACGGCGCCATCGTGGGCGAGATGACGGGCGAGAGTATCACCGAAGAGAACATATTGGACATCATACGATAAGGAGGCGCGGGCATGAACAACGCAAAGCTAAAGCGCATGACGCGCAAGACCGAATTTTACATGTTTATCGTGCTGATCCTGCTGTGCGTGCTGGTGCAGATCAAGTCCGGCGGACAGCTGATCACCTTCCCGGGGATCTTTACCCGATTGAACGTCACGGTGCTGCGAACGATGGTGGTGGACGGCATGTTCGCCATGTGCTCGCTGGTGGTCATGATCTCCGGCGGCTTCGATCTTTCCTTCCCGGCCATCGCGGCGCTGGCCTACTCGCTGTCGACCACGATCTGCCTGAATAACGGCTGGTGCGCCTCGAACCCGCTGGCGGGCTTCGCGCTGGCCGTAGCCATCGGCTGGGTGCTGGGCATGCTGAACGGCTGGATCATCTCCAACTTCAGGCTGAACACCATGATCGTCACCCTGGGCACCCAGACCTTCTTCACCGGCATCTCCATGGGCCTTTTGAAGCTGAAGGAGATCACCTCCACCCTGCCCGATGGCATGAAGGCCTTCGGCAAGCTGTACATCTTCGAGAGCGCCGACCCGGTCACCGGCATACGGTTCACGCTGTCGGCCATGGTGCTGTTCCTGATCGCGCTGTGCGCCATCGTCTCGATTATACTGAACAAGACGATGTTCGGCCGGGCGCTGTACGCCATCGGAGGCAATGAGGTCTCCGCCGAGCGTGCCGGCTACAACGTGAAGAAGACCAAGTTCCTCCTGTACTCGGCGGTGGGCGCGGTGGCCGGCTTCATCGGCATGATCCGCGTGTGCATGGAGAGCCAGTCCATCCCCAAGGCCATGATCGGCAAGGAGATGACCATCATCCCCGCCGTCATACTCGGTGGCGCGTCGATCTACGGCGGCGAGGGCACCGTATTCGGCACGGTAGTGGCCGTGGGCATCATCTCGCTGGTTTCCAACTCGATGCTGATACTGGGCATCGACACCTACTGGCAGCAATTCTTCAACGGCCTGGTCATACTGGTCGGCGTCACCGTGTCGGCCCTGCAGGCCAAGCGCCAGAAGCAGTAAGGGGAGGAGAAGGCAATGAAATCGAATACGCTTCAAAAACACAGCTATACCTTCATGCTGCTGGGCCTGATGGCCGTGGTGCTGCTGTTCTTCACCGTGCTCAAGGGCGGCATGCTCTGGAAGGGCGACGTGTGGCTGGGCATCGCCATGCAGTTTCCGGAATACGGCGTGGTCACGCTGGGCCTGATGTTCTGCTTCATCTGCGGCAAGATGGACATGTCCTTCATGGCCCTGGGCGACTTTGCCACGATCATGGCCGTACAGTACATGGCCAATCACGCCGACGCCCCCGCGGGCGGCGTGATTCTGGTGGGCATACTGATCGCCCTGGGCATCGCCATGGTGGGCGGCCTGATCAACGGCCTGCTGGTCAGCGAGCTTGACATCCCCCCGGTGATGGCCACCATCGCCATGCAACTGGTCTGGACGGGCCTGTCCGTCGCGCTGACCAGCGGCAACACCGTCAAGGGCCTGCCCGCGCTGTACACCGAGATCGGCCACAAGTATCTGCTGGGCTTCCTGCCGGTGCCACTGCTGATCTTCCTGGTGATCTTCGCGCTGTGCTGGTTCCTGCTGAACCACACCGTATACGGCGAGAAGCTGTACATGGTGGGCACCAACATCAAGGCCGCAAAGTTCTCCGCCATCAACACCAAGCGCATGGTGGTGGGTACCTATATGCTCTGCGACATGATCTGCTGCATCGGCTGCCTGCTGATGGTGAACACCATGGCCAGCGCCAAGGCCGACTACGGCACCAGCTACGTGATGCGCTGCATCCTCATACTGGTGCTGGCCGGCGTGCTGCCGGACGGCGGCATGGGCAAGATCGGCAACGTGCTGATCGCCATCGTCACCATACAGATCATCGCCACCGGCGTGAACATGTTCCCCACGCTGAACACCTACTACGCCAGCCTGATCTGGGGCGGGCTGCTGATCGTCGTGCTGATCATGTCCACCAGGGTGGGCGAGGGCGGCTTGTTCGGCCTGAAGCTCGGCGGAAAGAAGCGCCTGAAGGCGTGACGGCTTTTATAAACAACATTTCCAAGTTCAAAACAGCCGTTAATTTTCGAAACATCCAAAGAATATACAATTTCTGATAGAATTTGTATATGGTATTGACAATTTGGGTTTGCTATGATAATGTTAACTTATATCGAAGGGAGCCTGTGCTATGAACAGCCTTGAGAGA
>JAZTZK010000077.1:0-17107 GCA_045637485.1 Clostridia bacterium
GCAAATTCCATCAACATCGGGCGGCTTGCGCCACAGGTGGCCTACTATTTCAAGGCCTACTGCGATCTGGTGCTGCGGGGCGAGATCCGGCTGGGAGAGCCGGAAAACTTCATCGTGCCTACGGGCAATTTCGGCGACATACTGGCCGGGGAGTACGCCCGGCGCATGGGCCTGCCGGTGGCCAAGCTGGTATGCGCGTCCAACGCCAACAACGTTCTGACCGACTTCATCAACACCGGCGTGTACGACCGCCGCAGGGAGTTCTACAAGACCGCGTCGCCCTCCATGGACATACTGGTGTCCAGCAACCTGGAGCGCTATCTGTTCCTGGCCAGCGGCTGTGATTTCGACCTGGTTTCGAAGTTGATGGCCCAGCTGAAGGCGGAGGGCGTGTACACCGCGCCCCAGTCGCTGATGGACGAGATGCGCGAGCACTTTTGGGCCGGCTGCGCCGACGACAAGCGGGCGCTGGCGGCCATCGGCGAGGTCTGGCGCAGGCACGGCTACCTGATGGACACCCACACCGCCGTGGCCTGGGCCGTTATGGAGGACTTCAAGGCCCAGGCGGACAACGGCTGGGTGAACGTGGTGCTGTCCACGGCCTCGCCCTACAAGTTCAGCCGGGACGTTCTCAGCGCCATCTCCGACGCGAAGCCTGAAAGCGGCTTCGGTGCGATGGATATGCTGCACGAGCTGACAAGGGTGCCGGTACCCGCGCCACTGGCCGCCCTCAGGGACATGGCCCCGCGGTTCAAGGACTGTGTGGACAAAACCGACATGCTGGACTATGTCAAAAGCGCCATCCAATAACAGACCCGCAGGCTTATATGCCTGACGGCATGAACCACCCCTCCGACGCATATCATCCGATGATCGATTGCGGACAGGAGGGGTTTTGTTATGGCGCTGCAAACGCAAGTGCAGACCTTCGAAGCGGAAAAACTGATCGGAGCGCGACGCGCCCAGGTGCTGGTGCGGGCCGAGGCGCTGGTGCCCGGCGCGGGGCGGGACGCCATCGAGCCGCTGTTGGCGGACGCCGGTTTGTTCGTCGGGGAGACGGACGTTCAAGAAGGCCGCGTGGTGCTGGAGGGCAGCGTCGCCTGCCAGGCGGTCTACCGGCAGGGCGAGGAGAGCGCGCTGCGGGCGCTGACGGCCCAGGCCGCGCTGAACCACGTGCTGGACATGCCGGGCATCCAGCCGGGCATGCTCTGTCGCGCCCTGGGCGAGGTCAACCACGTGGACGCCCGCTATGAAAACGGGCACATGGTGTTCCAGGTGACCTGTGACCTGAGCGTTCAGGTGCTCAGCCTGTCGCCGGTGGAGGTCATCAGCGCCGTGGAAGGCGCGGAGGACATTCAAACCGTGTTCAAGCCGGTTCGCTCGGTCAAGCTGGCCGCCGAAGCCAGCGAGCTGGCGCTTCTGAAGGACACGGTGACGCTGCCCGCCGCGTTGGACGCGCGCACGGCGCTGATGGACTGGGTCGCGGTGGAAATCGAGGAGGTGTCCGCGGACCTGGGCGGCGTCAGGGTGAAGGGTCGGGCGATGGTGGAGACGCTGGTGGCCAGCGGCGTGACCGGTCGCCCCGGAGTGGTGGTGCGCTACCCGCTGGCGCTGGATCAGCTGGTGGAGCTGCCGGAGTGGCTTGCGGGCGACGTATCTGCCGCGGTGGACGTGCGCAGCGTCCGCAGTCGCGTGGACGCCGGGGAAGGAGACGGGGACATGCGGCTGACCTGCGAGATCGAGGCGCGGGTGCGCGTGCTGGCCAACGCCACGGACGAGGCGGAGGCCTTGACGGATGTCTACGCGACCCAGGGCAGCGCCATCGATACCGAGGTCGAGGACGTGCGCTTTTGCCGCGCGGTGGATCGCGCGAAGCTGTGCGAGCTGGTGCGGGGCACGGTGCTGATCGGGGAAAACGCCCCGGGCGTCGGCACGGTCATCGCCACCCAGGTGCATCCGTCCATCGGCGAGTGGCGCAATGAAAACGGACAGTGCAGGATAGAGGGTGTGGCCGAGACCCGGGTGCTGTACATGCCGGGCGGGTCGGAGCTTCCTGCCTCCGCCGAGGCGGAGCTGCCCTTCAGCCTGACCGTGCCCCAAATGCTGAACGACGAATCGATGATCGAACTACAGGTGCTTTCCGCCGAGGCCAACGCGCTGATGAGCGACCGACTGGAGATGAAGCTGCAGCTCTCCGTCACCTGCGAGACCCGGCAGCGCGCGGAGGCGGAGATCGTGACGGCGCTCGCCGAAGGCGCGCCGGTGCAACGACGCCCTGGCATCGTGATCAGCTGGCCGCTGCCAGGTGAAACAGCCTGGGATATCGGCAAGCGCTACGGCATCCCCGCCGGGAGCGTGGGCGAGGTCGAAGCGGGAAAAGCGGTGGTGCTGAAGGTATGAGGTAACGGTATGAGCTGACGGGGATGCGGGAGCATAATTAATTCAAATTGCGTTCGATTGCTTTTTTCCGGCGTCGGTGTTATAATACGCATATATCGAACATGTGTTCTTTGCGTGATATCAGGCAGCGGAACGGTTTTTTTGCCCGGCGCGGTATGACGGTGCGTTCATCGGCATATATTATGAATAACACACAATAACCGGAGGGATACGATGGAAAATCCAAACAACAGAATCATAGCCGTGGGGCGGCTGGACGGCGAACTGGAGCTGAGTCACGAGGTAATGAATGAGCCCTTCTACACCGGCACGCTGCTGGTCAAGCGCCTTTCCGGCGCAGTGGACCGCCTGCCGGTCACCATTCCGGGCAAGCTGATGGGGCTGCTGCCGGAGGAAAACAGCCAGCTGCTGGTGACCGGCCAGGTGCGTTCCTACAACAAGGTCGTCGACGGCGCCGGGCGACTGATGGTGACGCTGTTCGCGCAGAGCCTGGCGCTGTCGCCGGACAACGATACGCTGAACCGGGTCACGCTGACCGGGGCGCTGTGCAAGCCGCCGATCTATCGCTCCACACCCTTTGGCAGGGAGATTTGCGACATGATGCTGGCGGTGAACCGCGCCTTTGGCAAGAGCGACTACATTCCCTGTATCGCCTGGGGCCGAAACGCCCAGTACGCCTCCCGCTTCAGCGTGGGCGACCGTGTGCGCCTGACGGGGCGGTTGCAGTCCAGGGAGTATCAAAAGCTGCTGGAAAACGGGGAATACCTGCTGAGGAACGCCTATGAGGTCTCCTGCTTTACGTTGGAAGCCGCCGAAGCCGAAGCCTCCGCCCTGACTGCCTGCGCGCCGCCGGAGGTTCGCTACGCCTTTGACGCCGGGGCGCGAAAGCACCTGAGCTGACATGAAGCCATGACAGGACCCTTCGGGGTCCTTCTTTTTTACATGGCGGCGATTGCCGTACCGCACGACAGGCTGTACAATGGTGCCAAGCATCAAACCAAAGGGGGAAGCCTGCAAATGTCCTGTACGACCATACTTGTTGGTAAAAACGCATCGAACGACCACTCCACGATGATCGCCCGAACCGACGACGGGCACTTTGACGTGAAGAAGCTGATCGTCGTGAATCCGGAAAAGCAGCCGAGGAGATACAGGAGCGTCATTTCCCACGCGGAGATCGACCTGCCCGACAATCCCATGCGCTATACCGCCTGCCCCAGCGTCGACAGGAAGGATGGCATATGGGCCGCAACGGGCATTAACGCCGCCAACGTGGGCATGACCGCCACCGAGACGATCACCTCCAACCCGAGGGTGCTGGCCGCGGACCCGCTGGTGAAATACAGGGAAGCGAAGGGCCGCGAAAAGGCGGTACCCGGCGGTATCGGCGAGGAGGACATCGTCGTGCTGGTGCTGCCCTATATCCACAGTGCCAGGGAGGGCGTGGAGCGCCTGGGCGCGCTGCTGGAGCGCTACGGCACCTATGAATCCAACGGCATCGCCTTCAACGACGCGGATGAGATTTGGTGGCTGGAGACCATCGGCGGCCACCACTGGATGGCCCGTCGGGTGCCCGACGACGTCTGCGTGATCAACCCGAACCAGTTCGGCATGGATGCCTTCGACCTGGACGACGCCTTCGGGCCGCGCCAGGCGCACATGTGCTCCGCCGATTTGCGGGAATTCATTGCGGACAACCACCTCGACCTGAACCAGGGCGGCGCGTTCAACCCCAGGGACGTGTTCGGCTCCCACAACTACCGGGACCGTATCTACAACACGCCCCGGGCCTGGTACATGGGCCGCTGCCTTGCGCCCTTTTCCCATCGCTGGGATGGGGAAGGCGCCGAATTCACGCCGGAGAGCGACAATATCCCCTGGGCCCTGGTTCCCGACCGGAAGGTGACGGCGGAGGATGTGAAGACGATACTGTCCTCCCACTACCAGGGCACGCCCTACAATCCCTATTCCAGCAAGGATACCGGCAAGCGGGGCATGTACCGCTCCATCGGCATCAACCGCACCGGCGTCACCGCCATCTGCCAGATCCGAAGCGGCGTTCCCGAGGCCATCCGGGGCATCGAGTGGATATCCTTCGGCTCCACCACCTTCGACGCGATGCTGCCGGTCTACGCCAATGTGGCGCGCATGCCCAAATACCTGAGCGACGTGCGCCTGGATGTTTCCACGGAAAACTTCTACTGGGGCAGCTGCCTGATCGGCGCGCTGGCGGACCACGAATACGGCGCCTGTATCCAGCACATCGAGCGCTACCAGGACTCCGTGGCGACGGAGGGCCGCCGCCTGATACTGGAGTACGACCGGCGCATGGCGGAAACCGGCGATTTCAGCCTGACTGCCGAGGCCAATTCAGCGCTGGCGGACATGGCGAAGGAACAGACGATCGCCACGCTGAACAAGGTGCTGTCGGAATCGAGCCAGCGCATGAAGAACGGCTACGATCGTGCGGACAACTGATTGCGAGGGGGGGACGGCACGGCCAGCCGCCTCCCCTTATGGATTCAATCCGCAATTCAAAAAAGAATGGCTTGAAAAATGACAAAAATGTGATATACTGGTATTGAGGCGCGCCATAGACGCGCGCGCCATTATCCGCTTTGCTTTCAGGCGGCGCAGGGGGCCGGTATGACGCTGACGCAGAAAATCATATTGATCGCCCTGCTGGTGGTTGGCGGGCTGGGCCTGATCGTGGGCTTGACGCTGATGCATTACATCGGCGGTTTCCTGCGCACCGTGGAAGAGGAAAAGGCGCAGGAGGACGAAGCCCCGCCCCAATCCGACGACAGCCCTTCGCCGCAGAGTGACGGCAATTCAAATACCGACATGTGAATTAGGAGAAAACTATGATTACAGCTGTTTCCCTGAATCCAAGCATTGATCGCACGCTGACAGTCGACGGCTTTACCCCCGGAGGACTGAACCGGGTCGTGGGCAAGCGGGATGTGGCGGCGGGAAAGGGCATCAACGTGGCGCTGACCGTCTCAGAGCTGGGGCTGGATTCCGAGTGCATCGGCTTTATGTACAGGGACGGCGCTTCCCAGTTTGAAAAGCGGCTGATGCTCAATTCCACGCCCTATGACTTCATATGGTGCGAGGGCAGCGTCCGAACGAATATCAAGGTGTTCAACCGCGCCGACGGCACGGTTACGGAGCTGAACGAATCCGGCATGAGCGTGGCGGAGGATGACCTTTCCAGAATGGTTGAGATGGTGGTCAGGCACGCGGAAAACAGCGACTATCTGATCCTGTCCGGTTCACTTCCGCCGGGATGCCCCCAGGATTTTTACCGCACGCTGATCCACGCGGTGGATGGCTTGGGCTGTCGCTGCGTATTGGACGCCGACGGCGACCGGCTGAAGTGCGGGCTGGAGGCGAAGCCCTTCATGATCAAGCCCAATCGCTATGAACTGGAGACGATGATCGGCCGTCCCCTGGACGGCATCGCCGATGTCCGGGAAGCCGCGCTGCGCTACATCGACATGGGCGTGCAGGTTGTCGCCGTGTCCCTGGGCGCCGGTGGCGCGCTCATCACGGACGGGAGCGAGACCCTCTTTGCGCCGCGCATGAACATCGAGGTCAAGGGTACCGTGGGCGCGGGCGACGCGATGGTCGCCGGCCTGGTGGCAGGCTTCATGGCGGACTTGGAGCTTGAGCAGTGCATCCGCATGGGCGTGGCCTGCGCCAGCACCCGCTGCATCACAGAAGGCTACAAGACCATCGACAAGACCGTCTACAGGGCGTTTTTGGATATGGTAAAGGTCGAAAGGGTGTAATGATGCTTCTGAAATGGAAGAGCCTCCGGTCGATTGAGCGCGAAAAGAACCGACGTCGGTATACTACAGCCTTCGTGCGGCTGCTTTACAGGCGGTCGGGCTTCAACGCGCTGCCTATGATCGCCATCGGCTTCCTTGGGGTCATACTGCTCGGCAGCCTGCTGCTGACGTTGCCCGTCGCCTCCGCCACAGGCCGGAGAATCCCCTGGTTTGACGCGCTGTTCACGTCCACCTCCGCGGTTTGCGTGACCGGCCTGGTGGTGCGGGATACGGGAACCGCCTATTCCACGTTCGGTCATGTGGTGCTGATGCTGCTGATCGAGACGGGCGGCCTCGGCTTTATGACCATTGCCACGCTGCTGTTTCGCCTTATGGGGCGTGGCTTTACCATGCGCGACCGCATGATCATGCGCGAATCGTTAAACCAGGACGACCTGGGCGGCGTGGTCGACCTCGTGTTGTGGGTGGCCCGCAGCACCTTCGCGGTACAGCTTACGGGCGCGGCGCTGTTCTCGATTCGCCTGATTCCGATGTACGGCGTTGCCAGGGGCCTGTTTTTTTCTGTATTCCACGCGATATCCGCCTTCTGCAACGCCGGCTTCGACCTCTTTGGCGGCGGCATGAGCCTGACCGGGTTTTCCGGCGACGCGCTGATGAACCTGACGGCGATCGCGCTGGTGGTCGTGGGCGGCATCGGCTTCACCACCGTGCATGACATCATCGACAAGAGGCGCTTCAAAGGGCTGCGATTGAATTCCAAGCTGGTGCTGGTGAGCTATGGGGCGCTGCTGATGACGGGTTTTGTGATCGTGCTGGCCTTTGAATGGAGCAATCCCGATACGCTGGGCCCGTTGAATCCGGGTCAAAAGCTGCTCGCGGCGCTGTTCCAGTCGGTCACCCTGCGCACGGCGGGCTTCAACACCATCGACCAGGCCGCCCTGCGGGACAGCACCAAGCTGATCGGGGGCCTGCTGATGCTCGTCGGCTGCGCGCCGGCCTCCACCGGCGGCGGCATCAAGGTGACCACCTTCGCGCTGATCGTGCTGACCGTGCGCATGGTGGCCCAGGGCGGGAACAGCATCGTGGTGTTCAAGCGCAGGATAGACCAGGCGATGATCCAGCGGGCGGTCGCCATCGCCTTTATCGCGATGGCCGTGGCCTTTGTGGACATCTGCGCGCTGTCGCTGCTGCAGCCGGGGTACGCCCTGCTGGACATCTACTATGAATGCATCTCCGCCGTGGGCACGGTGGGCATCTCCTCCATCGGGACGGCGAACCTTCGGCCGATGGCCCGCCTGCTGATCATCATCACCATGTATACCGGGCGCATCGGCCCCCTGACCATGGCGCTGCTGTTTACAAAGCGGCAGTCGCGCGCCCGCGAGCTGGTCCAGTACCCGGAGGACCGGGTGATGCTCGGCTGACGCGGAGGACTATCTGCCATTGGAGGAACGTAAAATGAGCAATAATAAGAAGCAAAAGCAGTACATCGTCGTGGGCCTCGGGCGCTTTGGCAGGGCGATTGCCGAGACGCTGTGCCGGGACGGCGCGGAGGTGCTCGGCGTGGATAGCCGCATGGACCTGGTGGAGCGCATGCGGGACGAGCTGACCCAGACCATTCAGATGGATGCCATGGACAGGGACGCCCTGGAGACGCTGGGCGTTCAGGACTTTGACATCGTATTTGTGACGATGGGCTCGGACATCCGGGCCAGCGGCACCATCGTGCTGCTGCTGAAGGAGCTCGGCGCGCGCCGCGTCATCGCCAAGGCCCACGATGAATTTCACGGAAGGATGCTGGAAAAGCTGGGTGCGGACCAGGTTTTGTTTCCGGAGCGTGATATGGGGCGGCGCGTGGCGCATAGCCTTATATCGGGCAATGTCATCGAGTTAATGGAGCTGTCCACCCAGTATTCCATGGCCGAGATTCACCCAAAACCAGAGTGGATTGACAAGACGTTGAAGGAGCTGGCCATGCGAAGCAGCATGGATATCAATGTGGTGGCCATACGCAATGGCGACGCAGTCAACGCCATGCCACAGCCGCAGACCCGGATCAGCGAGGGCGACGTGATGCTGGTGGTCATCAGAGAGGATGCGCTGAAGGAGATGCGGTAGCGCATTCGCGCTCGCTCGACGGAGAAGGAGGTAGGTTCCATGAGCTGTATATGCGAGCGCGAAAGCGTGGGCTGCCTGTATGTCGACGGCAGCCTGTTCGAAGAAGGTGCGCGCGACGGCGGCGCCCTTGCATCCGACATTCCCGGTGTCGAGGTCTATCCTTTCCATTGCGCGAACGTACGCGACCTCTGGGACCGGCTACAGAGCGCGGTGCATGACCTTCGTGGCGAATGGGGCGCAGCCGCGGCGATAGCCGTCGGCACGGGTTGCGCCCCGGTGCTTGCGCTGGCTTGCCAGCTGCCGCTGGAGAAGCTGGTGCTGATCGACCCTGCCGCGCCTGTCCGGCCGTCCCGGCTGTCGCGCGGAAAGGGGCATGCAGCCGACGACGGGAGGCGCAAAAGGGCGCTTCGACGGTTCGCCGCCTTTGCCCGAAGAAACCTGCCGCTGTGCGTGAGCGATATGCTGATCGTCGGCCATGGCGACGAAAGCGGCGAGGATGCCATGCGGCGCGCCTATGGAAACCCGGTCAATTGCCGGGTCAATCGACTGGATATCCGGGGCAAAAGCGATAAAGATTTGTATATAATTCGTGAATTTGCGGTGAAAGAAGCCATATCGCGCTTTTTACATCCCATAGATTCATCAAAACCGCTTGCGGAAAATCCGGAAATGTGTATAATATACGGGTAAGTTTATTTTTGGGTGATACTGCCCTGGATTGAGAGGAAGATTGTTATGAGACACGCGCTTGTGCGACTGACCGGCCTTCTGATTGTACTGATGCTTGTGCTTACCGGCTGCAACCTGATCGGCGTGGATCCGATCATGAAGCTGGACGAGGACTTTGCCAAGCTGGCAAAGCGCTATTCCGGCGTGGTCGCCAGTTATGATGGCGGCGAAGTGACACAGGCCGACGTGATGGCCAGCTTCAGCAACATGTACAACAGCTACAGCCAGATGTACAGCATGTTCGGTTACAGCGTGCCTGCCGACGTGATCACCACCGTTGAGAATTCAGTGGCGGAGGAGGCCGTCCAGAACGCGGCCATCGCCAGGCAGATGGAGGCGCGCGGCCTGAAGCTGGATGACGATAAGCTGGCAGAGCTGCAGGCAGAGGCCGACGAGCAGTATAAGACCTATTACGACAGCTTCTATGCCAACGTCACCGAAAAGAAGGACGACGTGCACGCGAAGCAGACCGATTACAACATGGCCGTCAACGGCTTCACGAAGGACGCGCTGTACGCCATCGAGCTGGCCAAGGCCAACCGGGAGCTGGTGGAGCAGAATGTGCGCGATGAGATTTCCAAACTCAGCGACGAGGAGCTGCAGACCGCCTACGAAGCCAAGCTGAAGGAGGACGAGGACAAGTATTCCGCCTCCGCCGGCAGCTTTGAGTCCGACATGTCCTCCGGGGACGAGGTCATTACCTGGGTCCCCGAGGGCTACCGCACCGTCAAGCACATCCTGGTCATTCCGGAGGATGATGTGCTGAACGCATACAAGGATGCCCGCACGGCCTATGAGGATGCCCAGAGCGAGCTCGACGACCTCAACGACGAGCTGGAAGAGCTGAGCCACGATCATGGCGACGAAGCCGAGGAGGAGGAAGCGCCCCATCGCACCGCAGAGGAGATCCAGGCGGATATCGACGCGGCGAAGGGCAAGCTGGAGACCCTGAAGGCCGCCATGGACAAGGCGGCGGAGGATTGCCTGGCCGCCGTGAAGACCAAGACCGATGAAATCTATGCCAAGCTGGAGGCTGGCGAGGACTTCGCCGCGCTGATCGAAGCCTATGGCGAGGATCCCGGCATGCAAAACGAGCCCACCAAGACCGTCGGTTACTATGTCTGCGCCGGTTCCACCAACTGGGACAAGAACTTCACCGAAGGCGCGATGGCCCTGGAAAAGGTCGGCGACGTCACCCAGACGCCCGTCGTCGGCAACAGCGGCGTACACATCATTCGCTATGAAACCGACGTCAAGTCCGGTCCGGTCGCCCTCGAAGAGATCCGTGACGCCCTGTACGAGAAGACCCTCGAAGAGGCGAAGGCCGATCACTTTACCAGCGAGCTGAACAGCTGGGTAGAGGCTTTGAATCCCCAGTACCACATGGAGGCCTACAACCTCACCGGAGAGGATCAATAACGGTTTCCCATGGAAAAAAGCAGCCCTCGGGCTGCTTTTTTCCTGTGCGAGCGGCTTCACTTCTCCTTGTAATACAGCATGCAGTGACAGTAGCCTTCAAATTCCGGGTCGGCGATCTGGTTTCTGAATTCAAGGCACATGCATTTGTTTTCCGGTGTTCTCGACAACCGGCACGGACAGAA
Organism: Clostridia bacterium; assembly: GCA_045637485.1. Classification (GTDB taxonomy): domain Bacteria; phylum Bacillota; class Clostridia; order Christensenellales; family Aristaeellaceae; genus UBA2862. Next base: position 10,643 of record JAZTZK010000077.1, read on the forward strand.
GCCGCCGGTCTGCTTCAGACCCTCCTGGATACGGCGAACGATCGCCTGGTCCTCGTTGTAACGAAGCTTCATGGCAATTGACCTCCTTTAATCTCTTCTATGCGATGCGGCTTTGACTTTTACCTGCCTCCGGTTTATAATGGGATCTGTGGGCCGGAGCGGCTGTGCGCCGTTCGGAGAACGAGGGGTGACGGAAGGCATGCTTGGGGATTGCCACATTCACATGGTCCTGGACGGCGTATATTACAGGGACGCCATCGACGCCCACAGGGGGCGCGTGCGTGACGACCTGATACGTTCCAGGCTGACCGACTACGCCCGCGCGGGCATACGATATCTCCGCGACGGCGGCGACGCCTTTGGCGTCTGTCAGCGGGCCAGGGCGCTCGCGCCGGAGTACGGGATAGAGTACCGAATTCCCTGTTTTCCGATCTGCCTGAAGGGGCGCTACGGCAGCTTCATCGGCCCGACGTTTGAGACGATGGCCGATTACCGGACCCTGGTGTCCGAGGTGGACAGAGCCGGGGGAGACTTCATCAAGATCATGATCTCCGGCCTGATGGACTTTGATCGCTACGGCGTCGTCACCAGCGTCCGGCTGTCGGCCAGGCAGATCCGTGAGATGATCGATATCGCCCACGGCGAGGGCTTCTCGGTGATGGCCGATGCCAACGGCGCTGAGACGATCCGCGCGGCCCTGGAGGCGGGCGTGGACAGCATCGAGCACGGCGCCTATATGGACGCGGACACCGTGCGCGCCATGGCCCGGAGCGGTGCGATATGGGTGCCTACGCTGTCCACCGTGGGCAACCTGATCGGAAACGGCAGGTATCCCGACCCGGTGCTCCGGCGCATACTGGACGGACAGCTTGGCAATATCGCGGAATGCGCGCGGCAGGGGGGGCGCCATCGCCCTCGGCAGCGACGCGGGCGCCTACCGCGTGTTCCATGCCCGGGCCGTGAAGGACGAGCACGCATGGCTCCGGCGTGCGCTGGGCGCTGAGACCGAAGCCATACTCACCGCCGGTGAAGCGAAGGTTCGCCGCCGGTTCAGGCGCGATTGCCGGGCGCCTTTGACCGTGCATTCCCGGGCTCAGGCGGCTACTGCACCTGCGCGGCATTGACGGCGCTGTAATACGCCTCCAGCTTAGGCCTCGCCCGCAGGTAACAGGACTCGAGGCGCGCGTCGAAATGCTTGCCCATGCCATCCATGATGATGGCGTGGGCCTGGTCAAAGGGCATGCTCTCCTTGTAGACGCGCTTGCTGACCAGTGCGTCGTACACGTCCGCAATGGCCATGATCCGCGCTTCGATCGGAATTTCTTCACCCTTCAGGCCTTCGGGATAGCCTGAGCCATCCCAGCGCTCGTGGTGGAAGTGGGCCACGTTTTCGGCGATGCGCCTGAAATCCGCGTCGTCGGTGTCCTTCAGGATCTCGTGGACGATGCGCGCGCCTTCGGCGGCATGGGCCTTCATCTTTTCGAATTCCTCCGGGGTGAAGCGCCCCGGCTTGCGCAGCACGGCGTCGTCTACGGCGATCTTGCCGAGGTCGTGCATCGGCGCGGCCTTGATCAGGTCCTGGCAGAAATCGTCGGTAAGCGCAAAGGCTCCGTCTGCCTGGAGCTCGGCGGTGAGCAGGCGCACGCCTTCGCTGGTGCGCCGGATGTGGCCGCCGGTGGAATTGTCCCGACTTTCGACCATGGTTGCCATGCTCAATATCAGGTTGTCGTGCATCGCGACGATGTGGGCCGTCTTCTCGTCCACCTCGCGCTTCAGCTCGTCGTTGAAGTTGGCCAGCAGGTTGATGTATTGCCGGTCCGGGGTATCGTCGGTGATGAAGAGCTGGTAGCCGCGCGCACGGTGTCCGTCAAACAGGTAGCCAACCTGAATCTGGTAGATGCGGTTGTTTCGCTCCAGCAGCGTCGTGTTATCGGCTTCATTGCTTCGAAATGCCTCGAGCCAGGCCAGGAGCGTATCCTTCATTGCGGGAACCCTGGCCAGCGGCCTGTCGACGGTCAGCTCGTTCAGCTCCGGCAGCACAGCCTTTGCCGTGGCGTTGCTGCACAGGTAGTTGAGCTTGAAGTCCACGGATACAAAGCCGGTGTCGCCGTTCTGCACCAGCGAATCGATGGCCATATCCGTGAAGTCGTACAGGCTTATCCTGTCCACGATGATCAGGTAGACCGCCATGGCCAGCGTGAAGGAAAGGGGAATCAGCTCGATCCCCCTGAACAGCCTGCGCACACCGAAGAAGCTGACGATCGACAGTATCACAGGCAGGAAGAGCAGGCAAATCAGCTTTCGAGAGACCTGTTTTTTGCGCATATAGCTGTAGACCATCGCGCCGATGCTCGCCAGGAAGCAGGCGAAGATCATGATGTAGTATACAAGGTGTACCGGGCCGTACACCTTGGTGAAGACCAGGGAGTCCTCCGTTCGCCGGAAGACTACGGATCGGTAGATCAGGCCGCTTGTACCGTTATACAGCTGGCATAAGAACAGGGCCGTGTTGACCGCCAGCAGCCCGACGGTTATCCACCGTGGCAGCCTGATGTGGCAAAGGCTGAATACGGTGAACATGATGATCGGCAACAGATAACAGCCACTGATGTAGGTCAGCACGTTGGCCAGCAGCGCCTCCTCGAGGGTCTGGGACCTGCTGAACAGGAAGTAGCCAAGGTTAACGACGGGCGCCAGCACAAAAACCAGCGTGATGTGCACATCGAAGTGCTTGTGCCACATGCACACATAGACGAGCATGAGTACCAGGGATATGATAAGCATTATATCGTAATACAGTGTCAACATTTCTCCCTCCCTATGGCCCTATTCTATCATATTATGCCGACGTGGGCAACCGGCTTTTTCAATAACGCGCAGGTGTAGTTTTATTGTGGACAAGAGGCTTATTCTGTGATAGAATGCTGAAAAGAGCTTTGGAGGAGGGCAGATCAATGAAGAGGATCATCGCCGTCGCGCTGGTTATGCTGTTGATATGGACCGGCATGCTGGCAGCAGCGCAGACGCGCTGGATCAGCGATGGGAACAAAGGCCGCTTCGCGGCGCTTCTGACCGCATTGGTAAACGCCTATGAGTCGCCCACGGAAGGCGACGAAGCGCGCATCGACGCCAAGCTCGATGCGATCCGCGAGGTAAGCGCGTCGGACTATGATATCGCCCAGGCCATCGTCGATCATTGGCGCGACGTCTACCTCGACGACGACTATCCGCTCTTCATCCACCGGGATGGGGAGGAGAGGGCGACGTCTCTCGAGCAAACCAGTCTGCGGGACAGCGCGCGACATGCCTTTGTGGTGCTGGGCTATGAATTGAAGAACGGGAAGATGCAGCCGGAGCTGAAGGGCCGGTGCGATGCCGCTGCCGCCGCGGCGCGCTCCTATCCCAGCGCGATCATCATCTGTTCCGGCGGCGCGACCGGTGACAACAATCCCTCGAAGCATACGGAAGCCGGCCTGATGCGGGATTACCTGGTGGAGCGTTGCGGCATAGAGGCCTCGCGAATTCATATCGACGAGCGGGCGATGACGACCCTGGAAAACGCGAGCAATACAATGGATATGCTGCAACAGCACGGCATAGAGACCATGACCATCGTCACCTCCACCTATCATCAGCGCTGGGGACAGGCGGTTTACAATGCCGTGGCGGCATTGTACAAGCGCTATTTCGGCTATTCAGTGGAAATAGAGGGAAACTATTGCTTTGACACGGAGCCAGAGCAAGAGATATACCGAAACGACGATCGCATTGCGGTTCGCCAGATTGCCCAGCTGCTGAACGTGCCGCTGGAACGGTAATAAACCCCGTGCCCGCCGTATGAACGGCTGCCGGTAGAAGACCCTTGCGCTTTCGATGGCCTGACTGATCGGAATGACCACTGTTTCAGTCAGGTATTTTTTCTCGTGTACTTTTCCATTCAATATGGACATCTGCACCGGATTCATGTTATAATCACACTGTGCAATTCTACTCGAAAGGCGGTGCTTCAATGAGCGCGGAATATACGGCTGAGCGGCGCGGGATCAAAATTCCAATCGTAACGGTAGTCATCTTTTTGCTGAACCTGATCGGCCTGATCTATGAGTTCTCCGTGGGTGAGAACAACGCCGTCTACAGATTTGCCATGTACCAGGGTGCGCTGCAGGATGGACAGTGGATACGCCTCTTTGTCAGCGCCTTTCTGCACTATGGCATCATGCACTTTGGCAGTAATATGATCTGCCTGGCCATGTTTGGCCTTGACCTGGAGAACAGGATCGTATGGTGGCGTTACGCGCTGATCTACCTCATTGGCATCATTGGGTCCGGACTGTTGATCAATTTCGCGGGCGGCAGGGGTATCCATGCCGGCGCGAGCGGCGCCATCTGGGCGCTGATGACGTCGACGCTGGTCTTCAACCTGAAGAACAACATCAATCCGGTTTACGCGCTGCGGGGCATCGTGATCAACCTGATCTACAGCTTCAGCGCGGGCGTCAGCTGGCAGGGACACATCGGCGGAGGAATCGCCGGCCTGCTCTGCGCATTGGTGTTGACGGGCGAAAGAAAGCAGGTGTAATGCTTATGACGAGGACGAAGTTGTATCTGGTTATGCAGGTCGTTTTGTGCGTGTTGCTGGTGGTTTTGCTGTCCGCGTCCGCCGTCGGCATCTATCGGGAGGGATTGGCGCGCAGGGCAGATAACCCGAGGGCAGCCATCTACACGCGGGATATCGCGGCGGAGAAGTTTGCGCCGCTTGCCCCGCTGTCCTTCTTTGCCATCGGCATGATGATCGCGGGCCTTGTGCTTGGAATCCGCGACGAAAACGACGAAAAACCCGTCAAGGATTTGGAGCGGGTCAGGGATCTCACCGTCGCCCGCGTCGCCACACCTTCGGAGGCCATGCGGCAGGCGCAGGCCGCTCAAAGGCGGCTGTGCCTTGCGGGTTGGGTGATCTTTGGGATATGCATGGTTCCCGTCGGCCTTTACCTGGCCAGGGCGGATCACTTTCCGCTGAACGACCTGGAGGGCATGTTCCATGCGCTGATCAGGGTATTCCTGCCATGGGCGGCAGCGGGCATCGGCGCTCTTGCGGTGACTTCTCTGCTGCGGGAAAGGCACGTTGTTCGGGAGATTGAGGCTGCAAAGGCCCAGCTCGCGCTGGAAAAGGCGGATGGCGTTTCCGCGCCGGTCATCCAACCGCGCAGTAAGCCAAATCCCATTGCGCTGCAGGCGGTCGTCATCATTGCCGCCGTCGCGTTCATCGTCCTCGGCATATTCAACCAGAGCGCGCGTGACGTGCTCTACAAAGCGATTACGATATGTACGGAGTGTGTTGGCCTTGGATAATGTGAAGAAAAGCTGGTGGCAGGTCCACAGGCCGACCACCCGAAAGCTGGTCCAGCTGTACAGCGCCCTTTTGCACAACGCCTACCTCAAGGGCTTTATCAGGGGCGAAATCTACAAGGGATCGTCGAAAGTCGTCTGCGCGCCGGGGTTCAACTGCTATTCGTGTCCGGGCGCGGTGGGCGCGTGCCCGCTGGGCTCCATACAGAACGCATTGGCCTCCACAGGGCATCGGGCGGGCTGGTATGTGCTGGGCATATTGCTTCTCTACGGCGTCATACTGGGCCGCACCGTCTGTGGATGGCTGTGTCCCCTGGGTTGGCTTCAAGAGCTGCTGAACAAGATTCCGACCCTCAAAATCAGGAAGGGCCGCGTGACAAGGGCGCTGAGCTGGCTGAAATACGTACTGCTGGCGGTGTTCGTCGTGGCCCTGCCGCTGTGGTACGGCCTGCGATACGACCTGCCGCTGCCGGCCTTCTGCAAGTACGTCTGCCCGGCAGGCACGTTTGAAGGGGCCATAGGCCATCTGGCCAACCCGGGCAACGACGCAATGTTCAGCATGCTGGGCATACTGTTCACCCGCAAGTTTGTCATCATGCTGGTGATCGGCCTGGCCTGCGTATTCTGCTATCGCGCCTTCTGCCGCTTCATCTGCCCCCTGGGGGCCATTTACGGACTGTTCAACCGGTTCAACATCGTCGGCGTAAAGGTGGATGAGAATCGATGCAATCACTGCGGCGCCTGCGTGCGCGGCTGCGGCATGGATGTGCGGCATGTGGGCGATCATGAGTGCATCAACTGCGGGAAATGCATGGCGGCCTGCAATCAGGGAGCCATTTCCATCAAAGCGGGCAGGATCGTCCTCAAGGCACCCGTAAGGGGATGCGCGGAGGATGGACCGGACGCGCCGGAAAAGCGGAAGCGACTCAGCCGAATCCTGTGGGGCGTCGCGCTGGCGGTGCTGTGCTTTGCGGTGCTGTGGTTCAACTTCCTCGATCCCGTCGCAAACAAGGCGGGCAGGCAGCCCGAGGCGGCGAAGCCGTCGCCGACCCTGGAGCCCGCCGTGGCGGTTGCCGAGGCGACCGCCGAGCCGACCGAGGCGCCTGCCCCGGCAGAAGG
>JAZTZK010000078.1:0-3931 GCA_045637485.1 Clostridia bacterium
GGGATTTGTTTGATTCTATGGAAAAGACAGGGGTTTCTACGCTTCGCAAGCCTTTGAATATAAAGAAATCCGCAAGGATTTCATCCTTCCCTAACCCCTAACCCCTAAAGCCTAACCCCTCAAATTCTGATTTATCGAGCAAAGCTCGACAAATCAGAATTTACCTATCTCCTCCACCAACCCCTCCCCGCCCAGCACGGCCAGGGCGTGCAGGGCCCTTGAGGCGGCGGTGTACAGCCTTCGGCGCTCGTCCTGGGTCAGCTCGACCTCGGGCCAGGCCACGATCACGGCGTCGAACTCCATGCCCTTGGTCAGGTGGTAGCAGGCCACCACGTTGTCGCCGGTCTCATAGTTCAAATCGTCCTCACCACCGTCCAGCCGATAGACCCGCTCCAGCTTCGCGGACAGGGAATCCGCCTGGGCCTGGCTGCGGGTGATCACCGCGATGGACCTGTGGCCCGCGGCGCGGAAGGCGTCGACGGTCTGGCGCAACAGCGCCTCGGAATACCGGGCCACCAGCGGCTCGGCCCCCTCCCGGCCGAAGGGCTCCAGCGCCTCGCCCTCGGGGAGTATGCGGTTGCACAGCTCGGCGATGGGCTTCGTGGAGCGATAGCAGCGGGTCAGCGGGAACACCGGCGCGCCCGGCATGCCGAAGCAGGCGCCCCAGCGGGACGGGTCGCAGGCCTCCATGCCGGGGGTCGTGCGCTGCTTGGGGTCGCCCAGCAGCGTCACCCGGGCGTTGGGATAGTGGCAGCCCAGCAGGGCCAGCGCCGTGTCGGAATAGTCCTGGCACTCGTCCACCAGAAGGTGATAGATCTGCTTGTCCGGGGCGGAGAAGCCCAGCTTTGCCAGCAGGTAGGCCTCGGCCACGGCATCCTCCCACCAGGTCACCCCTGCGGCGCGATTGTCGTAGAGCGCGTCCGCCAGCGGCTTCGGCGCGCCGCGCATCGCCTGGCGCAGCAGGTCGTGACCGCTGGGCTCCAGCATCTGGCGCAGCTGCGCGCGCACCGGCTGCAGGCGCTGGGCCACGGCGATGCTGCTCATCTGCCGCAGCTCCCGCTGGCCGTACTTGCCGGAATAGCTCTTCTCGTACTGCCGGTACAGCTTCTCCTCCCAGCCCTCCAGCCGGGTCTGCAGCGTGGCGGTCATCCGCTGCAGCTTCTGGGCCGGGGACAGCAGGTACAGCTCGTTTTTGTACATGCGGGTCAGCTCGTCCCTGCGGATGAGCACCTGCCTGTCCATGCGCACGTCCCGGAAGGCGGGGCCGTCAGTGGCGAAATCCCGGGCGTAGCGCTCCAGCAGCCCCAGGAAATCCGCGCCGCCCTTGTAGCCCACCGACTGCCGCCGCAGCGCCCCGCCGGCGTCCAGCAGCGCCTCCAGCTGGCGATAGGGCTTTTCGACCTTCCGGCCCAGCACGCCCTCCACCACCTCGCGCAGCGTGCGGGCGCGGATGTTCTCCTCCCCCAGCTGGGGCAGCACCCCGGAGACGTACTCGGAGAAGGCGGTGCTGGGCGAGAGGATCATGATCTTGCTGGCGTCCAGCACGTCCCGGCGGCGGTACAGCAGGAACGCGGCCCGGTGCATGGCCACGCTGGTCTTGCCGGACCCGGCGCCGCCCACCACCGACACCACCCGGGCGTCTTCCTGGCGGATGGCGGCGTTCTGCTCGGCCTGTATGGTGGCCACGATCTGGCGCATGTGGCGGCTGGTGGCCCCGGAGAGTATGTCCAGCAGCATGGAATCGTCGATGGACAGCGAGGTATCCACGAAGTAGAGCAGTCGCCCGTTCTCCATGCGGTACTGGCGCTTCAGCGTCAGGTTGCCCGCGATTTCGCCGGAGGGGCTGTCGTACTTCGCCGGGCCGGGCATGGCGTCGTAATAAAGGCTGCACACCGGCGCGCGCCAGTCGTGCACCAGCAGCTCGCCCCGCTCGTCCTTCAGGCTATACAGCCCGATGACGATGCGCTCCGGCGCGCCGTCGTCGCCCTCGGCGAAGTCCACCCGGGCGAAGAAGGGGTTCATCAGCATCCGCTCCGAGCGCTGGGCCAGGCTGTCGGCGAACTGCCGCCGCACCACGAAGCGGTCCACCTCGGCGGAGAGCTGCTCCAGGTCCTCCTCCGACAGGGCCGTGGGCTTGACCCTCAGGTCCTCCCAGGCGTCCGCCACGATGGCCTGTATCGATTGCAGGTGATCCGTGGAAATGACCCGCGCCTGCTCGATCAGCGCCAGCAGCAGCTGCTGCACCCGCGCGGTATAGGCCTGCTCCTCGCGCAATTCGTTTGATTGATTCATGGATAACCTCCGGGGCTACGGCAGCGCGCCCGCGCCGCCAAATCAAGATATTCTATTATAGCACAAGGTAATGAAAAAGAAAAGGCCCCATGAAAATGTGTTTCATGAGGCAAAAGAAAATCGACGCATATCGACAGCTCTTGGGCTATCTTTCGGGAATCCTGACCCCCTGTGCAGCAAGATATACACAGATGGCATCCATAAACTCCATCGCTTTATCCATTTGCAGTTCAATATCTTCCTTGGATACGATGTAAAAATCATCATAGTCGCTGGCATTGCGTACTTCAAAGGCCTGTGTAATGGTCGCGGAGAGCTTTCTATCGAGAATTTCAGTTTTCAGGTAACGCCTCCTGAATTCGGCCATGATGCCGCTGTGCTTGCTCATATCGACCTCATCCAGTGCCAATACAGCACGCATGGCGTGGAATATCGCGTAATAGGAACGATTGGCGGCAGCACGGTAATCCCCGATATCCCGATTGACCTTTGCTGTATTCAGATAGTTCAACGCAAGATCAAGTCTCGCTGTCGACAAGTCCCTTCTCTCTTCGCTTGTCATGCGTATCCAGTCCCCCTGGCGTTATATCGAATCCCTTCGGCAGCGATATTTTGATAATATGGAAGCGCCTGCTGCCTGAAGCGCTCATGTGAGCGAACCGACACGGAGACGGTCACATCATGGTCGATGCACATATCCCCGACGATCTCCGACACCTGCCAGCTTCTCGATGAGATCTCCTTTTCCGGGAGAGATGTAATGAGCATGATATCCACATCCGAATCAGCGCGATAATCGCCGCGGGCATATGAGCCATAGAGATAAGCATCCTTGATCGGCAATACCTTCGAGCAGCGTTCAACCGCTTCATCAAGGATTGAAAGGGCTTCATTCCTGTCACACATGGTTGTCACCCCCAGTTGATTTGATCCCGTTCATGATCCAATCATACCATATGAATTGAAAAAACACAAGAAATTGTGATTGACCTTGGCAGATATTATGGTGAATCGCAATGGTGTTTATATCATCTTCAATCGTCTGTTCGAATATTCATAGCTCGATAGTTCCGTATTCATAAAAAACACCCGCCACTATTCGCAGCAGGCTGGTCATCTGTCGCCCTTCCAGGGGCAGGGGCGCTTGGGGTACAGGGGCGTGGGGCGCTTGTCGATGCCGGCGATATAGTTGATGGAGACATTGTAGAAGTTTGCAAGCTGAATGACCAGCGCGAAGGGGATTTCCCGCTTGCCCTGTTCATAGTTGGTATAGGTGGTCTTGTGCATCCCGAGGGCCTCCACAAGCTGCTCCTGCGTCAGGTCGCAGTCCTCCCTCAGGTCCCGCAAGCGCGTATAGTGCATCCTTTCCTCCAGACAGCCGGGGTTGAAAACGAATTCGCCGAAAATTACATTGACATAATACAACGTATGATGTATAATCGAGTCAAAATACATCGTTTGTTGTATTATGGATGGAAGATGCCGGATGCTTCGGAGCGTTCGGTTTAGATGTCTATATCAGTCGGGTGAATTCTGGTTTGGCAGGAAGTTGTGAAGACGGTATCAGGGACGGCTGACAGCAGAACCAAAAGCCTTCCCCAGCGACCGCAGGGAGCGGTTCAGGGGAAGGTGGCCCGCG
>JAZTZK010000079.1:0-1782 GCA_045637485.1 Clostridia bacterium
CTCCGGACGTGGCTGCGGCGCTGCCCTGCCATCGAGCGCGCGCGGGCCTTCGGCGTGGACTACCTGGCCGAGAACGGCAGCTACTCGCTGGACGCGACGCCCACGGCGCTGCGCTACCGGGAGAATATCCTGGGCGACATGGTGCTGGGGGATACGCAGGAGCAGAACTTCGTGTTCGCCTCCCGCGAGCCCTATGGCGACGCCTTCCAGCAGAACCTCGACAACCTGGGCGTGATGCAGGACGTGGCCGCGTGGATCATCGACCGCAACAACGCCCGCGACTTCCCCGACTGGGACGGCGGCGACGTGGTGGGCATCGTGCCCACCATCAGCGGCTATCCCATAGCAATGGGCAGCGCGTTTGCGCGCTACCAGATTCAGATCAAGGTCACCTACAGGGTGACAGAAAGGACGTAAGATTATGCCTGATACGATTACCGGCAAGATTGCGCGCAAGTACATGGGGCACTTCCTGGACGCTTCCTTCATGGGGAGCACTCCCGACCTGTACCGCCTGGGCAAGGACCTGGAGGAGTACAATGTCGAGATGAACCCCAACGGGGAGCAGAAGCAGAACATCCTGGGCGAGAACACCTACCAGCTGAGCGGCTACGAGGTCAGCGCCAGCGCCGAGCCCTACTACGCCGTGGTGGGGGACGCGCTGTTCGAGAAGCTGCAGCACATCATCGACACCCAGGCCACCGACGACACCCTGAAGACCTACGCCTATGAGGTGCATCTGTGGGAGGCCGGCTCTACCACGGGCACGCTGGTGGCCTACCGGCAGGAGTGCTACGTGGTGCCCACGAGCTACGGCGGCGACACCACAGGCTACCAGATTCCCTTCGAGGTCCACTATGTGGGCGAGAAGGTGCTGGGCGACTTCACCCCCGCCAGCGGCAGCACGCCGGCGAGCTGGGCAGCGGTAGCCTAATCCTTATAGGGTTAGGCTACCGCAGGGGTGAGGTTTTAGGGGTTAGGGGTTAGGGAATGGCCGGAGGAGCCAATGTAGCGGCGGCTATCAGCCGCCATCGTTCCCCATGAATAAAAAGAAATCCGTAAGGCTTTCTACCTTCCCTAACCCCTAAATCCTAACCCTTAAACAGCGTCTGAAAGGAGCGAACACCATGGCAAACGAAAAGATCATGAACTTTGCGATTACCGTGGACGACGGCTCGCGCCGCGTCCCGATTTTGAATATGGACGGGGAGGAGATCGGCGCGTTCCGATTCCACCCGACAGATATCGGCATCATCGTCCGCTACAACCGCATGGCGGAGCAGTTTGACGCCATCACCGAGCCACTGGAGGGGCTGAGCGTGCCCGAGGGCGGCGAGATGGACGTGACCGACCCGAAGCTGGCGGCGGCGCTGGGCGAGGCCCAGGCGCGGCTGTATGAGGCGGTGAACAAGCTGTTCGCCAGCGACGGCGCGGCGGAGGCGTTCTTCGGGACCATGCACCCCTTCAGCCCCGTGAACGGTGAGTTCTACGCCACTCAGGTGCTGCAGAAGGTGGGGGCGTTCATCGGCGCGCAGTTCGACACCGAGACTAAGGCGATGTCGAAGAAGGCGAGGAAGTATTTGAAGTGATTTTTGATCTTCCAACAGCCCTTGATGTCGGGGGCAAAACGTGGGCCATCAACAGCGACTTTCGGGATGTGCTGCGGACGCTGACGGCGTTTGAGGATCCGGACGTGAGCGACGAGGAGAAGGCGTTTATCTGCCTGCACAACATGTACCCCGACCTGGAGGATATACCGGCGGGAGATTTGCAGGCGGCCTT
>JAZTZK010000080.1:0-10208 GCA_045637485.1 Clostridia bacterium
ATGCCCGCCGGCCTCGTCCAGCAGCTCATAGGCGTAGTAGCAGCCGTAGGTGTCCTCGTCGTGGAAGTCCTGGGTCTCCAGCCAGGCGGCGGACATCGGCGGGACATGCACCTGGAAGCTGCCCTCCCGGATCACCGACGCGTCGGGGCGGCGCAGGGACCACCGGGCCGTGCCGTCGAAGGGACGGCGGGTCTCGTTGCTGACGTTCAGCCGGGCGGTCTTCTTCAGGTCGAAGGGCTCGGCGTTGACATTGGTGTTCTGGGAGAGCAGGCCCTCCTCGTGGCAGGAAATCAGCACCGGCGCGAAGAACCGTTTCTCGTAGTAGTGCAGCGCCTTCCAGCGGCCGTAGTAGTCGATGGACGCCCAGCTGACCACCGGCCAGCAGTCGTTCAACTGCCAGACCACCGCGCCCATGCAGCGGTTGTCGCCGCGGTTGCGCCGCCAGTGCTCCACGCCGTACTGCATGGCCTGGGCCTGCAGCAGCTGGGAGGCGTAGGCGAAGGCGTCCAGCGTGGCGGGATAGAGGTACATCTGGGACAGGTATTCGGCGATCTTGCCGTTGGCGCTGGCATTGCGCTGGTGCTTCTCCATGATGTAGGAATAGGCGTTGCGATCCTCCGGCAGGGTGAAGCGCTCTATGGTCGCCATGCACGGGAAGGACTGGAAGCCGAATTCCGACACATAGCGGAACAGGTATTTCCGGTAATCGGTGAAGGGCTTCAGGCCGTGCCATACGTCCCAATAGTGCACGTCGCCCCGGTTCGGGTCCTGGGGCTCGTCGAAGCTGCCCCCGCTGGAGGGGCTGGCGGGCCAGTAGAAGGTGTCCGGGTCCTCCGCCTTCAGCACCTTGGGGATGATATACTCGTACATCTTGATGTAGTCCGCCGCCTGGCGCTTGCTGGATACCCACTCGCCCACGGCCACGAACTGCTCCATCTCGTTGTTGCCGCACCACAGCGCCAGCGCGGCGTGGTGGCGCAGGCGGCGGATGTTGTCCACGAACTCGGCCCGGATGTTGGCCTCAAAGGCCTCTGTCAGGTCGTACACGGCGCAGGCGAACATGAAGTCCTGCCAGACCAGCAGGCCCAGCTCGTCGCAGGCGTCGTAGAACCAGTCGTCGGGGTAATAGCCGCCGCCCCAGACGCGCACGCAGTTGAAGTTAGCCAGCTTCGCGTCCTCCAACAGACGCCGGGTGCGCCGGGGCGTCACCCTGGGCAGCAGGTTGTCCTCGGGGATGTAATCCGCGCCCATGGCGAACACGTCCACGCCGTTGACGGTGTGGCAGAAGCTCTCGCCCCACCGGTCCCTGCGCCGGGTGACGGTCAGCGTGCGCAGGCCGATGCGCCTCTGCTGGCAGTCCAGCTCCCGATTCCCCGCGCACAGCGCCACCCGAACGCCGTACAACGGCTGCTCGCCCAGGCCGTTGGGCCACCACAGCATGGGATCTTCGATCTCGATTTCACAGTGGACGCCGGTGGCCTCGCGGGTCCTTCCGTCCGGCGCGGTGACCGCCACGCGCACCTCCAGGCCCTCGGCGCTGCCGTCGATGCCTGTATCGACCAGGCAGGTCACCCGGCCCGCCCCGTGGCGCTGGCGGATGCGGACCTGTTCGATGCGGGCGGTCTCTATGCCCAGCAGGCAGATGTCCCGCCAGATGCCGGCGTCGGGCAGCCGCGGGCCCCAGTCCCAGCCGAACATGCAGTGGGCCTTGCGGATGTGGGGAAAGCCGACCATCGCGTCGGAGGTACCGTCGGCCCGGCTCTGGGCGTAGGCGCTGCGGATGTATCGCGTGGGCGAGCGGAACACCACCTCGACGGTGTTTTCGCCGGGGCGCAGCAGGCCCTTCACGTCGTATTCCCAGGTGCGGTGCATGTTGTCCGCCCGGCCCACGGCCGCGCCGTTGACCGATATCTCCGCCAGCGTGTCCAGGCCCTCGCAGCGCAGCAGCACCCGCCCGCAGGCCAGCAACCCCTCGGGTACGACAAAGGCGCGGCTGTAGGTAAAATCATTCTCCATCAGCTTCAGCGCTTCGGTTTCATTGTCCCGCCAGAACGGATCCGGCATCTCCCCCGCCACCAGCAGGTCATGGTAGACCGACCCCGGCACGGTGGCCGCGACCGCGTGGTCCCAGCCGGAAACCCGCAGCGTCCAATCGCCATTCAGTGAGAGCTTTTGCATGTGCCTCCTCCCGGCGCGGGTTGATTATAGAGGTCCGCGCCGCCTATGCCGTCAATATACTTCATTGCGCGGCATTCGTCAATAGAAAAAAGGGGACAGGGCGCGGGCAGATATCCCCGCGCGCTGCGGTGGACCAGTCGGACGGCCCGAATGACGGGTCGTTTGAGGGACGATACTATTCCGCCTCCACCGGCACGGTCCTGAAGGCGTTCACGTCGAAGAGGCCCTCGTCGGTGATTTTGAGCGCCGGTATGACCGGCAGCGCCATGAAGCACAGCGACATAAACGGGTCGATGCTCCTGTGGACGCCCAGCCTGTCCCAGGCCAGCTTGCACAGCCTGTCGATGCGGCTGGCTACGTACTCGCCGGGGCGGTCGGTCATCAGTCCGGCGATCTCATGCACCAGGCTGCCAATCACCGCGCCGTTCTGGGTGATGGCCAGCCCGCCGCCGATTTCCACCAGCCGTTCCACGGCCAGCGCCATATCCCGGTCGCTGTCACCGGCGACAATGATATTGTGGGAATCGTGGGCAATGCTGGTGGCGATGGCTCCATTCCTGAGCCCGTAGCCCTCAAGGAGCCCCACACCCACGTTGCCCGTGCCCTTGTGGCGCTCCACCACGGCGATCTTGACGATGTCCTGATCGTCCCGCACCCAATTTCCTCCGGCGTCCCTGCGCACCGTGGCCCGGCCATCCCCCGTCACCACGGAGCCGGGGGACAGCTGGATCGTGCGCGCGCGGTCCGTGGCCAGCGGCAGCGCCAGGCGCTTTTCCGAGAAATCCTTCACGTTCATGCGACCCCTGACGCCCACGGGCTCCACATGGGGGTCCTCCGCCAGGTACCGGCCCTTGCTGGACACATGCCTGCCGCCGATCCACACCTCCCGCGCATAGATCTCATTCGGGTCCTCGAACAGTATCAGGTCGGCCCGCTTGCCCGGGGCCACCGCGCCGCGGTCCCGCAGGCCGTAGCAGTCCGCCACGTTGACCGTTGCCATGCGCAGGGCGCTGAAGGGGTCGAGCCCCGCGCTCACGGCCAAGCGGATGTTGTTGGCGATGTGGCCCTTGTCGATGAGGCTGGCGGACTGGCGGTCGTCGGTGCAGAACAGGCAGAAGCAGTCGTTGGCCGCGTTCACGCCCGGCAGCAGGTTCAGCACGTCGTGGCAGGCCGTGCCCTGGCGCAGCATCACGTACATGCCCCGGCGAACCCGTTCCACCAGCTCCTCCGGGGTGGCGCACTCGTGATCGGTGAGCACGCCACAGGCGGCGTAGGCGTCCAGCAGGTGCCCGCTGAGGCCCGGACTGTGGCCATCCACGATCTTGCCGCAGCCCTCGGCCACCATCAGCTTGTCCAGTATCCCATCGTCCCCGGCGCACACCCCCACGAAGTTCATCAGCTCGCCCAGGCCCAGCACCCGATCCAATCCGATGCGCTTGGCGATCTCGTGGGCGTCCAGCACCGCCCCGGCATGCTCGAAGGGCGTGCAGGGCACGCAGGAGGGCACCTGCAAAAACACCTGGAGGGCGATGCCCTCCGAGGCGTTGAGCATGTAGTCGAAGCCCTCCAGCCCGCACACATTGCATATCTCATGGGGATCCGCGATCACCGTGGTGGTGCCGCAGGGTACCACCAGCCGGGAAAACTCCGCCGGCGAGAGGTGGCTGGATTCGATGTGGACGTGGGCGTCAATCAATCCCGGCGCCAGGTACGCGCCCTGCGCGTCATAGGTTTGTAATGCCTCGGGAAAGCCCGGCCCGCCAAAGCCGGCGATATGGGCCCCGGCAATGAACACGTCCGCTGGAAAGACCGTCTTGTTGTACACGTCGATGACGCGGCAGTTTGCGATGCACAGGTCCGCCGGGACGCGCCCGGCAGCCACATCGATGCGGTGTTTGAGGGTTTGCTTGTCCATGAATGCTCCTTTCAGGGTAAATCGGGGGATAATATTCCGGCAACTGAGCGTGCAATAACAGGTCTGAAGGGTCGGCGCTATTTCCCCACCGCGCCTTTCAGTACCTTCTCTTCAAATTCCGCCGCGCTCAGTGGAGGCGAGAAGTAATAGCCCTGCACCAGGTCGCAGCCCGCGTTTTTGAGCAGCCGCATCTGGTTCTCGGTCTCCACGCCCTCGGCCACGACCGGCACCTTCAGGTAACGGGCGATGTCTATGATCAGTTCCACAAGGCGGAAATCCCGCTCGTTGCGCTCGATGTTTCGTATGAAGGCCATATCCATCTTCAATACGTCAATGGGCATGGACGAGAGCATGTTCAGCGAGGAATAGCCGGAGCCAAAGTCGTCCATCTCGATCTGGTAGCCCTTTTCGCGCAGCTGGCCGATGACCCGGATCAGGTGATCGGCGTTCTCGGTATAGGCCGATTCGGTGACCTCCAGCTTCAAATCCCCGCGTTCCAGGCCGTGTTGGGCGACGATATCGTCCAGTATCCCGGACAGGTTCGGGTCGAACACGTCCACCCGGGACAGGTTGGCGGAAACCGGCAGCGTCACGCCCCAGCGGTCCCGCCATTCGGCGATCTGCCGGGCGGCCTCCGCCCAGACGTACCTGTCCACGGCGCCAATCTGCCCGCTGCGCTCGAACAGGGGCACGAAGTCCGCCGGGGAAATCATGCCCAGCTCCGGGTGCCGCCAGCGCACCCGCGCCTCGGCGCTGGAGAGTACGGGCTTCTCGGACCTGATGTTGTACTTGGGCTGGTAGAAAACCTCCAGCGCGTGTTCCTCCAGGGCGCGACCCAGGTCGCTTTGCAGGCTCTGGTTGAGCAGGTCCCGGCGGCGCAGCTCATCATCGTAGACCATAAGGTGGTTCTTGTAGTCGCCCCGCACCATGCTGCACGCCGACCAGGCGCGATCGAACATCTCATCGGGCGCGAGACCCTCCTGCCAGGGCATGACACCCATGCGCAGGCGGATATCCGAGTTGCGGGACATCCGGCTCAGGGGGGTCTGAAAGCGGGCGAGCAGCGCCCCGTAGTCGTCCCGGTGGGCGCAGTACAGGTCGAAGTGATCGCCCTCCATGCGCCCTGCGATGCCGTCATTCTGGTGAAGGAAGTCATTGACCTCCGCGCCCAGCGTCCTCAGCACCTCGTCGCCGAATTGCCGTCCGTTCAACGCATTCAGCGTGTGGAATCGCTCGATGTTCATTACGATGGCATCCATGGGCTTTTCCGGGTGCTCGCGGTACAGGCGGTTGGCGTAGGCGATGAAGAAGCCGTGGCTGTACAGCTTCGTCAGCGGGTCGTGCTCCGCCTCGGAAATGAGCTGCCTGCCCGCGTTGGCCTTTAATTCCGCCCGCACGCTCCACAACAGCAGCAGCAGTATCACCGACACGATGACGGCGGCGCCCGCCACCACGAAGCCCAGGTTGTCCCGCAGGAATTCCCTGAAGGTCACCCGTTCGGCGGTGAGGGCATAACGGGTCAGGGAGGCGTTGACGGCAGAGGGGGATATCAGCCGACTGATCTTGTTGAGTATTGAGTACAGGCAGTCGTCCCTGCGGTTCACGGCGAAGCTCAGGGCCATCGTCTGGCCGGTGGTCAGCGTGGAAAGCCTGTACTTGTCGCACAGGGCGCTTACGCGGTTGAGACGGTAGTTGCTCACCAGAGCGCAGTCCACCTCGCCGGTAGAGACGGCCTTCAGGCCTGCCGCGCTGTCCTCGTAATATACGGGCCGCCAGTTGGGAAAGTTGTCCTTCAGGAAGGTCTGGTAGTTGGGGTTGCCCTCCGGGCCGGCGACGGTCATCTCCCGCTCCGGCGAGACGCCCTGCCTGTCCGCGGTGCGTACGGCGACATACATCTCGCTGCGAATGAAGGTGTCGGTAATGATCGCGCCCCGCTGCTCGCCGTCGTAGGTGCTAAGGCATACGGGAAACACGCAGTCCACTTCACCGTCGGCAAGGCTTGTAAGCGCCGCCTCCACGCTTTCAAAGGGGCGGGTCTCAAAGCGCAGCTCGGCGTTCATCTCGCTGGTCTGGGCAAGTGCCAGTATGTCGGAAAGGGCGCCTGTGAGCGCATTTGTGCCCTCGTCGCTGCTGCAGATGGGCATGTAGTCGTCCAGATAGCCCACTCGGATGGTGCCGTGTTCCGCCAGCCATTCCTTTTCGTCGGCGGTCAGGAAGTTGCTGATGGCGCTTGCCTCGTTGAACCGCTCCGTCAGCTGTTGGTTGAAATTGCGGTTTTCCTCGAGGATACGGTTCATGGCCACGTCCAGCTCCTGCTTCAGGTCCGGACGGTTTTTGTTGATGCCGAAGTAGGCGTCCGCCGCGCCCACCTTGCACACGGGCACCACGTTCGCCTTGCGGCCGTAGGTATCCAGCGTCACCAGCACGTCGATCTCGCCCCGGGCCAGCATTTCCAGCAGCTCCGGCGTCCTTTCCGTCAGCTCAATGATCTGGGGGTGGACGTCGTGACTCCCGGCCCACTCGACGAACATCTGCTCCTGGATGCTGTTCTTGTTCACGCCCACACGCTTGCCGTTGAAGGTGGAAAAATCGTCGGGGCTGATTTCGGTGTTGCCCGGGGCGATGAAGGCGTGGTAGTCCTCCGACCCCATGGCCTCAGCGGAATACAGTATCTTCTGGGCCCGCTCCTCGGTATAGGACACGTCGCTGAGCAGGTCTATCTCCCCGGCGATCAGCATTTCCAGAAGCTCCGACCAGCTGCCCTCCACATATTCATAGGTCCAGCCGGTATAGGTCGCCACCCGCTGCTGGTACACATAGCCGTAGCCGGAGCGACGGCCAAACTGGTCCGTGCGGTGGAAGGCCGATTCGTACCAGCCGACGCGAACCACCTTCCGCTCCGGCACGGCCCCGCGGGCGGCAAGCGGCGCGGCAAGCGTCAGCGCCAGCGCAAGGCACAGCAGGAACAATGCTATTCTTTTCATGGCGATCCACTCCTGTTTTCCGACGGTAGTCATTTTTTACCGCGTCTCAAATCCAGGCAAACGGCGTATTACGTTTATATTATAGCACGATTATCTTGCGATTGTCCATAGCATGATTGCGGCAATGTGGTTTTTCCCAGTGATTTTTGCATTTTTCACCAGAGAATTAAAAGGATTTCGTCTTGCCAGTATTTTCTTTTCATGCTATAATTTGTTGGAATTATTATTTCCAGGACCCTTTTCGGGTTATGATCCAAATTTCGTTCTCTTTAATAGCGAGGTCGTCGTCGTATGAAGAGGGATAGGACCGTCACCGACCACAACAGCGCGGAAAAGCTCATGGACCGGGTCTCCGGCAGCCATCGCCCCTCCGTCGCCGGATTCATCATACTGCTGCTGCTCTACGTCACCACCTATGTGTTCACCGTCAGAACCTCCCGCGCGCCTGGCGTCATCATGCTCTTCGGACACCCGGCGCCCATCGCCTCCTTCACCGGCGTGTTCTCGGCGCTGGGCAATTTCTGCATCATCTTCCTGGTGGTATTTTTCGGGAAGACGGGGTTCTTTACGGCGCTGGGGCTGCTACTGGTGCAGCTGACACTGATGGTAATTCAGATATTCAAGGCGCACAACATGGCCGCCGCCCCCGGCATGTTTTCGACGCTGTTCACCATCCTGGTCATTTTCCTGTTCTATAACAACTACCTGAAAACCCAAAAATATCAGGACAAGCTGCGGGAGCAGGCCATTACGGACCGGCTCACGGGATTGCCGAACCGCTTTGCCTGCTACGAGCTGATCAACCGCCTGGTGGAGCGCCGCGAGCGTTTCGCGGTGGTTTCCATCGACCTGAACCACTTCAAGGCCATTAACAACACTATGGGCCGCGCCACCGGCAACCGCGTGCTTTGCGAGATCGCCAGGCGCTGGGAGAAGGCCGTGAATACAGGTATCTCCGGCACCCGTGATTTCATCGCCTGCCAGGGCGGCGTGGAGTTTGCGCTGGTCATACAGGGCTATCAATCCGATGAGGAAATAAAGAAAACCATCGACTGCTACAACGCCGTACTGGAGCAGAAGCTGACGTTTGACGGCTGTGATTATTACATCACCGCCAGATACGGCTATGCCGAGTATCCCGAGGACGCCGACAACGGCGACGCGCTGCTCTCCTACGCCTTTACGGCAATGTACGAAGCAAAGCGCACGGACAGCCATATCTGTCGCTTTTCCCCTGACATGCTTCAGACCGAGCATACCATGGAAATAGAGCGAAAGATACGGCAGGCGCTGGACGGCGGTACGCTGTGCTTCCACCTCCAGCCCCAGTTCGATATCTCCCACAGGCTGCGAGGCTTCGAGGCCCTGGCCCGGCTGAAGGATGAGGACGGCAGCTTCATCAGCCCCGCGCAGTTCATCCCGGTGGCCGAGAAGGTTGGGCTGATCGACAGCATCGACCGCCGCGTCTTCCGGGATTCCGCCCTTTTCCTGGGCGACCTGATCAAGCGCACCGGCGCGGATCTCACCCTAAGCGTCAACGTCTCGGCCCGCCACCTGATGCGCAACGACTTCCTCGACGAGGTAAGGGACATCGTCAATACCTGCGGCTTCCCCGTCAGGAATCTGGAAATCGAGATCACCGAATCGGTGATGATCGACTCGGCGGAGGCAGCGTTGAACTGCATCAACGAGATCAGGCGGATGGGCGTCAAGATAGCGCTGGACGATTTCGGCACCGGCTATTCCTCGCTGAGCTACCTGAACACCTTCCCGGCGGACATACTGAAGGTGGACAAGTCCTTCATCGACAAAATGAATACCAGCGATTCCTCGAAGAAGTACGTGGCGGCCATCATTACCATCGGCCACATCATGAACTTCGACGTCATATCCGAGGGCGTCGAGGAGCCGGAGCAGCTGGAGACGCTGCGCCGCATCGGCTGCGACTACATCCAGGGCTACATATGGGGCCGCCCCCTGCCCCCGGAGGAAGCCGAAGCGCTGGTGCTCAGATCCGTCGCGGCATAGCGGTTTGCATGCGCCCCGAGGCATTTCGCCGCAGAAATGCCTCGGGGCGCTTTTTTCTGTCCTGTCAGTCCCCGACCCACCCGAGGGTCATGTCCTCGCCGTCGCCGTCGGTCACGTCGCTCCAGAGCATTTGGCCGTCGTCTGTGAGGGTGAAGAACGCCTCGCTGTTGGCCCAGCCCACCTCTTCCTCGATGGTGCCGCCCTCCGCCGTGGGGGTGATGACGCTGCGGGCGGAGACGTTCACCGACACCATGCGCCTCTCTATGGAATCGTAGCGGCAGCTGTAGCTCCATTTGCCCGTGCTGCCGTTGCCCAGGGGAACACGGACGGTAAACAGATATACCGGGCCCAGATCCTCCACCTGCAGGTTGGCGTATTCGCTGCTCCACCGGCCCAAATAGGCCAGCTCCGCGCCGCGCGCCCACGCCCCGGCCTCCTCGAGGCGCACAACGTCGAGAGGCGCGTCAAGGGCGTCGGCGCTGAAGCGCAGGCCCGCTTCCGTGCGGTCGAACCGGGAAAAGTCCAAATCGTTCAGCGACCAGTCCGACGCCTCCAGCACCCGCCACAGGTCGTCGTAATGCTTGTGCTCGCGAACGACGCTCATGCACCAAAGGCAATCCTCTTCCCCGTCATAGTTGCAATCGTTATAGATCCACACGTCGCTGTCGTCGCTGCCGTCCTCCATGAAGACGATGCGGCACTCCAGCCCCCCGTCGTCCTCCCGCCGAAACTCCACGGTGACGCCCTCGGCCACCCATATGCCCGTGAAGTCATCCATGCCCTCCCCCCGGGCGGAAGGCACGAGAACCACGGCGACCAGCAGCAGGGCGAGGGAGAGGATGAAGCTCAGTTGTCTTTTCATGTGTTTTGTCTCCTTTTTGTCTTTGTTCGGGTTTGGGCTATAGAAGTCAGGGGTTAGGTTTTAGGGGGTAGGGAAGGAGGAAATCCTTTCGGATTTCTTTATATTCAAAGGATTACGAAGCGTTGGAACCCCTGTCGTTCCCATAGAATCAAACAAATCCCGGAGGGATTTGCACTATCCCTAAACCCTAAACCCCTCACCCCCCCCACCCCCCCCCCCCCTCCCCCCCCCCCCCCCCCCT
>JAZTZK010000081.1:0-18644 GCA_045637485.1 Clostridia bacterium
TCTCTTTGAAGAAAGCTTATATGCGCCAGGAAGATTTCAATAATGTCTTCGCTTCTCTGGCTTTATCACTACAGCCTTGATTCCACTCTTTCCTCTTTATTCCCTGCTCTGTTGCCCTCTTTTCGCTTCTGCGCTCTTTCCAACTTAAAAAGTCAGGGCGGGGTCGGAGGGGTTCCACCGTGTCGACCCTGAGCTGTAACTGATTTATAGGTTTATATAAGGGGATGAGGGGGCTGGTGCTGTACAATTTTGTGAGGTAGAGTTATAATGATTGAAGTGGCTGTACAGGGCGTTCAGAACCGGTCGGCAGACATCCAGCCGGTATCCATTGCCGGTTTCTGCGGGCTCAAGCATTCATGCATGCAAGTAATAAAGCCGCACTCAGGGAAGAGGCGCGTATAAAAAAGAGCACTATAGGAGGCGAGGGAGTCGACATGAAAACACTGATCAAAAATGCAAAGATCTACGACGGCAGTGGACGCGAGGCCTATATGGGTGATATCCTTATTGCCAACGATCGGATCGAACAGGTTGCACCCGCGATCGACACCACTGCAGACCAGATTATCGATTTACACGGGAAATCCATCTCTTCTGGATTTATAGACGGACACTCCCATAACGACTGGTTTGCCATCAAAAAGAATCCTCTGCCCTATTTTGAGCCCTTCATCCGTCAGGGCATCTCCACCTTCATCGCGGGCAACTGCGGAGTTTCAGCGATCGGGTTTGAGAAAGGCAGCCCCCACGCCGATAAGCTCGGAAGCGGGCTCTTCGATTTTCAGGACACGACGGGGAAATATGGCACGATTGACGAGTTCTTTGAGGCAGTTGACGGGCATATGCCCTGCAACCTCCTGGAGTTGGCCGGGCATTGCTCTGCCCGGGCGGCAGCCGGCGGCAATGAAAACCGGAAGCTGACGGCCGAGGAAGAAAAGACCATGCTGAGCATCCTTGAGAAGGCGCTTCAGCAGGGAGCAGCGGGTCTGTCCCTGGGCCTGATGTACGAGCCGGGGCTTTACGCCGATGTGGATGAACTCAAAAAGGTAGCGGCCCTATGTGTGAAATACAACAAGCCTTTGACGGTCCACCCTCGCGCGGAGTCCAAGGTCTCCATGGCATATCCGCAGCTCTTCGGGCGCTCTCATCTGCTTCGTGCCTTTGATGAACTGGTGGAGATTGCCAGGGGGACGCCGTTGAAGCTGCATTACTCCCATGCCATCTTTGTTGGCCGCAGTTCCTTCCGGGACAAAGACGAGCTATTGAAGCTCATGGACGAGCTCCGCGCCTCCGGGGTGGATGTGATGTTCGATATTTATAACGAACTGCTGGGCGTCTCGGTCATCACAGTCATTCTTCCCGGGTGGTATCAGGGCATGCCAGTTGCAGAGAGGAAAAAGCCCCTGAACCGGATCAAGCTTGCCGCGCTGGTCAAGGCAAGCAGCATGCTGCTCGGTTTTGGCTTCAAGGATATCGTGATCGCCTATATCGGACCTGGATACGAGCGCTATGAAGGGAAGTCCGTCCACCAGATCGCCCGGGAGGAGGGCATCAGCGATCTAAAGGCCTATCTGAAGCTTTGCGAGCTCAGCGATTTCCACGGACGCGTCAATATGGGCCCTTATACCACACCGGAGATCATTCATGCATTCGAACGAGACGAGCACTGTCTCTATATGACCGACGCTTGGGTAGAGCCTCACGGTGTGCAGAATCCGGCGATCTACGACTGTTATCCCAAGTTCCTGAGGGATTCTCTCGTCGGCCTGGGGGATACCATGCCCAATACAGTCAGGCGCATGACCGGAGCCATTGCGGATCGCTTCATGATCCCCGAACGCGGATACGTCCGGGAGGGCTATTATGCGGACCTGACTGTGTTCGACGAGGACGCTCTCCGTAATGGCAAGCCGGATCAGCGGAAATCCTTTGGTATTGAAAAGGTATTTATTAACGGCAAACTGATCCTGGATGGCGGAAAGCTGGACAAAGAAGCGGTCAATACTGTCGGTCGCGCGGTCCGGGTGTTCTGATTGGATTCCTGAGAGCGCGGGCTACATCATACTTTGCGATATGGTCTGGGGTCCGGAGCTTGACACTTCTGCTTGAAGAAGTTGCACCTGGCATTTGCACCTGTACCCCCTAACCCGATTATCATCAAAAATAGTTGAAATTTACAATTCAAACTTCCCAAGAGAGAAATAGCGGCATAGGAGGCTTCCTGGCGAGGTCCGGATGTGATATAATGGAGCCGGGCCAGAGTGATGACGGCGGGAGGGATTTACTTCTGGCTGCTTTCCGGGACGTTTCCCGTATCCAAATCGATAGAAAAAAAGGAGCGTGTGCATTATGGCTTTCAAGCTGACAATCATCGGCGCGGGCAGTCTGACATTCGCGCGAACGCTGTTCTCTGACATCATGCATGTCCCTGAACTCCGGGGCATCGAGGTGGCCTTCACGGACATCAGCCGCAAGAACCTTGACATGGTGACCCAGCTGTGCCAACGGGACCTGGACGCCAACGGCATCCAGACGAAAATCACCGCCACCACGGACCGCCGGGAGGCGCTGAAGGGCGCGCGCTACATCGTGAACTGCGTGCGCGTGGGCGGCCTGGAGGCCTTTGAGAGCGACATCGACATCCCGCTGAAGTACGGCGTGGACCAGTGCGTGGGCGACACGCTGTGCATCGGCGGCATCATGTACGGCCAGCGCGGCATCGCGGCGGTGCTGGATTTCTGCAGGGATATCCGGGAGGTGGCCGAGCCGAACGCGCTGCTCCTGAACTACTCCAACCCCATGGCCATGCTCACCTGGGCCTGCATCAAGTACGGCGGCGTGCGCACGCTGGGCCTGTGCCACGGCGAGATCCACGGGGAGATGCAGATCGCAGACGTGCTGGGCTTGAAGGATCGGAAGGAACTGGATGTCATCTGCGCCGGGCTCAACCACCAGACCTGGTACCTGTCGGTGAAGCACAACGGCGAGGAGATGATCGGGAAGCTGCTCGAGGGCTTCGAGAAGCACCCGGAGTACAGCCACACCGAGAAGGTGCGCATCGACGTGCTGCGCCGCTTCGGCCGCTATTCCACCGAGTCCAATGGACACCTCTCCGAATACGTGGCCTGGTATCGCAAGCGCCCGAACGAGATCGAGAAGTGGATCGACCTGTCCAGCTGGATCAACGGCGAGACCGGCGGCTACCTGCGGGAGACCCGGGAGAATCGCAACTGGTTCGAGACGGAGTTCCCGAAGCTGATGTCCGAACCGCCGAAGAACTACAACAGCGGCGAGCGCAGCAGCGAGCACGGCAGCTACATCATCGAAGCGCTGGAAACGGGCCGGATCTACCGGGGCCACTTCAACGTGATGAACCGCGGAGCGATTTCCAACCTGCCGGACGAGTGCGTGGTGGAGGTGCCCTGCTATGTGGACGGCAACGGCATCAGCGTGCCGAAGGTGGGCGATCTGCCCCTGGGCTGCGCGGCGGTGTGCAGTCAGTCGGTATGGGTGCAAAAGCTGGCCGTGGAGGCGGCCGTGTCCGGCGACGCGGAGCTGCTCAAGCAGGCGGCGCTGATGGACCCGCTGACCGGCGCGGTGTGCAACCCGCCGGAGGTGTGGCAGATGGTGGACGAGCTGCTGATCGCCCAGGAGGCGTGGCTGCCCCAGTACGGGGAGGCCATCGCCGCCGCGAAGGCGCGCTTTGCCGAGGGCGATCTCATCCCCACGAACGAGGGCTATCGCGGCGCGGTGCGCCAGCGGGTAAAGACTGCCGAGGAGGTCTCCGCCGAGCGCCGGGAGCGCGAGGAGCGCCACAAGAGAGAGTAATGCCCCCTCGCCTGCAAGGGAGGCGCGGTGGCCTGTGATCACGCCGGATCAATTGTTAATTGACAACAGCCGCATGCAGCAGATAGCATAAAACAAATCCCGGCAGATTGGCACGAACCGCTTGACATATGCGTTTTTTGTGTTATACTAATAACATTCGGGGAGTGTGCACGCTGCCCGCGGACCCCTGACGAATTTGACGCCGCATGGCGTTCAAATGAAGTAAAAAGGAGGTTATCCAATGAAGAGACTGATCACCCTGGTCTTGGCTCTGCTGATGGCGCTGTCCTGCTTCAGCGCGCTGGCCGAGTTCAAGCCCACCCCGATCGGCGAGGTTGGCGACGCCACCCGCGAGTACGTCGAGCCGCCGGAGGGCGACTGGCTGCAGCCCTATGATCCGGTGGTCAACATCCGCTTCGGCAAGGGCCAGGGCTCTGACGTCGTGTTCGAGCCCGGCGAGGACCAGACCAACAACGAGTGGATCCGCGCCTGGTACGACAAGCTGGGCATCCAGGTCTCCTACGACTGGATCGTGGATTCCGGCGAGTACACCCGCAAGCTGAACAACACCATCGCCACCGGCAACCTGCCGGATGCCTTCCGCGTGAACTACATCCAGTTCCGCCAGCTGCTGAAGGCGGGCATGATCCAGGACATCACCGAGGTCTACGAGAAGTACACCTCCCAGCGCGTCCGGGATTTCGAGAAGACCGACCCCGACACCATCAAGACCGCCATGGTGGATGGCAAGCTGTACGGCGTGCCGATCTACTACTACGGCGTCATCGACAACCCGCGCTACATGTGGGTTCGCAAGGACTGGTATGAGGAAGAGGGCTCTCCCGAGCTGAAGACCGTCGAGGAATTTGAGAACCTCTGCAAGACAATGATGGAGAAGCATGGCTGCTACGGCGTAGCCATCGCCAACAACTTCGAGCACCTGTTCATGACCGGCCCGATGTTCAACGTGTACCTGGGCAACCCCGACCAGGGCACCTACTATTGGTACAAGGACGAAGAGGACGGCATCATCAAGCCCGGCATCGCCCACAAGGAGTTCAAGACCGCCCTGGAGTACTGGGCCAAGTGGTACCAGGAGGGCATCCTGAGCCCCGACTTCGTGAACATGAGCTTTGACGACATGAACGAAGACGTGGTCAACGGCCGCGCCGCCTTCCAGCCGTACTATCAGTGGCAGGGCTGGCAGAACGGCCCGAACCTGGTGGCCGCCCAGGGCAGCGACAACGCCTACATGATCCCGCTGCAGTTCCCCACCGTGGATGGCAGCCAGGTGCTGGGCCAGGTTGGCTTCCCCAACGCCGAGCTGGTTGTGGTCAGCAAGGACTGCAAGAACCCCGCCGCCGTCATGAAGCTGATCAGCTACACCGATCACATCATGTTCGACCCCGACACCGTCCTCACCGAAGAGGAGTTCAAGGCCTACACCGACGGTCAGCGCGAGCATGTGCCCACCACCGTCGAGGTGCTTGACCCCCTGGCCGACATGACGCAGTTCGAGCATGTGCTGCATGCCATCGAGACCGGCGATACCAGCGAGCTGTTCACCGCCGGCATGAAGAAGAAGTACGGCGACTCCATGGCTTGGATCAACGAGAAGAATCCCGGCGGCCTGGGCGCGTACTGCCAGCAGGGCTTCGAGGGTTGCTCCTACGACCTGGCCAAGTACCTGCTTGACAACGACTTCATCAAGAAGACCGACATGTGGGGACCGCCGCCGGAGGAATTCGACGAGACCGTCAATACCATCGACGTCATCTCCACCGGCGTCTCCGAGATCATCATGGGCATCCGTCCCGTGGAAGACTATGACCAGATCCTCGCCGACTGGTACGCCGCCGGCGGCCAGATCATGGTGGACGCTGTCAACAAGTACTACGGCGAAGGCGCATAATTATTATCGCATGGGCCTGATGGCTTGAAGACAGTTCTTCGGGGGGCTTGCGCAGTGGCTGTTTGCGGCTTCCGCGCAAGCCTCGCCTTTATTTCAGGCGGAGGCGGCGATGTGCCGCCAGGCCAGACGCCAGGCGGCGCGCCGGCGCCCCCGCATACGCGGTCGTTTTCCATACCCCAATAAAATTGATGGGAGGTATGCTCCTTGCTTAGCAAGCTTCGAGAAAGATTCCGGAAGGAATGGCTTTTCCTGCTGATGATGCTGCCGGGCCTTGTACTGACGGCCATCTTTTCTTACGGCCCGATGTACGGCATCATCATGGCCTTCCAGGACTTCAACCCCGGCCTGGGCTACAGTGGGTCGCCCTGGGTGGGCCTGGACAACTTCAAGCTGATCTTCTCCCAGCCGGCCTTCCTGAGCACCATCTACAACACCTTCTTCATTTCCTTCATGAAGATACTGTTTGGCACGCTGGCATCTGTGGTATTCGCGCTGCAGCTGAACGAGATTCGACAGAACGGCCCAAAGCGCGTGTTCCAGACCATCGTTTACATCCCCAATTTTATTTCCTGGGTCATCATGGCCGGCATACTGACGGACATCCTGGGCACCAACGGCATAGTGAACGAGTTTCTGAAGCTGCTGGGCGTGAAGCCGGTCCAGTTCATATCCAACCGTGCCGTGTTCCCCTGGACACTGATCTTTTCCGACATGTGGAAGACCTTCGGCTTCGGCACCGTCGTATACCTGGCCACGATGACCGGTATCGACCCGGAGTTGTATGAATCTGCCGTCATCGACGGCGCGGGCCGCTGGAGACAGACCTGGTCCATCACGCTGCCGATGCTGGTGCCCATCATCATACTGATGACGGTGCTGGCCCTGGGCAACGTGCTCAGCGCGGGCTTCGACCAGGTATACAACCTGTACTCTCCCGTGGTGTATCCCACCGGCGACATCATCGATACCTATGTGTACCGCCTGGGCCTGCAGAACGGCAAATTTGCCATCGGTACCGCCGTCGGCCTGTTCAAGTCCGTGGTATCGAGTGTGTTGATTTCCCTGTCGCTGTTTGTCGCCTATCGGTTCGCCGGCTATAAGGTATTCTGAGAAGGGAGGGTACACGATGCAATTTACAACAAAAGGTCAGAAGATATTCAACGTCATCAACTATATCCTGGTCATTCTTGTGTGCCTGTCCTGCCTGCTGCCCATCGTCAATACGCTGGCGATCTCCTTCAGCGCGCCCACCCACGTGGCCGCCGGCCAGGTGTACTTCTGGCCCAAGGGCTTCACTACCCAGTCCTATGAGTTTGCCATGAGCAACGGCAAGTTTGTCAAGGCTTTCCTGATCGCCATAGAGCGATGCCTGCTGGGCGTGGCCATCAACCTGTTCTGCATGATCACCACGGCCTACCCGCTGTCCAAGAGCACCAAGCAGTTCCCCTCCCGGAACTTCTTCATGGGCTTCTACGTGTTCACAATGCTCTTTGGCGGCGGCCTGGTGCCCTGGTACATCCTGATGAGCAACCTGCACCTGCTGAACAGCATCTGGGCGCTGGTGCTGCCGCTCGCGGTGCCGGTGTCCAACATGGCCATCCTGATGAATTTCATGCGCTCGCTGCCAAAGGAGATGGAGGAGGCGGCGAGCATCGACGGCGCGGGCAATTTCCGCATACTGTGGTCGATTCTTCTGCCGGTGCTGACGCCGTCGCTGGCCACGGTGGGCCTGTTCTCTTTCGTGTATCACTGGAACGACTGGTTCTCCGGCGCGCTGTTCATCAACAACCCGGACAAGTACCCGCTGCAGACCTACCTGCAGACGCTGCTGACAAACATGCGCGACATGATGCGCCAGTCCGGCTCGAACTACTACGAGCTGCTGCAGCGCATGAACGAGCAAACGGGTCGCGCCAGCCAGCTGTTCCTGGGCCTGGTGCCGATTCTGGTGGTATATCCCTTCGTTCAGAAGTACTTTACCACCGGCCTGGTGATGGGCAGCGTGAAGGGTTGATCCTTCCCTATATCAACACCGGGAGGGCTGCCGCACGGCACGTGCTGCAGCCCTCCCGGTTTGTGCGGCGCGAAAAGCTCATTCAGCGATCGCGTCAATCAGCTTTTGAACGCTGCGCTCCAGGGCTTCCTCTCCCCACCCCAGATCCCATTCGTCTCCGGAGCCGGAATCCGAAACGACATAGATGCCGGCCGCCTTCCGGGAGCGAAACCTTGCGACCGTAAAAAGCCCCGCGCCTTCCATTTCGAGGCACTTGACGCCCTTCTCCTCATAGTAACGAATGCGCCAATCCGGCACCACATAGCCTGCGTCGGTGGTCCAGTGGTATCCCCTGTGGTATTTCATTCCTCTCCTGTCCAACTCGCGGCACAGGAAATCGGTCAGCTGCGCGGAAGTCTCGATGATCTCATCGTGTATGCCGTACAGTCCCGCAACTGCGGTATCGTGATACGCCCCGTCTGTGACGACGTAATCGCCGATCCGCGTTCCGACCCGTCCGCCCGCAAACCCAACGTGAATCAGTTCCTGCACGCCCAATGCGAACAGGTCCTCCGCTTGCGTGGCGATGCCGGGAGAACACATCTCGCCCTTGGCAAAGCCGATTCTGTCGTTGTGGTTCATCAGAAGGATTTCACTGCCTGCGTTGATGCTCACTGCGTCGGCATTGCGCTGCAGCATGGCGTCGTACAGGCTGTCTGCCAGGAGATATACGCGAGGAGGAATCGTTTTCCTGACTTCGTCCATATTCCGGCCCTGCAGCTCGATCGTCTTCTCCACGAGCATGGAAGGCGCGCTGTAGTGAGCCGGATCGATGCAAAAATCACGCTTGCACATGATCTCATAGGACAGCAGCCTGTCGTTTGCCACCAGCCGTTCAGCGTGCTTCATGGGAACATAGCGCCTTTTTCGGAAGAACTCACACGCGGGCAGCGGAACATCGGCCCAAACGCAACCATGCGCCCTGCCCGCCAAGGGTTCAAGATGATCCATGAGTGAAGATCCCGCGCCGGATTCCTGATGCCCGGGCAACACGAAAACCCTGGTGATATGGCCGTCATCGATCGTACCCGTACCGACGATTGCGTCGTCTCTTCGGATAACATAGGTCTTTCCTTCTGAAATATCACGGCGAAATCGATCTGCGCCGTGCTGTTCCAGATAGAAGCGGACCGCCTCCTCCGGGTAGTACCTTGGGTAGACAGCGCTGATGGCAGCTTTCGCAACATCGCTGATGAAGCGCGACTCTTCCTCGCGGGCTATGTCAATGCTCTGTCCGGCATTCATGGCGTTTTCTCCCTTTTCCCCTTGCTCGGCAGTCTGCATGTGCGGTAATACGCGAGGGCTGCGCCCGGCAGCCCTCCAAAACAAGCCGTTTACTGTATCAGTGATACTTCGGCAGCCAGTCGCCGTGGGCCTCGATCAGCTCGTCGCACATGGCTACGATGTCGTCGATGGACAGCTCCGAGCCGGTATGCGGATCCAGCATCACGGCCTGGTAGATGTAATCCTTCTTCAGCGTGCGGGCCGCTTCGATGGTCAGCAGCTGTACGTTGACGTTGGTGCGGTTCAGCGCCGCGCACTGCTCCGGCAGGTCGCCGATCACTGTGGGCTGGATGCCGCTCTTGTCCACCAGACAGGGCACCTCCACACAGGCGTTTTGGGGCAGGTTGGTGATCAGGCCCCGGTTCAGCACGTTACCGCCAATCTTCGTGGGCACGCCCGTCTCCATGGCCTCCATGATATAGCTGGCGTACTCGTGGGTGCGCTTGTGGGTCAGCGTCGGGTTCTGGGTCAGCTCGTGGCCGCGCTTCTTCCAGTCCTCGATCTGGTGGATGCAGCGGCGGGGGTATTCGTCCAGCGGAATGTTGAAACGATCGATCAGCTGGGGATAGCGCTCCTTAATGAACCAGGGGCAGTACTCGGCATTGTGCTCGCTGGATTCGGTGATGTAATAGCCGAAGCGGCGCATCAGCTCCAGGCGCACCATGTCGCCGTGCTTGCCCTCCTGTTTGTAGAGCTCGTAGTCGGCCTTCATGCGCTCCATCCACCACTCGGGCAGCTCCTCGCCCTGCGAAAGGCCTGCGATGCGCTCCTCAAAGGTGCCGATATCCAGCTTGCCCTGGTTGTACAGCAGCGCGCGGCGCTTCACCTCGGGATACAGGTCCACGCCGTCCCTTGTCAGCTCCAGCAGCCAGGCCTGGTGGTTGATGCCGGCGATCTTCCACTGCACGGTGTCGTCATAATCCATGCCCAGTTCCTTTAAAAGCGTGCTGGCGCACACCTGAACACTGTGGCACAGGCCCACGGTCTTCACGTTCGTCAGCCGCAGCATCGCGCCGGTCAGCATGGCCATGGGGTTGGTGTAGTTCAGGAGCCACGCGTCGGGGCACACGGCCTCCATGTCGCGGGCGAAGTCCAGCATCACCGGGATGGTGCGCAGCGCCCGGAACACGCCGCCCACGCCCAGCGTGTCGGCGATGGTCTGCTTCAGGCCGTACTTTTTCGGGATCTCAAAGTCCGTGATGGTGCAGGGGTCATAGCCGCCCACCTGGATGGCGTTGACCACGTAGTTCGCGCCCTTCAGCGCCTCGCGGCGGTTCTGGGCGCCCAGGTACTTTTCGATGCGGGCCTTCGAGCCGTTGTTGCGGTTGATGGCCTCCAGCATCATGGCGGATTCATTCAGCCGGGTGGCGTCGATGTCGTACAGTGCGATGGTGCTCTCCTCCAGCGCCGGGGTCATCATGCTGTCGCCGAGCACGTTCTTCGCGAAAACCGTGGAACCCGCACCCATGAATGTGATTTTCGGCATGGTTGTATTCCTCCCTCATGTTGCATTTCCTGCACGGGCGGTTTTCCACCCGTATCCACGCCAATATCATAGCATATACCGTTCTGCTCCGCAATGGCGACAGGTTGTATGCAATGCGGAAAATGTTGCATGTTTGGATTGACCATCCATGAGTCGAAGTGATATTATGAGTGGCAGAGGGGGCTTGCGCCATGTTTGAAATCTACATCACCGAATGCGGCCGGGAAGCGTGCGCGCCGGGGCACCGCTACGGCCCCGCGGTGCGCAGATACCATCTGATGCACCTGATATCCTCCGGACACGGGACATTCGACGACGGGCGCCGGAAATGGCGCCTGCGCGCGGGTCAGGGTTTTATGATCTTCCCGGAAGATGTCAACGTCTATACGGCGGATGATACGTTGCCCTGGGACTACACGTGGGTTGGCTTTTCCGGCGATGGCGTGGCCGCGCTGATCGACGACGCGGGCATCACCCGGGAGCATCCCGTGTTCGATCTGGGCGGCTACGCCGCCACCGCGCTGAGCATATGCCACGACCTGTGCGAGGATATGGCGCTGCTGGATCAAAACCAGAAGGCTGCCGGGGGTGGTCTCTACCGGTTGATGGCCTACATCGCCCAGGCGCACCTGGACGCCTCGCCCCAGCGCAGCGGCGACTCCGGCAGTCGCTCATGGCAGCGCGCCCAGTGGGCCATGCAGGCCAATTTCCAGCGGGCGGATTATCGCGTTGAGGATGCGGCGGCCTATGTGGGCCTGAGCCGCAGCCAGCTGTTCCGGGTGTGCCGCCACTATGCCGGGATGTCGCCCCGGCAGCTTTTGGCCGGATTGCGGCTGTCGAGGGCGAAGCATCTGCTCAGCGACGCCAATCTGACCATCACCGAGGTCGCCATCTCCAGCGGCTACGCCTCCGCGGCCCGGCTGGGCGAGGTTTTCCGGAATACCCTGGGCATGACACCGACGGAATATCGGCGGCGGACGACCGGCGGAGAGGAATGACGGCGTTTTCTGGGCAAAGGGAACACCGGGGATTAAAGACCGGCGCTTCACGGAATGTCGAGGGATTGAGAGCCCCTCTCCGCCCTTCGGGCGCCTCTCCCCATCAACGGGGCCGCGCAACAATCCTTTGGATTGAACCATCGGCAGTCTGTCCTGCAGGCAGACCGATGAACCCGATGGGTTCATCGCCTTGGAAGCGAGGCAAGGTTTTTTCAGTGCTTGGCTCGCCCCCGTCAGGGGAGAACTGGCAGCCGAAGGCTGACTGAGGGGGGAAAATCCCTCAAGAAAACGTGAAGAGCCCAATAAACCACGCTTTCGTGTGGATGGAATCTCGGTTGGGTTCTTGACATGAACGCGCTTTAATGGTTCTGCCGCAGCGCAGGATCACGTTGTCCGAATTGATCTGCATCGGCACATCGTAGAGCCGATGCTTGTAGACCGACCGGGGCAATCGCTTACGAAAACAGGAAAAATTGCGAACGACAGAGAGCGCATAATCGAAAGACCAGGCACAACGCAGACGCTTACCCGCGAGAGAATCCTTAACAGAGTTATCAGCCTTGACATGGTCGTGCTGGGATATGGCTGGGTGGCCGCCTGTTCTATGCGAACAGGAGCTATGGGCGGGATATGGAAAAACTGTGTGAAATAAGCCATCTGCGCGCTGAAAATGCGATGCTTCGGGCTTTGTTGCAGGCGCACGGCATTGCAATTCCGGGCGGTGATGCGGATGGACCGGATGCGACGGAGGAGGTTTCAGCGGTATCCAAGCGCAGCCCAATGGCGGACAGGATCGCTCTGTTCATGTCTCTGTTTCAGGGGCGGGCGGATGTTTACGCGCGCCGATGGGAGGGCAAGAATGGGCGAGCCGGATATAGCCCGGTCTGCTGGAACGAATGGCGGAAGGACGTCTGCGTCAAGCCGAAGGGGAAGTGCGGGGCGTGCAGCCATGCGGCGCATCTTCCTTTTGATGAAAACGCCGTCGCAGCGCACCTGAGCGGGAGCTGTGTGTTGGGCGTTTATCCGTTGCTGCGGGATGAAACCTGCCGTTTTCTGGCCATCGACTTTGACGAGGCGCACTGGCGGGATGATGTGCGGATGGTTGCGGACACCTGTGGGGCGCAGGCGATTCCCTGTTCTGTGGAGATTTCCCGCAGCGGCCATGGCGCGCATTAATGGATATTCTTTTCGGAAACGGTAGAGGCGGCGAAGGCGCGGGCGCTGGGTTCCGCGATTCTGACGCTGGCCATGCGGGAGCACGCAAAGCTGTCCTTCAGATCCTATGACCGCGTGTTTCCCAATCAGGACACGATGCCGAAGGGCGGCTTTGGCAACCCACACATTGCTGGGTGGTCAGACTGGCGCAAGGCAGAGGGAACAGCTTCAAGCCCTGTGGGACGCGCCGGAGGACGCGCCTCTTGTCGTGTGCGCCACGGGCAAGTTCATCGGCGAGGGCTTCGACGATTCCCGGCTGGACACCCTCTTTCTCACCATGCCCATCTCCTGGCAGGGCGCGCTGGCGCAGTACGTCGGCAGGCTTCACCGTCTGCACGAGGGCAAGCGCAAGGTGCGGATCTACGACTACATCGACAACCACGCTGTCATGCTGGAAAAGATGTACAATAAACGACTCAGGGGCTATGCGTCCCTCGGTTACACCGTGTCCGCCGATCAGGACACCGCCCTCGGCAGTGAGATCATCTACGATCAGAATACCTTTCAGGAGCGCTTTCTACAGGATATCGCAAACACGAAGGATTCCGTCGTCATCGTCAGCCCCTTCGTCACGGTCAGGCGCGTCAGATGGATCGAAGGCGCGCTGGCTCAATGCGTTCAGAAGCGGGTGAAGGTAAGCGTCGTGACCCGCGACCCGACGACGCTCCCGGCCAAGGCGCGAGGCGCGGCGCAGACGGCTATCCAAACGCTGCGCGCGCAAAGGGTCGGGGTCATTTGCCGAGAAGGTATCCACCAGAAATACGCCATCGTGGACGGCAGCGTCGTGTGGTATGGTAGCATCAACCTCCTCAGCTTCGGCGCGTCCCAGGAGAGCGTCATGCGGCTGGTCAGCAGCAGTATCGCGCGGGCGCTGTTGGGGACGAAATAAGCTCGGATAAACGCATAGATGGCTTGATTGGCAGATACGGATTATTGATCTATAATGTACTCGGAAACATTTTTCAGAAAGAAAGATGAATCGGGTCTATGATAACCTGCTGAGCTGAGACATCTGGAAAACAAAACTGCTGGTGTACTGGAAGACCAGGAATTGACCTTCCAGCAATGGAGGATATTACGAGAAATGACGATGAATTTTTCGTATGGGGCCTTCGGAAAAGCTATAAGATTGATGCATGAAAGATCGCGAAAATGGCGGTACAAAAAAGGAACAAAAGTGTCAACTTTATATAACATATGCCTTTGATCCTGCTGATCAGCCCGCCCCCCCATGAAGCGCGGCGCGTGAGTGCCCGACGACGGGCTCGTGGAGGAATCGAAGGCGCTGTCGCGGCAATATGAAGCCCTGGCGAAACGGCGGGGCCTGTCGTATGCCGATGCGGGCAAATGGGACATCGAGCTTACCTACGACGGGGTGCACTTCACGGAAGAGGGACACGCGCGCTTTGCGGAAGGATTGGCGGCGTGACTGCCCGGAATGGAGGGATTCCATGATTGATTATGACGCCCTGCGCGAGGCATTAAGGGATGAATGCTATGCCGCCTGCTTTGGCGGCGGTATTGGTCCGGCCCTGATGGACGCGCTCAGCGTGGAGGACATGAGCCCGGAGGCGCTCGTCCGGGCGGCGCGGTTGTGGGGCATTGACATCGACCGATTTACGATCTGAAACGGAGGGAAGGACATGAGCCGGATCAAGGATCTGCAGAAACAGGTGCACAGGGTTCTGGAGAAGATGGGGGACGAGGACAAGCGGTTGAAGGCCGTTTCCCATCTGCACGGCGTCGCGCTGGCGGCGGCTGTGCTGGCGAAGGTGCGCGGAGAGAACGCGGAGCTCGCGACGATGGCGGGTTTGTTGCACGACCTGTACGCCTACAAGAGCGGCAGCTACGACGACCACTCCCATCTCGGCGCGGAGTACGCGCGAAAGCTGCTGGAAAAGCTGGCGATCACCACGCAGGATGAGACGGACGTCATCTGCGCCGCCATCCGGCATCATGACGGCAAGGCGGAGGTGGACAGCCCCATGGACGAGATCCTCAAGGACGCCGACGTGATCGACCACAGCCTCTCCGACCCGACGAAGGAGGTCAAGGCACATGAGCAGGCGCGCTACGCGAAGCTGTGCGAGGAGCTGGGATTGGCGGACTGAGACAGAGAGGATGAGTGAATACAGAGAGAGGATCGCCCGAGCGTAGGGGAAATAATCTCGGACTGAACTTTGAACTATATGATACAGACGGAAGTGAGATCGCGGTTATAGGACAGAAGGCGGTGTCCATATATGATTTTCATCGTGGCGATTATCTGACTTCAGGATAAATCCGGCTGCTGAAGAAGAAGCGACAAATCTCTCCGAAGCAGATCAGTAAATACTGCCGCTCCATCAGCGTTAAGATGCGCGGAATTATAAAACAGCTCACGATGTGTACTGACTGCGTGATTCGTGTAATCCAAAAAAGCAGCGCCGTATCGCATCTGAACATCCTTCATGATATCCAGAAATTCACCTCGCCACCTGCCCAGCACCCCGGAAAGCCGCTCTTGCGTTTTGTAAAACCGGGGAAGAATGAGACAGACGATTCGCATGGACGGATTGATCTGTAAGGCAAGCCTCAGAAGCTTGTGGAAAACCTCGACATTCTCCTGGACGGAAGCTTCGAACCGCTTCGTTCGCAGCGCACACGAATAAGGAAATACATCCACATCCGTGTCCTCAACGATGCGGCTCCTGTTCTGTTTCACAAGCTGAACGTTCTGTGCATCTGCAATCAGCGCATCCCATGATATGCTGTAGTTCTTGTTCCTGTAATAGTTATGAGGATCTTCAATCCCCCCAAATACTATATAATTACGTATCTCCCTGCACAGGGAGACATCGTAATTGAAATAGGTGTAATCGAACAGGTCTACTATGAGCATAGACATGGATCGGAGCTGTTCCGGGTGGCGTGCAGCACAATAGCGCAACGTCGCGTAATTATAATAAATATCCTGGGAACTCATTGCCAGATTAACAAAACATCCATCGGATAACCGTTCCGGGATGATACCGACCTCCGCATGGGAAATGCCCAGAATCATACCATCAATCCGTTCATATCGGTCATGATTCTCCATAAGGGACCGGACGTGTCTTCCGGATGGAACTTGTCCTCTAAGCATAACTGTCTTCCTTTCGATGTTCAATTGCAAAGCTTTACGATAAAACGATTCAGATCAAGGACGTAGTCATAAGTGACTTCGGTGGATATTTCCCTGAGCAATTCATAATTGGTGGCAGCCAGGGCACTTTTTCGAGTCTCTTTTGGAAAAGTGATACACTGTCCATCGTCCAACATGATAATGGTCGTTTCACCTTCCGGATACACGCACGCATAAAGTTGAATGGTCACGCAGGTACTGTTTCTGACCGGAACCGCATAGGCTCCGATTTCTTCCACACAGAGGGATACACGGTTTGCAAGGGAGGGGGCTATCCCGTTGTCCAGCAGCATGTGCTGAAGCTGTTCGGCAGCCCGGGGGGCTTCATCGGGATGCGTGATCACGTTAAATTCATTAGGTGCGCTGAAACTGTTTTTACTCCGGTAGGTATGAAG
Organism: Clostridia bacterium; assembly: GCA_045637485.1. Lineage (GTDB taxonomy): Bacteria > Bacillota > Clostridia > Christensenellales > Aristaeellaceae > UBA2862. The sequence continues at coordinate 16,335 of JAZTZK010000081.1, forward strand.
ATATCTGTGCCAGGCAAGGGCAAAACAGATTATATCCGCCGCCACATAGCAAAGCCAAATCGTCCAGGGGACTCCGAACAAAAACAGTACCGTAGAAAAAAAGGCAGGCAGGATGAATGAGCCAAGCGAACTGCATACGGAGGCGAATTTCACATCGTCCCAGCTGTTGAAATAGAGCAGCAGCAGAGTGTTTACCCCCATAAGAATGAAGTGCAGTGAATAGGCCCGCAGCGCAGCAGTCCCCTGCGCAGGTACACTGTGAAAGCCATAGGCATGGAAAAACAGAACGGGGAAAAGCTCAGCAGTCAACGTGATGCCACAACAGATAATCAGGCATAGGCGCATTGCCCGTTTCAGAAGTTGATGCATTCCCTCCACGTCGCCGATTGTGCTGAGCATTCCTGTGAGCGATTGCATGGCAGCACGCAGAGACAGGGTGATTGCTGTGGCAAAGGATGCAGCAAACAGGCAGACCGAATGGATGCCAACCCCTGTATCAGAAAGGCTTTTTGAGATAAACCAGATAAACAAAGCGCCAAAGGTTGCTTCCGCAAGTGAAGTGATCATAAGGGGCATACCGTATCTGACAATATCAAGTATTTCATGGCGGCATTTCACCTTAAAATCAATTTTCAGATATTCCGAATGTCTGAACAGATGACGCACCATAAAAACCCAATAAGCCACTCCGGCGCCCAGAGTGCCAAGACCTGCACCGTCCGTGGACATGCCAAATCCGAAAACAAACAGTACGTCAAGCACTACATTGACCCCGCTTTGAAGCAGGGAGGCGGTCAGGATCGTACTGGCATGGCCAATGCTGGTAAGGAGGTATGTGCAAATCGTGTTCATGATGCTGAAAGGGGTGCAGAGCATGAAAGCATATGCGTAGCGACGCGCCATATGAAGGGTCGCTGCATCCATATCGTAGAGATTGAACAGAATCCGGCAAATCGGGATCTGGATAATTGATAAAACGAGGGCTACCAGAAGTGTCGCATACAATACTGCCTTCTTCTTACGCTCCATCCCGCCCGGATCATTCGTGCCGAGCTGTTTTGACATGAGGGTGGCAACACCACTGCTGATCAGGAGTGTAACCGCGCCTATCACGAGATGGAAGGGCTGAAGATAGTTAACGGAAGCAACAGCTTTTCCTCCAATTCTCCAGCCGACGACGATGCTGTCTATTGCAAGCATGATCATGATGGAGATACGGTTCAGCAGCATCACCGGAAAGAGACGGTACAGCTTCTTCATCATCAGTGAGCTGTCTCCGCGCTGCAGCAGCTGGTATACTTCTGTATCCGCACCATCGTTTTGCTTTTTCAGCATGTTATGTTTCAATTGTTTTTTACCTCACCGAAGGCGATTTGGTCCAAATAGCTTTTACTTCGCGCTGCTCAGATAAGCCGCAATTCTCTTTGCTACGTTAGCCTTGATGTTGTTGTAGAAGTAGGTATAGTCGCAGCCATGACGACCGTCCGGCCCGAAGAACTCGGCGCCGACCTTGGCGGCGTCCTCGGGCATCGGGTCAGCCTTGGCATGCGTCACGACCACGCCGCGGGCGAGGTTGATCTGCGCGTCCGCGCCACAATCCCCGATCTTCGGCTCGCCGGTCTTTTCATCCACCACGATAGAACCCAGGTTCAGGCTCGCCGGGGCATAGGTCTCGTCGAGCTTCCAGTTGAGGGGGTTGATGCTCCTCGTCCCGGGCAGCACCACAACATTGTGGGCGTTGGTCTCCACATTCCCGGGGCCCTCGGTATTCCATGCGATGATGACGCCCGTGTCTCTCTCGCCGGTGGCGAACTTCAGGTGCGGATTGGCCGCAAGGTAGCTTTTCGTGACGGAATAGCCGATGGGGTAGGCCGCGACCATGCGCGCATAATACTCGGGATGATCCTTGAAGTACGTCCTCAGCAGCAGCAAAACCATGGCCGAGCCCTGGCTGTGCCCCGCGAGGATGAACGGGCGGCCGCCGTTGCAGTTCTCAAAGTAGTAGTCCAGCGCGGCGGTGATATCCTGGTAGGGCAGCCCCAAAAGCGCATTGGTGAAGTCTCCGGTATTCTTGACGACTTCCCCCGCGTACCGCAAGCCGGACTGGCGGTAGTACGGAGCAAACACATTGGTGGAATCCGCGTAGGCGGTTGCGTGATCCCTGTATTCGAGCTTCGCGCCTTCCAGCATCTCAGGGTTGTCGAGCGTCGCGTAATCGGAAGCGCCCTCTTCAAAGCTTGACATGATGTAATCCGTGGCGAAAATATAGAACGTATCGACATCCTTGGTGATCTCCGGAATATGATTCCA
>JAZTZK010000082.1:0-28742 GCA_045637485.1 Clostridia bacterium
AGTACCGGATCAACAAATCAGAGGATCTCGACCGCTACTTCGACGAGGAGCTGTCCCGGCTGCAAACCGACTATGTGGACTACTACCTGATGCACATGCTCAACGACGCAAAGAGCTGGGAGCGCCTGTGCGCCCTGGGCATCCGGGAGTGGGTCGCGCGGAAGAAGGCCGCCGGGCAGATTCGCAACATCGGTTTCTCGTTCCACGGCGGCACGCTGCAATTCAAGGCGCTGGTGGACGCCTTTGACTGGGACTTCTGCCAAATCCAGTTCAACTACATGGACGAGCGCAGCCAGGCCGGCATCGACGGCCTGAACCACGCCCATGAGAAGGGCCTGCCCGTGATCATCATGGAGCCCCTTCGGGGCGGACGCCTGGCGGGCGGACTGCCCCAGGCCGCCCGCAGGGAATTCGAGGCCCTCAATCCGAACCGCAGCCCCGCGGACTGGGGCTTGCGCTGGGTCTGGAACCACCCCCAGGTGACAGTGGTGCTCTCGGGCATGAACGACGTCAGCCAGGTGGAGGAAAACTGCCGCATCGCCAGCGAGAGCCTGCCTGGGTCCCTGTCCCCCGACGAGTTGTCGGTGTACGGCCGCGCGCTGGCCGCCATCCACAAGAGCATGAAGGTGGGCTGCACCGGCTGCGGCTACTGCCAGCCCTGTCCCCGGGGCGTGGACATCCCCACCTGCTTCGCCGCCTACAACGCCAGCTACGCCGACGGCCTGATCTCCGGCCTGCGGGAATATATGATGTGCACCACCCTGCGCAAGGTGCGCAGCAACGCGGGCCTTTGCGTGAAGTGCGGCAAGTGTGAGCAGCACTGCCCCCAGCACATCCCCATCCGGGATAAGCTGGACGACGTAAAAAGGCGCCTCGAAAGCCCGATCTACAAGGTCGCGGCCTGGGGCGCGTCAAAGGTGCTGAAATACTGATTCGCAGGGGCGGCGAAATGTCGCCCCTGTTGTTTTTCCACCAGTCCGACCGGTCAGAGCTTCCCCGCGATCTGCCTGGCCACGTACACGCCGCTGGCGCTGGCATGGCTCAGGGAGTGGGTGACGCCGCTGCCGTCGCCGATCACGTACAGGCCCTGGTGACAGGTTTCCAGGTTGCTGTTCAGCGCCACCTCCATGTTGTAGAACTTGACCTCCACGCCGTAGAGCAGCGTGTCGTCGTTGGCGGTGCCGGGGGCGATGCTGTCCAGCGCGTGGATCATCTCGATGATGCCGTCCAGTATCCGCTTGGGCAGCACCAGGCTCAGGTCGCCGGGTGTGGCGGCCAGCGTGGGCTTCACGGTGCCCTCCTCGATGCGCTTGGGGGTGCTGCGCCGGCCCCGCTCCAGGTCGCCGAAGCGCTGCACGATGGCCCCGCCGCCCAACATGTTGGACAGGCGCACGATGCTCTCGCCGTAGCCGTTGGAATCGTGCAAGGGCTCGGAGAAGTGCTTTGACACCAGCAGCGCGAAGTTGGTGTTCTCCGTCTTGCGCCCCTCGTCCTCGAAGCTGTGACCGTTGACGGTGACGATGCCGTTGGTGTTCTCGTTGACCACGATGCCCCGGGGATTCATGCAGAAGGTGCGCACATGGTCCTCGTACTTCTCGGTGCGATAGACGATCTTGCTCTCGTACAGCTCGTCGGTGATGTGGGCGAAGATCACCGCGGGCAGCTCCACCCGCACGCCCAGGTCCACCCGATTGCGCCTGGTTTCGATGCCCAGCTCGTCGCAGACCTTCTCCATCCACTTGCTGCCGCTGCGGCCCACGGACACCACGCATCTGTCGCACTCGGCGGCCTCGCTGCCATAGCGCACGCGGTAGCCCACGTCGTCGCCGATGACCTCGATGCTGTCCACATGGGTGTTGAAGAACAGTGTCACCTTGTCCTTCAGCTGCTCGTACAGGTTGCCCAGCACCACGTAGTTGATGTCCGTGCCCAGGTGGCGCACCGACGCCTCCAGCAGCGTCAGCCGGTTCTGCATGCACAGCTTCTTGAAGCGGGTACCCGCCGTGGAATACAGCGCCGTGCCCTCGCCGCCGTTTTCCACGTTGATGTCGTCCACGTAGCGCATCAGCGACATGGCCTCGTCCCGGCCGATGTACTCGTACAGCGTGCCGCCGAAGTCGTTGGTGATGTTGTACTTGCCGTCGGAAAAGGCCCCCGCCCCGCCGAAGCCGTTCATGATGGCGCAGGTAGGACACTTGATGCAGGCCTTCACCTTCTTGCCGTCGATGGGACACTTGCGCTTATCCAGCGGGTTGCCGCTCTCAAACACGGCCACCTTCAATTCGGGCCGCCGCTTGACCAGCTCCCAGGCCGTATAGATGCCACCGGGGCCGGCCCCGATGATGATGACGTCGTAGTGATTCATATCTCATCCATTCCTTTTATTCGTTTATAGCCCTGTCGGCAAATACGCCGCGATCACCGCCAGCAGCACCGCGGGCAGCATGTTGGCCACGCGCAGCTTCTTGCCCCACACCAGATTCCCGCCCACGCAGAAGATCAGCACGGAGCCGATCAGCGACAGGTTGCCGATGGCCGCCTCGGTCATCAGCGGCGCGATCAGCCGGGCCAGCAGCGTCGTGCCGCCCTCAATCACGAACACCGGTATCGCGGAGAAGGCGCAGCCCTTGCCCATGGAAGAAGTCATCACCAGCACGATGATGAAGTCCAGCACGGCCTTGACCGCCAGCGTGGACCAATCGCCCATGACGCCGTCCTGGATCGAGCCCACGATGGCCATGGCCCCGATGCTCACCGTCAGCGAAGCGGTGACAAAGGCGTTGACGAAGCCGCTGTCCCGTTCGTTGCCGGTCTTTCTCTTCAGCCACTCGCCGAAGCGCTCGAAGACGTCCTCGATGCTCAGCAGCTCGCCGATCACGGTGCCCAGCGCCAGGCACAGCACCACCAGCATCGCCCGGCCGCTGGTCAGCGCGCCGTCTTCAAGCTTCAGCATGCCGGACATCGCCCCGGCGATGGCGATGAACATGGTGCTGACGCCGCAGGCCTTGCAGATGGATTCCTGCTGCGCCGTGCGAAACAGCTTCCCCGCGAGCAGCCCGATAGCCCCGCCTGCGACGATGGCCCCGGTGTTGATGAGCGTTCCCAGTCCGATCATATGAACATCATTTCCTCGTCAAAGCGACGGCCAGCGCCGAAATCCCCGCCACCAGCGCCAGCATCAGCCCCGAGGTGGCAAGCATCAGGCGATTCATGCGGCGGATGTCCTCGCCCTCCGGGGGCCGGATATCGTCGCCGATGGTGGGCTTGTGAACGACCTGGCCGAAGTATTCGTGGTCGCCCCCCAGCTGCACGCCCAGCGCCCCCGCCGCGGCGGATTCGCTCCAGGCACAGTTGGGCGAAAGGTGGTTGGCGTGGTCCCGCATCACGGTGCGGAAGGCCCGCCGCCCGTCCAGCCCCAGCGGGAACGCCGCCAGGCACATCAGCAGGGCCGTGACCCGGGCGGGGATGAAATTCCAGACGTCGTCGGCCTTCGCCGCGAACCAGCCCACGTCCCGGTATTTCTCGTTCAGGTAGCCGATCATGCTGTCCAGCGTGCTGGCGGCCTTAAAGGCCATGCCCAGTACCGGTCCGCCCAGGGCCAGGTACAGCATCGGCGAAATCACCCCGTCGGTCAGGTTCTCCGCCACCGTCTCGATGGTGGCGCAGAGTATCTCCCGCCCGGACAGGTTCGCGGTGTCCCGGCCCACGATGCGCCCCACCCGTTTCCGACCCGCCTCCAGCGAGGTCTCCAGGGCCTTGCGCACGCCCTCGGCCTCGTCGGCCAGATTCCGGGCGGACAGGCACATCCACGAGATCAGCGCCATGCCGATGAAGTGGGGCCAGAACCCCCACCTTCGCAGCAGACAGAGTATGCCCGCCGTGACCAGCGCCGTCAGCAGCACCGTGGAAATCGCCACGGCAACCGCCCGTCGTCTCAATACCGCTGACGGCGGGTTGTCGCGCTTTGCGGTCCTCTCCGCAAATGAAATGTACTTCCCGATCAGCCGCACCGGATGGTAGAACCACTCCGGATCGCCGACGGCCAGGTCGATCATAGCCCCGACCAGCAGGGCGAGAATGTGGGTGGGCATGGTTCATCCTTTCAATATCCGGTATACGGCATCCATATCCAGGCTCTCCCGCACCGCCTTCGCCAGCAAATCGAACTGCTGCTCCCGATAGGCCTTCATATCCACGGCGGCCTGCTCGGCGGAGACGCGAGACTCGGACAGCCCCTTCAGCCTGCGCGCCTGCTTCACCAGCGCGTCCGCCAGCCGGCCGTCGTCGAACAGCCCGTGCAGGTAGGTGCCCAGCACGTTTCCCGCGGCGTTGCAGGCGCTGTCGATGGCCGCGTTGTCCCCTTCAAGCCGCATCCAGAAGCGGGCGTTCTCCCCAAAGGCGTTTACGCCGCTGTGAATCTCGTAGCCCTCGATCCGCGCGCCCAGCAGGTCGTCCAGCCAGTCCACCGCGCCGGTCAGCGTGCCCCCGGCCTGCACGGTGCGCTTCTCCCGCTCGAAGGTGACCTCCATGTCCAGAAGGCCCAGCCCCGCCACCTCAGGGGCGGCGGATTCCACGCCGTGGGGATCCCGCAGCACCTGGCCCAGCATCTGATAGCCGCCGCAGACGCCCAGCAGCAGCCTGCCCGAGCGGGCGTGGCGCACGATGGGAGCCAGCATGTTCCGGTTGCGCAAGTCGATCAGGTCGTCGATGGTGTTCTTCGTGCCGGGCAGGATCACCACGTCCGCACCGTCAAGATCCGACGGGCGCAGGGCATACTTCAGCGTCACGCCGGGGTGCAGCGACAGGGCCTGGTAGTCGGTGAAGTTCGAGATGTGCTTCAGCCGCACCACGGCCACGGTGATCTCCCCCGTGCCGCTGACGGCGGTCAGGCGCTCGGAAACGCTGTCCTCGTCCTCGATGTCGGCGTCGGTCCAGGGCACTACGCCGATCACCGGGATGCCCACCTTCTCCTCGATCATCCGCAGCCCCGGCTCCAGTATGCGCACGTCGCCCCTGAACTTGTTGATGATCATGCCCTTGATCCGGGCCCTCTCCTCCGGCTCCAACAGCATGACGGTGCCGTACAGCGACGCGAACACGCCGCCCCTGTCGATGTCCCCCACCAGCAGCACCGGCGCGTCGGCGGCCTCGGCCATCCACATGTTGACCAGGTCGCCCGCCTTCAGGTTGATCTCCGCGGGGCTGCCCGCGCCCTCGATCACCACGGCGTCGTATTTCGATTCCAGGCTGTCGTAGGTGTCCTTCACAAGCCTTCGCAGATTGGGCTTGTAGTTGTGGTACTCCACCGCACCCATGTTGCCGATGGGCCTGCCCAGGCATATGACCTGGCTCTTTTTGTCACTGGTGGGCTTGAGGAGTATGGGATTCATCTCCACGCTGGGCTCCACCCCCGCGGCCTGGGCCTGCACCACCTGGGCGCGGCCCATCTCCAGCCCCTCCTTCGTGGCGAAGCTGTTCAGGGCCATGTTCTGGCTCTTGAAGGGCGCGACCCGCAGGCCGTCCTCTTTGAAGATGCGGCACAGCGCCGCGCACAGCATGGACTTGCCCACCGACGAGCCCGTGCCCTGCAGCATGATCGACTTTCCGCGCATGGTTTGCCTCCGACCTTCTATAGCCTATATTGCATGAAATTGCCGTTCTTTACAAAGCCGAAATCGGCATACAGCAGAACGCCCATGTCCGACGCGGTGATCTGCACCGCGCCGCACCCGTATTCCCGGGCCGCTTCCACCACCCGGGTGAGCAGCTCCCGGGCGATGCCCCTCCGCCGGCATTCCGGCTCGGTATACATGCTGGACAGCAGTCCGATCCTGCCGGTGGGACACCCAAAATAGGGCGGCTTTTCCACGAAGGACATGCCGCCCGTGCCAACGATGCGACCGTCCTCCACCGCCAGCCAGGCCACAAACGTGCCGTCCGCCATGTGCCGGGCATAGTAATCCCGCAGCGCGGGGCGCAGGTCATACGCCTCCGTCGCGCCCTCCTCCCGAAGCTGGCGAATCCGCAAGTCAATGAACCGCTCCACGTCATCCGCCGCCATTTTTCGATACTCAGTCATCCTCTGCTCCTTTCAGCGCCGCAACCAGCCTGTCGTTTTCCCCCTCCGTCCGCACGCATAGCCGCATGTGGCCGTGGGTCAGGCCGGGGAACATGCCGCAGGGGCGGACGAGTATGCCCCGTTTCCGCAGCCGCCGGATTTCCGGGCGCATGTCCCTGCCGAAGTCGCATAGAAGGAAGTTGGCGTCGCTGGGATATACTCTCGCGCCGATGCCCGCCAGCGCCGCGGCGAAGGCCTCCCGGCGGGCGTCGTTCAGGCGGCGGATCCCCTCGAAGTCCGCTTCATGTCCGGGCAGCGCCGCGGCCACCGCGTCGGCCACGCAGTTCAGTCGCCAGGGCAGCAGCCCCTCCCGCAGCCCCTCGGCCACCGAGGGATGGGCGGCCAGGTAGCCCAGGCGCACGCCGGGAATCGCAAGCACCTTGGTCAGCGACCCCAGCACCAGCAGCGCGGGATGGGACGTCGTCATCTGCCGCACGCTGTGTTCGGGGCAGTAGTCGATGAACGCCTCGTCCACCACCAGCCGCCCGCCGACGGCCTCCAGCTTTTCAAGCAGCGCCAGCACCTCCGCCCGGGACAGCGCGTCGCCGGTGGGGTTGTTGGGGTTGCACAGCCAGAGGATCTGGCCGGACAGGGGGCGAAAATCGACCAGCTCCGACCGCAACACATCCCTGTGCCCGCCGCACAATGCCCCGTACTCCTGGAAGGTGGGCTGGGCGACGACATGGTCGCCCGGCAGCTTTGCCGCGCAGGCCACCGCCTCGATTCCCCCCGCCGTGGGCAGTATGCATGCCTCCGGCAGGCCCAGGTGGGCGCTCAGCCCCGCCAGCGCCGCCTCCTGGCGCAGGTCGGGATAGTAGCAGGCGTGTTCAAGCCCCTCGAGCATCGCGGCGCGGGCCCATGCGGGCGGTCCTTCGGGGTTTAGGTTGGCCGAGAAATCCAGAGCATCGCCGGGGGACGGCCCCCGCCAGACGTCTCCGCCGTGAAAAACGCTCATAGAAACAGCCTTTCCGCCAGCTCGGGCCGGTCATAGAAGTGGATGTGGGGATAGCCCGCCAGGACATTTTTATAGATGTAGCCCTCCCGGTAGCGGCGCTCGCCCTTCGACACCTCGAAGCGGGTTTCCAGCGGGGCCGTCGGCGTCACCACCGAGTGGTGGAATTCATGGGCCGGGAATGAATAGCCGTCGCCGTCGGTGACGGTCACGTAGCCGAAGCGCTGCAGGCGTTTGGTCATCTCCCACTTCAGGCCGATCGCGCCGATCATCGACAGGTACAGCATGCCGCCGCACTCGGCGTACACCCGCAGTCCGCCCTCTATGGCGCTTCGCACCGACGCGGTCATGGCCCCGTTGGCCGCCAGCTCGGCCTCAAACACCTCGGGGAAGCCCCCGGGCAGGTACAGCGCGTCCAGATCCTCCGGCAGCGCGGCATCCGACAGCGGCGAGAAGGGCGCCAGCTCGGCCCCCATGCGCCTGAGGGCGATCAGGTTCGCCTCATAGGTGAACGAGAAGGCCGCGTCCTTCGCCAAGCCGATGCGCATGCCCTTCAGACTTTCAGGATAGCTGAAGGGTTGGGGCGACAAGTCCTCCGCTCGTTCCGCCACGGCTTTCAGCGCGTCCATGTCCAGCACGAGCAGCGACGCCGCCCGGTCGATCTGGCTCTTCGCCTCGGGGCGCTCCTCCACCGGCACCAGGCCCAGGTGGCGGTCGGGCATGCCCAGCCCGGCGTCCTTCGGCAGCCAGCCCACGCAGGGAAGCCCGATGCCTGCCATGGCCTCCCGGATCAATTCATAGTGGGTCTGGGAGGACGCCCGGTTCACCAGCACCCCGGCGACGGTGTTGTCGGGGCGGTACTTCACAAAACCCGGGGCGGTCGCCGCCGCGCTGGCGGCGCTGCCGGAGGCGTCCACCACCAGCACGATGGGCGTGCCGGTGTGCCTGGCCAGGACGTAGGCGCTGCATTGGGTGCCGCCGCCCAGCCCGTCGTACATGCCCATGGCCCCCTCGATCACGGCGATGTCCGCGCCCTCGCTGCCCCCGGCCAGTATCCGCGCCACGCTCTCCGGCGCGCAGAGCCACTCGTCCAGGTTGTGGGAGGGGCGACCGCAGGCGATGCGGTGGAAGCCGGGATCGATGTAGTCCGGCCCGGACTTGAAGGGCGCGACGGCAAGGCCCTCTGCCCGCAGCGCCGCCATCAGCGCCAGCGAAGCCGTGGTCTTGCCGCAGCCGCTGCTGATGCCCGCCAACATGATACGCATGAATCCGCCTCCTCGCCGTCAAAATGGGGTGCTTCTGCCCCGCGCCCTGACACAGCCCACATTAAAGTATACCACAGCGAGGCGAGGTCATCAAGTTCATAGTTTTGAAACATTTGTATAATATTTATGCAATACTTATGCCGTATCATAGAAATATGACAGTTTGGAAAAGAATCGGGGAAGAAAAAATGGCAAACCGGGAACCGTCAAGGGGCAAACCGCCCGCCCGCCAGGGCAGCGCCAGGCGCAGGAAATCCGCCGCGCCCATGCCCCTGCGCTTCATTCGGCGCAGGCTGAGACGCCTGTACCGAAGGCATCCCCAGGCAAGGCCCATTGTGCGCATTGCCTCGGTTTCGCTGTGCCTGCTTGCCGTCGCGGGGCTCGTCGCGTGGGGCATACTGTCCGCCCTGCCGGGGCCGGCGGATCGGGTCCGCCCGGTGGCGGAGGTAGCCGCCCCGCCCTTGACCGCAATGCCCACAGTCGCCCCGACCCAGACGCCGACCCCCGAACCGACCCCGGAGCCCACGCCGGACCTGTCGCCCTGGCTGCAAACGGCGACGCCCGGCGCGGATTACGCCAATCCCGCGGAGAACAGGCTGCTGAAGGACACCGAAGCCCTCTGGGAGACCGCCCCCGGCAGCGATAGCATCCACATGAAGGGCTCCGACAGCTACGCGACCCTGGAGGGCGTGACCACCTTCCGCGGCAGCCACTACCGGGACGGCGGGGCCTGGGGAACCATACCGGATAACCCCACCCGGCTGACCGCGGTATGGGAAAAGCGCATCCACAGCCTGGACGAATGGTCCGGCGTGGGCTGGACGGGCCAGGCCAGCCTGGTGCGCTGGCCGGAGGCGCTGCGCCGCCAGATGAACATCAAGCCCGAAAAGCGGAACGTGGACGGCCTCGTGGAGGTCATCTACGCCACTCTGGACGGCCACATCTACTTCCTCGACATGGCGGACGGCGAAAAGACCCGGGAAGCCATCGACATCGACGCGCCCATCAAGGGCAGCCTGACCGTGGATCCCAGGGGCCTGCCGCTGCTGTATTGCGGCCAGGGCATCTACGATGTGAAGGGCAAGCGCGTGCCCTGCGGCACCCGCGTCTGGAGCCTGATCGACCAAAAGCTGCTGTACTTCCTGGACGGCAAGGACCGCGCGGCCAATCGCCCCTGGCAGGCCTTCGACTGTTCGCCGCTCGTGGACGCCGAGACCGACACGATGATCACTGCCGGGGAAAACGGCGTGCTGTACCGGATTAAGCTGAACACCCGCGAGGGCTTCGGTAGCATCGACATCGATCCCAGGGTCAACCGCTATACCTACCAATACGATCGGGACAGGAACGGCAAGCTGGGCACCGAGAACAGCGTGGCGATCTACAACCACTACGCCTACTTCGCCACGAACAACGGCGTCATACAGTGCGTGGACCTGAACACGATGAAGCTGGTCTGGTGCTTCGACGCCGCGGACGACATCGACGCCAGCCTGGTGATCGAGGTCGAGGCGGGCGGCACGGTCGCGCTGTACGCCGCCAACGAGCTGGATCACCGGGGCCACAACGGCGTCAGCCAGATGTTCAAGCTGAACGCGCTGACCGGCGAGCTGCTCTGGAACCGGGATTCCGACCCCATCCACCAGAACGACGACAACGGCGGCGGCAGCTTCGCCACCCCCGCCGTGGGCAGGCACGACCTTTCAAACCTGGTCTTTTACCACGTCTGCCGAACCCGCCAGGGTGAGGGCATACTCTACGCCCTGAACAAGGCCACCGGCGAGACGGCCTGGTCCCTGCCCCTGGGTAGCCACGGCTGGTCCTCCCCCACCTGCCTGTACACGGGGTCCGGCAAGGGCTACGTGTTGCTGGGCAGCTCCAGCGGCAAGCTGCGCCTGCTGGACGGCCTGACCGGCGAGGAGGCCGCTGACATCCAGCTGCGCGGCAACATCGAGGGCACCCCGGCGGTGTTCGACGACATGATCGTCGTGGGAACGCGGAGCTGCAAGATTTATGGGATAAGAATTGAGTAAAACACGGAAACAGGCGCCTGATAACCGCTCTGCGCGCACATGCTCAGGCGCCTGTTTTCATGTCTTGACTTCGCAAGAAGCATTACTGTAAACATGCCTCGTAGGGGCGCTCTCCAAGCGCCCGCAGGCGATCAGGAAATCGCTCCTACGGGCCTGCGTTCATTCATAATGGCGCGGCTTACCGCATGATGATTCAGTCATGGCGGCGTAGACGCCGCCGCTACGGCGACCAGCAGTATGGCCAACAAGTACACCCAACGCTTCTTCATGTTCCTTCCTCCTTATTCCTGTTGGTTGTTATATAAAAACAGATGCGACTTCACAGTATCATAATAATATAACCATTGCTTATTGTCAAGTCCTGATAAGAATTTCATAAAACACCCTCCGGTTGTTAAAATAAAAGTGATGAAAACTGGGAGGTGTTGCGCCGTGCTGAAAAACCTGAAAGCCCTGCGGGAAGAATATGGCATCAGTCAGCAGCGCCTCGCGTAGGCCATATTTGTCACCCAGCCCTCCATAAACAAATACGAAAACCACAACACAGAGCCCGAGCTCGAAATCCTGAAGCGCCTTGCCGACTACTTCGACACCACCATCGACTATCTCGTGGGCTATTCCGACCAACGGTACAAGGTGGAGCACCTGACGCAGGAGCGCCTGACCCCGCGGGAGGCCCGGCTGCTCGCCGACCTCCGCGCCCTGCCCGAGGAAAAGCGACAGTGCGTTGAGCAGGTGGTTCGGCTGTTTTCAGAGGAGAAGGAAGCATAACAAACATAACAGGGGACGCGGCAATTCGCGTTCCCTGTTATGTTTCTTGGCTTACGCTTTATTCTTTCACTTGCTTCCTTCATAATAACAAGGTATAATAACAGTAAGAAAGGCTCATCTTTATATCTGCAAACGGAGACCAATGATTATGGATATTGAAAAACTGCGTATCCTGTGCAATAATCAGCGCTTGATCATCACTCAGCACTGTATTAACCGCATGATGGAACGCGGCATAGAATTGACCGAAATAAAGCAGGCAATTGCAAAGGGTGAGGTTATAGAGAATTATCCGGACGATTATCCTTATCCCAGTTGTCTGATTCTTGGCGAAGGAATACATATCGTCGCCGGGATAGGCGATGACATGCTTTGGCTGATTACGGCATACAGGCCGGACCCTGATCAGTGGAGCAATGATCTGAAAACAAGGAGGGCAAAACCATGAAGTGCTTCAAATGCAAAGGTGAAATGCGCCAGGGGTACACCACATTTGTCACCGACACGGATGACAGTTGTATCGTCGTGCGACATGTACCCTGTCTTCAGTGCGATACTTGCGGGGAAATCGCCTACAGTGGAGAAGTGACCGAAAACCTCGAAAAAATCGTCAAAGCTGCCAAACAGGCGCTGACCGAAGTTGCCGTTGTAAAGTATCCCGACGCCGTAGCATAAATAATAATCCCCCGGAGGACCAGCATGGAACAGCTATCCCTGTTTGACAGTGCAAATACATCCCTGTCCCAGCCTCTGGCCGCCCGGCTGCGGCCGGAGTCGCTGGAGGATTTTGTGGGCCAGCAACATCTCATCGGGCCGGGGAAGGTGCTGCGGCGGCTGATCGAATCGGATCAGGTGGCCTCGATGATCTTCTGGGGCCCGCCGGGGGTGGGTAAGACCACACTGGCGCGGATCATCGCCCGGCGCACGAAGGCCGCCTTCATCGACTTCTCCGCCGTCACCAGCGGCATCAAGGAGATTCGCGGCGTGATGCAGCAGGCCGACGACAACCGGCGCTTCGGCGAACGGACCATCGTGTTCGTGGACGAAATCCACCGCTTCAACAAGGCCCAGCAGGACGCCTTTTTGCCCTTTGTGGAAAAGGGCAGCATCATACTGATCGGCGCCACCACCGAGAATCCCTCCTTCGAGGTCAACGCCGCGCTGCTGAGCCGCTGCAAGGTGTTCGTGCTGCACGCGCTGGGCGTGGACGACGTGACGAAGCTGCTTCGCCACGCCCTGGACGACCCCCGGGGCTTTGGCGGCCAGGCCATCGACATGCCGGAAGACATGCTGCGGCGCATCGCCGTGTTTGCCAACGGAGACGCCCGCACGGCTCTGTCCACGCTGGAGATGGCGGTGCTCAACGGCGAGCTGGACGCGGACGGCGGCGTGAGGGTGACCGAAGAGACGCTTGCCCAGTGCGTGTCGAAGAAGTCGCTGCTGTACGACAAGAGCGGCGAGGAGCACTACAACCTGATCTCGGCGCTGCACAAGTCCATGCGCAATTCCGACCCCGACGCGGCGGTGTACTGGCTGGCGCGGATGCTGGAGGCCGGCGAGGACCCGATCTACGTCGCCCGCCGGGTCACCCGCTTTGCCAGCGAGGACGTTGGCCTGGCCGACCCCCGGGCGCTGGACCAGGCCGTGGCCGCCTTCCAGGCCTGCCGGCTGATCGGCATGCCGGAGTGCACGGTACACCTGACCCAGGCGGTGGTGTACATGGCGCTGGCCCCCAAGTCAAACGCCATGGAGGTGGCCTACCTGACAGCGAAGGCCGACGCCGAAAAGGCGCTGGCCGACCCGGTGCCGCTGCACCTACGCAACGCGGTGACCGGGCTGATGAAGGATCTGAACTACGGCAAGGGCTACCGCTACGCCCACGACTACGCGGAGAAGCTGACGGACATGCAGTGCCTGCCCGACGCCCTGGCGGACAAGCGCTATTATACGCCCACCAATCAGGGCGAGGAAGCCGCTTTTGCCCAAAAACTTGCGGCCATACGCGCCTGGAAGGAGGAAAAACATTGATTTTTGGCTAAGCCGCCAATTTTTCAAAGCGCAATTTCACGCGATTAATCTTGCAACTTTACATTTGTTTTGCTATATTGTTTCCGGCAGCGCGCAAAAGGCGCGAAGCTTTGATATTGATGAGGAGGAAGGTAGCATGGCTAAGATCAACCAGCAGATGATCCTGCAGTATAACGGTTGTGAATTCGATCTGGGCGCCGTCGAGGCGAACGTAAAGAAGAACTGGAAGGACTCCGGCAAGAAGCTGTCCGAGATCGTCGATCTGGACATCTACGTGAAGCCCGAGGACGCCGCCGTTTACTACGTGGTCAACAAGGAGATCGAGGGCAAGGTCGAGCTGTAAGCAACCCGACTTGCGCAAGGTGCGGTTCATTGCATTGGCGATGGGCCGTTTTTTATTGATAATGCCAAGCGGCAATTCCTCATTTCCTCATTTTGGCTGTCCATTTGCTTGATTTACCGAATTTTAACCCTAAATATTGGATAATAGGCCTTGATTTTTCCATATAGAATGGTTAAACTATCCTCTGCAAGGGTTAGCACTCAAATTTGAAGAGTGCTAACAAACAACATCAAACCATGGAGGTATGCGCATATGAAGATCAAGCCGCTGGGCGACCGCGTGGTCATCAAGAATCTTGAGGCCGAGGAGACCACCAAGGGTGGCATCATCCTGACCAATTCCGCAAAGGAAAAGCCCGTGATGGCGGAAGTCCTGGCCGTTGGCCCGGGTGGGAATGTGGACGGCAAGGAAATCAAGATGAACGTCGAAGTGGGCCAGAAGGTCATCTATTCCAAGTACGCCGGGACCGAGGTCAAGCTGGACGGCGAGGAATACATCATTGTGCGCCAGAGCGACATCCTGGCCGTCGTGGAATAAGGCGGCAGGTTATTCCTGCTCCCCTGTTTCCCTAAACAACCAATCAATCCAGAATCGGAGGATATAATCATGGCAAAGCAGATTAAATATGGCGAGGACGCCCGCAAGGCGCTGCAGACCGGCATTGACGCGCTGGCCGATACCGTAAAGATCACCCTGGGCCCCAGGGGCCGCAACGTGGTGCTGGACAAGAAGTTCGGCGCGCCGCTGATCACCAACGACGGCGTCACTATCGCCAAGGAAATCGAACTGGAAGACCCCTTTGAGAACATGGGCGCCCAGCTGGTGCGCGAGGTCTCCGTGAAGACCAACGACGTGGCCGGCGACGGCACCACCACCGCCACCCTGCTGGCCCAGGCCATCGTGCATGAGGGCCTGAAGAACGTGGCCGCGGGCGCGAACCCGATGGTCCTGAAGAAGGGCATCGAGATGGCCACCGAGGCCGCCGTGCAGAGCCTGGCCGCCCAGTCCAAGCCCATCGAGGGCAAAAACGAGATCGCCCAGGTCGCGGCCATCTCCTCCAGCGACGTCGCCGTCGGCCAGCTGATCGCCGACGCCATGGAGAAGGTCGGCAAGGACGGCGTCATCACCGTCGAGGAATCCAAGACCATGAAGACCGAGCTGAGCATCGTCGAGGGCATGCAGTTTGACCGCGGCTACGCCTCCTCCTACATGTGCACCGACATGGAGAAGATGGAAGCCGTGCTGGACAACCCGCTGATCCTGATCACCGACAAGAAGATTTCCAACATCCAGGAGATCATCGGCCTGCTGGAGCAGGTGGTGCAGCAGGGCAAGAAGCTGCTGATCATCGCCGAGCACGTCGAAGGCGAAGCCCTGGCCACCCTGGTTCTGAACAAGCTGCGCGGCACCTTCACCTGCGTGGCCGTCAAGGCCCCCGCCTTCGGCGACCGCCGCAAGCCCATGCTGCAGGATATCGCCATACTGACCGGCGGCCAGGTCATCACCGAGGAGCTGGGCCTGGAGCTGAAGGGAGCCACCATCGACATGCTGGGCTCCGCCCGCCAGGTGAAAATCGACAAGGAGAACACCGTGATCGTCGAGGGCGCCGGTGATTCCGACGAGATCAAGGCCCGCATCGCCTCCATCCGCAGCCAGATCGAGGACACCACCTCCGATTATGACCGCGAGAAGCTGCAGGAACGCCTGGCCAAGCTGTCGGGCGGCGTCGCCGTGATCAACGTCGGCGCGGCCACCGAGGTCGAGATGAAGGAGCGCAAGCTGCGCATCGAGGACGCCCTGGCCGCCACCCGCGCTGCCGTGGAAGAGGGCATCGTGCCCGGCGGCGGCACCGCGCTGCTGAACGCCAGCAAGTCCGTGGCCAAGCTGATTTCCGAGGCCAACGGCGACGAGAAGACCGGCGTGCAGATCGTGCTGCGCGCCCTGGAGGAGCCCGTGCGCCAGATCGCCAAGAACGCCGGCGTCGAGGGCAGCCTGATCGTCGAGAAGATCAAGAGCCGCAAGTCCAGCACCTTCGGCTATGACGCCGCCAAGGACGAGTACACCGACATGATGGAGCGCGGCATCGCCGACCCCACCAAGGTCACCCGCTGCGCCCTGCAGAACGCCGCTTCCGTGGCCGCGATGGTGCTGACCACCGAATCTCTGGTCACCGACATCCCCGCGCCGGAACCGGCT
Source organism: Clostridia bacterium (assembly GCA_045637485.1). Lineage (GTDB taxonomy): Bacteria > Bacillota > Clostridia > Christensenellales > Aristaeellaceae > UBA2862. The sequence continues at coordinate 15,707 of JAZTZK010000082.1, forward strand.
GCTCCCGCCGGCAACCCCGGCATGGGCGGCATGTATTGATGCAGGCCTGAAGCCTACGGGCGCGACTCCTATTTACGGAGCCGCGCCCGTAGGCGTATCAACCGGCATAAATGAATATTCCAATTCAAAAATGCGTTGTATTGATTAAATAATTTAAAAACACTTGATAAATGCGAATTAATGTGATACCATGTGGGTATGTATACGACTCACTCTCTCTGCTTTCTCTGCTGGTTCGGACAGCCCCGCTGATCCGCGTCCACGCCGATATTAAGAAAGGGATTCCCATATGAAGTATTTGCCCCAGGAGAAGCTTGGTTTCGGCCATACCGGCTACCAGCAGCAGGTCAAGGAAGCCAACATCAAGCGCATTTTTGACTTGGTACGCAGTGGAAAATGCAAATCACGCGCCGAGATCGTGCGCCACATGAACCTGAGCGCCACCAGCGTTTCGGTGCTGGTGGAGGAGCTGGCCAATCGCAAGCTGATCGACGAGACCGGCCCCGCCCAGACCTCGCTGCCCGGTCGGCGGCCCATCAGCCTAAGGCTGAACAAGACGGCCCATCACCTGGCGGTGTTCTCGGTCAAGCCCGAGGGCGTCCGCTTTGCCCTGATGAGCCTGGAATGCCGCATCCTCGAAGATCGCTTCTTCCCGCTGGATTGCCGCACGCTTGACGAAGCCACCGCCGGTGATGCCTACATCCGGCTGTTCGACGACATACTGCGCAACCAGTCGAAGCGCTTCAACCCCTCCAAAGCCGTGATGATCGGCGTCTGCTTCCCTGGCATATTCATCGAGCAGGACCATATGTTCCACACCGAAACGGCGCTGGGCTTTCCCCTGACTGAGGAATCCATCCGCCGCTTCCAGCAGCGCGTGGGGCTGTCGGTGTTCCTGTTCAACAGCACCCGCAGCATGGCCTATGCCGAGAAGAAGTTCCTGGACGCCGCCAATCCCGACGACTCGGATGCCCCGGACACCCAGAACATGATCTTTGTCGAGATTCGCGGGGGCATACGCTGTTCCTTCATTTCAAACGGCGACATCTACCTCGGCCCCTTCAACGTATCCGGAGAGATCGGCCACTTCACCATCGACTACAAGGGCAGGCCCTGCCCCTGCGGCAACTGCGGATGCCTTGAACGCTACGTCAACCTGAACGCCATACTCGAAGACGCGCAGCAGGCCGCCAATGCGGCGGGCATCGAGCCTCCGGAGAGCCTGGAGGCGCTGGCCCGGCGCTATCCCGAGGAGCCCGCCCTGCTGGAAGCCGTCAAGGCGTCGGCGCAGCTGCTGGCCTTCGGGCTGTACAGCGTCATGTGCAGCTCCGGCATGCGGCGCATCGTACTGGGCGGCGGCATCGAGATCATGGGCGACGTCTTCCTGCGGGAGGTCTATCACGCCCTGTGCAGCCGCACCTCGCTGATCCGCCACGTAGACCTCTCCTACGCCCAGGCCGGCCCCAACGCCGAGGTCCTCGGCGTGGCCGAGCACTACCTGGACAAGGTGTTCACGATCACGATGTGAGCATCCGTTGAACGCATATCGCCCCCATTATGGGGGCGATTTTCGTCTATGTGGCCTGATAACGGTGCGTTAAGCCATGTTCTTTGCCATTCTGCGATTGCGTTCAGCCAATGCTTCAAGTGCCTTTGCCCACAATTCGGGATTCTTCTGTGGATCAATCTCGGGAGAATCCTCATCTTCGACAAAAGGAAATTCTCTGGACGCTTCAATCTCCCTGACCTGTTCTTCTGTCGGTGTCGCATCTGCTTTTATCATAAAACGAATATCCACTCATTATCACCCGCCCTTTCAGTCGATCAGGTTCTTCCAAACACGGCATCATTATACAATCTGCGTTCAGCAGGCGTTGCATGTCTTGCAGATATCAATCGATAGTAATGCTTTCCATCCTGCGGACGCTCACAGTAGACTACAGTCAGTATATCCTTCACAAGCCCAATGGTGATCCAGCGCACTTCTTCAATCGTACTGTGTCTTTCATCCTCAAAGTCAATACGCAGATTATCTAAAAAGACATATGCTGCCACTTCAAAGCCAATGCCGTGCTTATGTTTGTTTATTTCTCCCTTCCGGGCATCATACACGAAATAATGGTTCTGGATTGAAAACCTGACATCCGGCATTGGTATGATCCTCCCGAAAAACTCCACCTTTGCTCATACTATAGCATATGCATTGTTTCCCGTCAATCCATTGTCATACCCTTTTTTATTTGATCTCCTGTTCCAATTCATCAAATACCGGCGCGCTGAAAAAAGCGCCAAGGGTCATGTCCAGCCCGTCGCAGAGCTTCTTGATCAGGTTGATGGTCACTTCCCTGCGCCGCCCGTCCAGCATGCTGTAGACCGTGGACGGCGTCACCCCCGATTGATATGCCAGCTCGTTGGGCCTCATGTTCCGCTGGTCAAGTATCTCCCTAAACCGCGCCACCACCGCTTCCTTTACACTCATATCCTCTCACCTCACAATAAAAGGATATAAAATTTTACGCAATGGCGTGTACGCACTTGCGTTTTATTTTGAAACAGTGTATAATGGTTTTATGACGCACCTGCGTAATAATGATGAAGGAGGGTTGTTTTTTTACATCGTCGCAGGCAAGCAATGCAGACATTGAAGGAGGAGGAATCCATATGAAGTTTAATTTGAAGAGGCTGGCCGCGCTGTTGCTGGCGGCTATACTGATGCTGTCCCTGACCGGTATGGGCGAGGAAGAGATCATCATCGAAGATGGCTCATCCGTTAACACCACCGAAATCGAAGACGCTCTCAACATCGAAGGCGCTCTTTTGGAACCCGACGAATTACTCGACGATTCTCTTGAATTCAATTTGTCCAACGATATTTTGAATCCATTCGAAGAATCCACGATTGAGCCGCCAGATATCACAGGCCCGGAAGGCATTGAACAGGAAGAAAGCAATGCTTCCGATAGCATCACTTTGGGGGTTAAAGAAACCTATCAGCTCAGTACAAAGGGCTTGGGTAAAAATCTTTCCTTCAAATCCTCGAAGCCAAAGGTGGCCAAAGTATCCAGCACTGGTCTTGTCACGGGCTTGAAGAAAGGCGAAGCGGAGATTACCATACTGTCCGGTACAAAAGAGAAAAAGCGGTATACCGTCCAGGTAGTTGCTGCGCCTAATAAGGTCACCCTGCCTTCAAAGTCCATCACCCTGGGCGTCAAGGAATCGGTGACATTTGAACCGACGATCACCAAGGGCTCCCACACGACCTTCACCTGGACAACCAGTGACAAGGCCGTCGCTATCGTTAGCAAGAGCGGCAAGATCACAGCCAAGAAAGCTGGCAAGGCCAACATCACCGTCAAGACCCATAACGGCAAGAAGGCGGTCCTGAAGGTAACCGTTGCCAAAGCGCCCTCCAGCATTTCCCTGAACAAGACCTCCGCAAGCCTGAAAGTCGGTAAAACGCTTAGCCTGAAAGCCTCCCTCCCGGAAGGTACCGCTTCCTCCAAGCTAACGTGGAAGAGCAGTAATACGGATGTGGCAACCGTTACTGAAAAAGGCAAAGTGAAAGCCGTCGGCAGCGGCACAGCCAAGATTTCTGTCACTACATACAACGGCAAGAAGGCCATCTGCAAGGTAACGGTAATAAAAGAGGAGCCCGTTTTGTCCGCAAACCCAACGAGCATAAGCATCAGCGCCGGTCAATCGTATCCTGTCAGTATAACCTATCTCAACGATAACACAATTAGATGGAGCGTTGATGATTCAAGCATTGCGACCTGCAAATGGGGCGATGGATGGGATGGCGACACCTGTCAGTTGATAATCACGGGTGTGAGTGCAGGCAGCACAACCGTAACCGTGCGTGATACCGTCACAGAAGACTATGTGGACATCTACGTGACTGTAACGGGAAGTACCGGTTATACCGGGGAGATTTTGGGCGCGTATGGAATGGATTTCGATGAATTCAATTCCATTGTGGACGATACTTTATCGTATTATGATTATGAAGATGGCAGCTATTACTATGTAAACACCTACATGATGGTCGTTGTGTCTGCCAGTACCAACAACATTACGGGTATCATGCTGACCACTAAAAGCAGCAGATACACCCTATCGGGCGTTTATCCCGGAATGAACTTATACACTGCTCAATCTACGGCTATCAGTGCCGGATGGAGTTCATATCGGGTCAATGGGAATGATTATTGGTATACGGCAACCTACAATGGGAAAACAGTATACCTGATCATTGCAAAAGAGAGTTCTTCCTCTACTGTTAAGTCCGTAACGATGCTTTAGGGATGTCGGCTTTGAAACACGCTTTATGGTTCCGATAATGTATCGGAATCATAAAGGTCAATCCCTTTCCGCGACTGTCCATCGACAGTCGCGGTTCTTTTATACTTCACCTTCCAGGTGTTCTTTCATACACCCTTCTCTTTCCCAATCGCCAACTCTTCCTGTACCCAATACAGTGCCGCAACAATGGCATCCAGTACGGTCAGTAAGTCCTCTCGGTGTTGTGACTCTAACAACTCAGGGATCTCCAGTCCCTGCCCCTCGTAAAGGCACACCGCGCCATTGACGATCAGGCGAAGTTTCTGTATTTGAGCTTCCAATGCACTCCCCCTCCTTCTTTCAAGCGCATATCCAGTTTTTTTACCATCTGTTCTATTGCAGAGTCATTCTGACCCATAATGTCAATACTTGGCTTGAATAATATTATACTATTATTAATGTACAAAAAAACGGACTTTTACGTCCGTTTTCCTATTTTTCCAATGATCGTCATATTTCCTGCTTATGCGTATCTGTTCAGTCATGGCGGCGTGGACGCCGCCGCTACGAGGAGATATGCCTGTAGCGGCGACCTCCAGGCCGCCAAAGTAGGTGCAAATACATCAGGACTGAACAAATACGCTTATGCAACCAATTAATATCCGGGCGGCGGATTCAACATCCGCCGCCCGGTTCCTGTCCCACTGCGATATCTTACCTCACCCAATTGGGCTTGATCGCCTGGATCACCTCGTCCTTTTCGTCCAGAAACACGACGCCCCAGTCCAGGTCGTCCTTGGTGATGGTCAGCGTCACGGGGCTGGACTCGGTGTAGTCCCGCTTCTGCACCAATACGGAGTCGTTCTCGCTGAATATGACGGCGGTCTTGGCGTCGCCGCCCAGAACCAGGTCGAAGTGGATCTTGTCGCCGGTCACAGGGTTGTACTTGGGTTCGCCGAGCACCTCTTCCACGGGCGCCTCCTCTGCCACCATCGACTTGTCAAAGGGATTCTCCTCGACAGCCTCCTCGGGCGCTTCCTCGACCACTTCGGTCTCCTCGCCCTCCTCCTCCGGCGGGGCGGGCGGCGTGAAATAGAACAGGCTCTCGATGCCGAAATCGCTTTCCAGCACGGGCGTCCACTGGGTCTTCTCGGTCAGATCGTAATTCGAAACATGGTTCTCACCGGCCGTAAAGCAATTCAGGTCCATCAGCACATAATAGCTCTCATTGAATTTCAGCGAAACGGGCAGATGCATTTCAATGCAAACGCCGCCGCCCCACTTCTTTGCCACCAGCTCGCTTTCCTGCTGGACACGCAGCTCGACCTGATCGGGATTGGCGAAATCAAAATCCACAATCTCGGTATCGGTGGAATCGTACAGGTGCGCATGGCCCTCGCCCAGCTCAATGTCCTCGCGGGGCAGGTAGATCTCCAGCACATTGCAGAAATACTTTACCTTCAGCTTCGCACTGGGATAGGTATAGTCATAGCCCATCTCCTTGCTCAGGTCGATCCTGGGCACGCCCGGCAAGGGCTGTTCCGGCCCGAGGCCTTCCCCCCACTCAGCCGCAAGCGCGCCGGTCGCACACAGCAAGCACACCAAAACCATGGCCAACAGTCTTTTCATTCAAAACTCTCCCCTTCCCGTATTCTCCGGCCCACCACCACAAATCTTCCGTTGCGGTGGCGCGCTCGATCGCAGGTTGTCAGTGTGATGAATTCGTCGCCGAATTCCCGTTCGATACCGGTATCGTAAAGCTGGTTATCCTCGATCTCCGCCAGCCAACGGTCGGCGTCGATCTTGTAATCGATAATGGCGTTGTAGCGGAACCCCGTCTCGTCCTCGTCGTAATCCGCAGAATAGAAGCAGGCGAAAATCACGTAGATCTTGCGCTCCATCAGCGAGTCAAACTCGAGGAACGGGTGCTTCGCCCAATAGCTCTTGTTCCGATACTCCGGCAGCCCGCCGAACATGGAGCCGTTCTTCATGTGGTGCCCGCTGACGACCAGGTTGTAGCTGGGCGTGTAGGGATCGCACAGCACGTCCAGTATGATCTGACCGTTGACGTTTTCCTCGCCGTAGAAGTCGTGGGTGAGGTAAAACTCGCCGTCCTCCGCCTGGACCACCGGATAGTCGATGACCGTGTCGGGGATGCTGATCCAGCCGATCAGATCCTTGTTGAGGGCGTAGATATCCTTCAGCTCGGGCAGTATGGCCGTCTCGTCCAGCGTCGCCTTTTCCCTGAGCGCGTAGGGTAACGGCCCATTGCGGATGGAGCGGTCGGGCGTGGGCGTCGGCGCGACGATTGGTCCTCCCTCCACCGGCTTTGGCGTGGGCGTCGGTTCGGGCGTCGGCGCATAATACTTGCCCAGGTCCCAATAGTTGGGCTCCCGCGTGGGCTCGGGCGTCGGCGTGGGCTCGGGCGTCGGCGTGGGTTCAGGCGTGGGCGTCGGCTCGGGCCTGGGCGTCAGCTCGGGCGTGGGCGTTAGCTCGGGCGTGGGCTCGGGCGTCGGCGCGTAATACCTGCCCAGATCCCAATAATCGGACTGCTGCGTCGGCTCGGGCGTCGGCGCCGCCTCTTCCACCGGCGCGGCGGTACCCTCAAGGCCCTCCGCCGGACCAGCGGTAGCATCCACGTCCTCAGCATCGAGCTGCCGATCCTCCGCGGGCTTCTCCGTGTGCCCGCCGACAGCCTCCGAAGCGCCCTCACCGGCCTCCGTCCTGCTGTCGCCTGTCTCGTCCGAGGAGTCATCGGGGGTAATCGCCGGCTCCGACGCGTCTGCGCCATTCCCCCCGGCAACCGCGGATGGGCTGTCCCCGGAGGGTCGGTCGGCATCTCCGCCTGGCCTGCTTATCGCTTCTTCCGTCCCGCTTTCCGGTTCGGGTTCGCCGTCCAGGATTTCCGCTTCGTCGCCCAGGTCATCCGAAAACCTTTCGGGAAGCGCCGGAAAGACAACGTCATCCCGCGCGCTGTCGACCTGGCTCTGTCGCGCCTGCTGGCGCATCTGGGCCAGATCCACCATGTCCGTATCGTTCTTTTCCTGCGCCTGACGGTATCGTATCGGGTAGGACAGCGCCACTCCCAGGCATACCACGGCCACGATCACCAGCAAAACGCGCACTATTCGCATATCTGTCTTCCCTTGTCTGCCTTCCGGCGCATGCGCGATGATGACCGCGCCTCAATCCGCTTTCGAAAATCCATCACTTAACATTATACCATCGTTTTATACTTTTCGCAACAGAAAACTTGTATCAATACTTTATTCAACGAAAAAATCATCATATTTCCCTGGCAAACCGGTGTCGCGGGACCTCTGAATCGCCCTTTTCATGACAGCCGTGCCCTCAGCACATGAAAGCCAGACCCGCGATCCACGGTTTCGGCCCGGGCATAGATCTCCTTCAGGTATTTCAGCGCCGAAGGCGCGCCCTGCTGCTTGCGAATGACGACATACAGCGCACCGTCCGGCTTCAGATGGTCTCGCGCCCGGGCGAACAGGCCGTAGACGACCGCCTTGCCGGCGCGTATGGGCGGATTGGTGACGATGGCGTCAAACCTTCCCTCCACGGCCGCAAAGCCGTCGCCCTGAACCACTGTGGCCTTCACGCCGTTTTCGGTCAGGTTGCGCCGCGCCAGCTCGACGGCCCTGCCGTTGATGTCGGTCATGACGATGTCCAGCCCCGGCCAGCGCTTGCCCAGCGCGACTCCCACGGCGCCCCAGCCGCAGCCCAGGTCCAGCACCCGGCCCGACAGCTCCGGCAGCGCGTTCAGCAGCACCTCGGTGCCCCGGTCCAGGCCGTCCCGGGAAAACACGCCCGCGTCGGTGATAAAGTTCAGCTCATTTCCCAGTACCCGCAGCGCGACCCGACGCTCGTCGTGGGCAGAGGTCGGAACTTCGGTATAATAATGGTCCGGCATGGTTAATCCTCTCCTGATTTCAATTGACAGGCCTCACAAAGCGCGTCCACTTCACCTTCGGTCAGGCGTCGCCATTCCCCCGGCGCGAGGGCCGGATCGAGAGCGAGGGGGCCGATGCGCAGGCGCTCCAGGGCGATCAGCGGGTGACCCACGGCGGCAAACATGCGTTTGACCTGGTGGAACTTGCCCTCGGTCAGTATGACGTCCGCCGTCGAACCCTCGTCGCCGGTCTGTAGAAGCGCCAGCCTCGCAGGCCGCGCCGTGAAGTCGGACAGCGGTATGCCCTGGGCGAAGGCCTCGACCGCATTGGCCGTCAAACGCCCCTCACACCGCGCCCGATACTGCTTTTCCGCCTTCCATTTGGGTGAAATCAGCCGATGGGCCAGCTGTCCGTCCGTGGTCAGCAGTACAAGCCCCGTCACATCCCGGTCCAGCCGACCCACGGGCCCGAGTCCCCTGCGACGCAGCGCCGGAGGCAGCAGGTCCAGCACTGTGGGCAGGCGGCGATCCTCGGTGGCCGTGAGCACGCCTGCGGGCTTGTTCACCATGATGTACAGCTCTCCGGCCTCCACCGGCGCAGACCCGTCGATGCGCACCTGCCCGGGCTGAACCTGCATGGCGGCGTCCCGGACCGGTCGGCCGTCCACCTGCACGCGCCCCGCCGCGATCGCCTTGCGCGCCTCGCTGCGCGTCAGTCCCGTCATGGCCACCGCCTTGTCCAATCGCACAGCCGTCGCACTTCCTTTTTTCCAGAATTTTCAAGTGAAAATGACGCAACAGTTCAGAAAAATGTCACGTCTTATTAGCCCAATGTGATGGATACACGCCGCGTTTACGGCTATAATCATTGTTGCACAATCGAGGCAATCGCGCCTCTGATTCAAGTATAAGCCCTGAATCGCGCCGCGTCAAGACAGGAGGGACGGTTTATGAAACGCAATTCAAGGAAAGCGGAAAGCCGGAATTCCGTCCGGCGCGTCGATCCACGCGCCGCGAAGCGCGTACAGAACCACCGCGGAAAGCGTCGCAGGCGCAAGCAGAACAGCCTGCTGCCGGCGCTGCTGTTCACGCTGGGCATGCTGGCGCTCATCGCGCTGGCCGTCCGGCTGCTGGCCAGGCCCGCCGCGAACGTGCCCGCCGCCAGCGAGGTACAGACCCGCGCCGGGGTCGAAGTGGACACCGCTGACCTCCACAGGGTCGAGGCGGCGCCGGTGATCACGCTGGTTCCCCAGGCGACGCCCGAGCCCACCCCTGAGCCGACCCCCGAGCCTACGCCGGAGCCGACTTCCGAGCCCACGCCGGAAATCACCCCCGAGCCCACGCCCTTTTCGTACCTGCCGGTGATCCACAGCGCCGGGATCGAATCGAAGAAGATCGCCATCACCGTGGACGACTGCTATCAGATCAAGAACCTGGAGCGCATCGTCAAGGCTGCGGAGGACGCGGGTGGCAAGCTGACGCTGTTCCCCGTGGGCGAGGCGCTGTCCAAGGACGGCATGCCGAAGCTGCTGAAGCACTGCGCCTTCGACCTGGGCTTTGAGATCGAAAACCACACCTACAGCCACTCCCGCATCTTCCGCCTGTCCGACGACGAGATGGCCGCCGAGATCTGGAAGCAGGACGCCGCGCTGGACAGGGCCCTGGGCGTAAACTACCAGGAGCACTTCCTGCGGCTGATGGGCGGCGACGGCGACACCGACCCCCGCATCCACAGCTACCTGAAGCAGTTGGGCTACCTGGGCATCGCCAACTGGAGCGTCTCCGGCTCGGATTCCGACATGAAGCACATCCGCGCCGCGCTGGCCCCCGGACAGGTGTATTTGTTCCACTGCACCGATCCGGACACGAAGAAGCTGGAGGAGTTCATCCCCTGGGCCGTCTCCAATGGCTACAGGCTGGTGACGCTGAACGAGCTGTTCAAACTCCCGGACAACGAGACCTCGGCCCGGATCGACACGGCCATGCCGACCCCCGAGTACAACGTGGACGACCACCACACCCTGGTGGAGGGCGAATACACCTGGGTGGCGCTGCAGCTGCAGGAAAAGCTGAGGGCCATGGGCTACCTGAAGATGGACGGCCCCTCCACCGGCTACTACGGCCCGCAAACCGCGAAGGCCATCGCCGCCTTCCAGCGGGATCACGGATTGCCCGCCACCGGCGAAGCCGACATCGAAACCCAGCAGAAGGTGCTGGAGGGATGAACCGAAGAACAGGCCGCCTCAAAATGACCTTGAAATGTCATTTTGGGGCGGCTTGTTTTCCTTCAATATTCAGCCGGTATACGACGACCAGTCGATCTCCGTGACAGCGCCGTTGTCGTTCACCCACACGTTGATGCAGGAATCGTGGCCCTTGGGATCGGTGAAAAGGGAGGCACCGGTGGCCCTGTGCTCATAGGTGACGCCGTTGACCGATTCCACGTAGTCCAGTCCGGCGGCGTTCAGGCAGGCCCTGGCAGCGTTGATATCCATGCCCACCGACACGCCGTAGACCTCGTAGCCCGGGCCGTACACCACGATGTTCTCCACCTGCTGGTTGCCGGCGAGGATCAGGGCTTTGTCATAGTACTGATAGGGCGCCTCGGATTCCACCTGGCGATAGGAGATCAGGCCGATTTCATTGGCCGCCTCCACCAGATTGTTCAAATAGTACGCGGACATCTCCACGGGCCTGGCGGGCGCGTTCGCCGGAGCGGGCGCTGGCGTCGCGTCAGCTTCCCCTGCCGGTTCCTCCACGGGCGCATCCGCCTCGGGCTCAGCTTCAATCTCCGCTTCGGCCTTCTCGGCACTCTCCCCTTCGGAAGCGTCGCCGCCGAACAGCAAACCGGCAAAAAGCGCGCTCTGGCTGGCCGGCGCTTCGGTGGGCGCCGGTTCGTCTGCTTCGGGGGTCTCCGCCGCGTCCTCCGCCTTCGCCGATTCCCCGATCAGCTCGGTATACCGTGAGGACACCCAGCCTTCCTTTTCCCCGTCGCTGATCCTGTACCAGGCAACGCCGCGCTCGTCCACGCTGGATTCACCCAGATATTCAAAGCTCTTGCCCGACGACAGTATGGATACGGCATCGTAATCCAGTCCGGGGCCCTTGCGCAGCCAGACATCCCCTGTGGTGCGCACCTCGGCCAGCGCATGACACAAAATCAGCATCAGCGCCACAGCCACGGCCAAAATCCTGAAAATGCGGTTTTTCATCAATATGTACCTCCTGAACGGTTTTCATGCGTCCGTTTTATCCAATTCCAAGTATAGCATTTGCCCGCGCGATGTCAACACGATGCCTGAAGATTTCATAACGGCGTTGAAATTTCTTCCGGCTTCGGTATATTTTGCGAAAAAGGGGCCAACATAAGAGCATCACGCCGGAACACCGGCTGAGAGAAGGAGATGTCATTCATGCTGGACCGCATATCCCTGCTGCTGAGCATCATCGGCGGCATCAACTGGCTGCTTGTCGGCCTGTTTCGCTTTGACCTGGTGGCCTACCTCTTCGGCGGGCAGGCGGCGACCATCAGCCGCGTGATCTACACCATCGTGGGCATAGCCGCCCTGTGGTGCATATCCCTGTTGTTCCGCGAGCGCGTGGGCGAGCCCGACGGCGACATGCGATAAACGCCGGCGGGAATGGCCCGCCGGTACATACCCTTTATTCTGTTGGACGATCATCGGAACAAAAGAGTTCATGATATATTGGTAAAAAACAGTCGGCGCTGCCGGCTGTTTTTCAGTATATCATGCGTTCATCAGGTATTTTTCGATCACCGCGGCATGTACGGCGGCGGCGGTCACCGAAGCCCGTTCGTCGGGCAGGAAGGCGGTGTTGTGCAGCGGCAGACCGCAGCCCGCGCCGATGTGGTAGAAGCTGCCGGGCCGCTGCATCAGCAGGTAGCCGAAATCCTCGGTGGTCATCGTGGGTTGTTCGATCACATGCACATCGTCCCTGCCCAGCAGCTCCCGGGCAGCGCCCTCAACCAGGGCGGTCATGGCGTCGTCGTTCACCACCCCGGGGTAGCTCTCCCGCAGCGTCACCTCCGCCGTCGCGCCCCAGGCCGCAGTGACCTCGTCCACCGCCAGGCGGAACAGGCGCTTCAGCTCCGTTCGCGCCGCAGGGCCCAGCGTGCGGATGATGCCCGCAAATTCAGCCCGGTCTGCCAGGGCGTTCTCCGCCGTACCCGCGTGGAAGGCCCCCACCGACAGCACGGCACGCTCGCCCGGCAGGCACTTGGGCAGGTCGATCAGGCGATTCACCAGCGCCGCCGCCGCGCCCAGGGCGTCGACGCCCTTCTCCCGCTCAGCCCCGTGGGCGCTGACCCCGTTGACGACGATTTTGAAGGTGTCCGAGGCGGCGTAGAATTTGCCGTAGCGCACGCCCACATGCCCCAGGGGCAGCTCCGGGGATACGTGGGCTCCGAATACTGCGTCCACGCCCTCCAGGACCCCGGCCTCGATCATGCGCTGCGCCCCGCCCCGGCCCTCCTCGTCGGGCTGGAACAGGAACAGCACGCTGCCCTTCAGTTCCTCCCTGTGACATGCCAGCAGCCGCGCCGCGCCCAGGGCCGCCGCCATGTGCACGTCGTGGCCGCAGGCGTGCATCACGCCTGCATTCCGGGAGGCAAAGTCCGCGCCGGTGGCCTCCGCCAGCGGCAGCGCGTCCATATCCGCCCGCAGGGCGACCGTCGGTCCCGGCAGCGCGCCGTCCAGCCGTCCCACCACCGCCGTGTCCAGCAGCCGTCGGGTGGGGGTCCCCCACCCCTTCAGCGCCGCCTCGATCCCCGCAGCAGTTTGAAATTCCCCGTTCCCCAGCTCCGGGTCCATGTGAAAGGCCCCGCGGAGG
>JAZTZK010000083.1:0-5036 GCA_045637485.1 Clostridia bacterium
GGCCTGGCACAACATCTACAGAACCTGGGCCTGGACCGGGGGCCACGCCGACGGAGAGAGCGACCTGCTGGCCGTTGCCCTGCGCGAGGCCCGGGAGGAGACCGGTGTCGAAAACCTGCGGCCCGTCACGGAGGACATCTACTCCGTAGAGATCCTGCCCGTCAACGCCCACGTGAAGCGGGGCCGGTTCGTCTCCGCCCACCTGCACCTGAACGTCACCTACCTGCTGGAGGCCGACGACGCCCAGCCCCTGCGCCCCAAGCCTGACGAAAACAGCGCCGTAGCATGGCTGCCGCTGGATCAGGCCGCGGACAACAGGGAGGAACCGTTCATGACGGTCATTTATCGAAAGCTGAACGGGAAACTGAAGACGCTGTGAGTTGGCAAACTGGCGGTTTTTTCAGAATCGGATACGATATACAGCATGGTTTGTCGAATAGCCTGTTGCTATATCTGCACAATCTCACGCAGTATCCAGGATAGCCTTCTCTGATCGTTTCCTGTCCCCTCAAGGTATGGGCAAAAGGCGTCGGAGGCCAGAATTCTCAATTGAGCGATTTCGCGGGTTTGACAATCGTCCAAGGGTATAATCATATCAACATCCGTATTCTCGGTAATCTCTGCCTGCGCACGCGGTTCCAGTTCATCGTTAATAACCGCCCACAGTTTCAACTTCATAATGCCCTTGGCTCGATAGGGCTCCATGTTGACATAGCCTTTGACGGCCACCTGTTTAGCTTCAGGATGACGCTTCAGCGCAATGTACACTTCCTTCGAAACCCAAGTATACCGGTGGCCGACATCGCCCTCTATGGAGTAACAGCCGCTCGGAGCCGTTTTATCTGTTTCTGGTGAAAAGCCCGATACTGAAATACCATCATAATAACGGTCAATCAGCTCCTTTGACGGCGTCGGATCGCCCGTATCGTCTTCTTTTGAGATTCCATGAAGCCATCTTCCCATGAACCGCTTTGAGATTGGACTTGCCTTGCGGCTGACAAACACCACAGAATTATACTTAAAATATTCATCCATATGATATCTCTTGGACAGATATGTTTCGTATGTTTCATCGGCATTTGTTATTTCATCCTGGCCAAAGAAAGAATGCGAGTAGCTAACGCTGGTTTGCATACCGTATTTTTTGAGAATCTCAGGCAAATCACTTCCAAAATCTGTAATGACATAGGAACCCGCTTCCCTGATTGGATCACCGTGAAATACTTTATGGGGATTCTTCAGTCGGGATACGGTTTTCTTGCCTTCATGAAGCGGCACGGTGAAGATATGGTATCCCCCTGAAACCAACACACGATTGATTTCAGCAAATGCTTTTCGATAGTCCACAATATGCTCGATGACATCCTCTGATATCACCAAATCAAGGGATTCGTCTGCCAATGGTATATTCATCAAATCCAGGCATAGCACCGAATCCTTATACCCTCCATTGGGAATATCGTCAAAATACTCGCTAGCAATATACCCGGGCAAAAAATGCAGCATATTATGGAGCGGTCCGCTAGAGCAAGTATTCAAGATACGGAAACCAGCCAAATGGGGCAATGCGCTTCTGATACTTGTGGCATTTACTCCGCCGAAAACCTTGATGACTTCATTTGCCAAATCGGAATTGCGAATTGCAGAACCACACCAAGCACACTTCGCATCACGATACAATACAGCCTTGTCCTGTATCTCAAAGGTCGTGATATTGCCACAAACGTGACATGTAACGTTGCTGATTATACTTTTCATCGTTCAATTGGAGGTGATAAGCCTCGTAATCCTCCCAATTAATATTCATTAGTCGATTGTAAGCGCCAAGAATTCAATGAAACCATGTGCTCTCAAAGTCTCATGATGCTTTTTTTCTCCGCTTCAGCAGGCATAATCTGCTGCCACTATCGATATTTCTATACTATAAGTGTAGAAATATCGCTCCATTTCTTGTGGATTTTTACAATCGTCTGGATATTCTGACGTAAAACAGGGAACCTACATCGAGCATTATTGTGCAACCAGCGCTTCCCTGGCATTTGGCGACAGGTCCATGAACCAGGTGTATTCGCCCTTCCAGCCCAGCTTGACGGTGCCCAGGGCGCCGTTGCGCTGCTTGGCGATGATCAGCTCGGCGATGTTCTTGTCGGGGGTGTCGGGATCATAGTAGTCCTCTCGGTGAATGAACATGACCACGTCGGCGTCCTGCTCAATGGCGCCGGATTCGCGGATGTCCGAGAGCAGCGGCCTGTGGTTCGCGCGGCCCGTGGGGGCGCGGGAGAGCTGCTGCAGCGCGATCACCGGCACGCCCAGCTCCATGGCCAATCCCTTCAGCGTGCGGGAGATCTGGGAGACCTCCTCCTGTCGGCTGCCGTTCTTGCCGGTGGCCGTCATCAGCGACAGGTAGTCGATCATGATCAGGTCCAGCCCGTGCTCCAGCTGGAGCCGCCGGGCCTTCGAGCGCACCTCTGGCACGGTGATGCCGGGCGTACAGTCGATGTAGATGGCGGAAGGGCCGATGCTGACCAGCGCGTCGCATAACCGCTCCCATTCCTCGTCCTCGATCTGGCCCCGGCGCACCCGCTGCATGTCCACCCGGGCCTCGGTGCAGAGCATGCGCATGGCCAGCTGCTCGGCGGGCATCTCCAGTGAGAACACCGCCGCCTTCTTGCCGGCGCGTATGGCCGCGTTCTCGACGAAATTCATGCCGATGCTGGTCTTGCCCATGGCGGGACGCCCCGCCACCAGCACCAGCTCGCCCGGGTGCAGTCCCGTCAGCATGTCGTCCAGCTCGGTATAGCCCGTGGGCACGCCCTCGATGCGGCCGTGGTTCTTCACCAGCTGCTCGATCTTCTCGAAGGTGTTGACCAGCACCGGCTGTATGGGCTGCAGCTCCTCGCCGCCCTTGCGCATGGTGATGTCGTAAATCACCTTTTCCGCGCCCTCCAAGATCTCCTGGTTCTCCTTCTGGCCGGCATAGCTGTCCTGCAGGATCTGGTCGGCGGCGGAAATCAGGCGGCGCAGCGTGGACTTCTCATCGACGATGCGTATGTAGGCCTGCACGTTGGCAGTGGCGGGCACGCCCTGGGTCAGCTCCACCAGGTAAGCGGCGCCACCCACGGCGTCCAGGCGACCCCGACGGGACAGCTCAGCGTCCAGGGTCACCAGGTCCACCGGACGGGACTCGCCGGCCATGTCCTTCATGGCGGCAAATATCTCCCGGTTGGCCGGATCGTAAAAATCCGCAGGGTTCAGACGCTCGACGGCCAGCTGGCAGGCTTGCCTGGAACGTATCATCGCGCCCAGCACGCTGCGCTCGGATTCCGGATGGTTGGGCGGCGTGCGCGCCAAATCCGGCTGTGGAATGTATTGCTCCATAGCTACTCCCTGGTATGAGCAAGAATGTATTATTTCGTCTGCACCTTCACGTTGACGATCATCCGCGTGGATATGCCGGGGTAGAGCTTCAGCGTGACGAAGGCCTGGCCCGCGGACTTGATGGGCTCGTCCTGCTCCAGCTTGCGCTTGTCCACCTCGATGCCGTGCTGGGCCTTCAGGGCGCTGGCGATCTGGTCGTTGGTGACGGAGCCGTACAGCTTGCCGTTCTCGCCGCCGCGCACCTCGAGCTGGATGACCTTGCCCTTCAGATCCCGAGCCTGGGTTTCAGCCGTTTGACGGCGGACCTCCTCGCGGTGACGGTCCGCGCCTCTGGCGCGCTCCAGAGAGTTCAGCGCCTCGGCGGTGGCCTCCTTCACCAGCTTGCGGGGCAGCAGATAGTTGCGGGCGTAGCCGTCGGAGATCTCCACGATCTGATCCTTCTTGCCGGTGCCCTTGATATCCTGAAGCAGTATAACCTTCATTGCGAAAAGCCTCCTCTTATTCGTCAGTCGTCCGAACCGTCATCGTTCGGCGGGTCCTTCGGGCGGTTCTGCGTCCAGCGGCGGATCGCCCCGTGAGAGCCGAACAGCGCCGACGCAACGCCCACATAAGCCAGCGCCGAGCCCAGGCTCCGCATCAGCAGCGCGGCCACGCTCAGCAGCCCGATCAGCAGCCTGCGACGGCCCAGAGGGCGGTCCGCCCGCAGCATCCGCCGATCCAGGGCGCACAGCGCCTGCACGGCAAAGGCCGCGCCCACCGCCTGCGCGATGGTCATGTAGACGGTGGCGCCGTTGGCACTGCCGGAGAGCATCAGTATCAGGCCCACGGCCCAGAGCCCCAGCGCGCCGAGGGTAATATGCACCGGCATAAACCAGCCGCTCATGCCCACAAAGCTCTCATTGGTGGCCATGCCCCGCCGCGCCATCGTCCAATTCGCCCACAGTACGCTCAATACGCCGGATAGAATCGCCCCGCTGAGCAGGGCCCCCGGCATAACCTGGGCGTATGTCTGCTGCATCAGGTCCAACACGCCGGACAGCTGGCTGCGGAAGGCGGTCACCGTCATGGACTTGCTCCGCATCCCGCCTGTTGCCGGCAGCATGGCATTCACCGCATCCACCATGGGTTGGAGGGCCGCGTCGGGCATGCGGTTGTATTCGCCGCGCAGCACGTCTACGAATTTGGCGACCATACCGCTGCCGAAGGACATGTAGGCGACCAGCATCGCGGCCAGCAGCCCGAGCACGAAGGTGATCACGCCCGCGTTCATCTGTTCAAAGAAGGGCCTCTTTCCCGTCGCGCCCAGCACTACCGTCACCGACGGGGCCAGTGACGCCACGATCAGCACCAGGGCGATCCTACCGCCCATCAGGTACCCTGCGGACGTCGCCGACGCCACAGCCAGCACACCGACGGGAATCCAGCCGGCCTTTACCCCGAGGTAAGCCGCCATGATGCCCCCCAGCATCAGCGTGGGCACGAGCAGCGAAATCTGCAACAGCGCGACGATCGGCAGCAGCCCGCCGACGATCAACGCCAGTATGACGCTGCCCAACAGGGGCCCGCGCCCCGATTCTGCAACTGCAACCTCTCTGGAATCCAAATTATTGCCTCCAATATAATACTTCAGTATGCATTATACCACGTTCCCGCCCGAA
>JAZTZK010000084.1:0-7594 GCA_045637485.1 Clostridia bacterium
GATTTCATACTGGAACAGCTTTCGGAGCTGGACGATGTATCCTACAAGACGATGATGGGCGAATACATCATCTACTATCGCGGCAGGGTGGTCGGCGGCATTTACGATGACCGGTTTCTCGTGAAGCCTGTGAAGTCAGCCGTGGCGCTGATGCCGGATGCGGGCAGGGAGTTGCCGTATGAAGGCGCGAAGGATATGCTGCTCGTTGAGAACGTGGAGAATCGGGCATTCCTGCGCGACCTGCTGGAGGCCATGTACGATGAACTGCCTGCGCCGAAGAAGAAGAGATAGACAAACCGGGATCTGACACAGTGGATGGCAGCGTCACGGTGAAAGCATCGGAGCAATGACAGGAGTAGCCACATGGAGGTAATCATCATCAATGGCCCCATGGGTGTCGGAAAGACGACCGTCGGGAAATACATTGCGGCGCAGAATCCGGGAACGGCCTTTATCGACGGAGACTGGTGCATGGATATCCATCCGTTCGTCGGAAACCGGGAAACCAGGGCCATGGCGGTCGACAACATCCTTCACATGATCGGCAATTATCAGAAGTGTTCTGTGTGCAGCAGGGTCGTGCTCGTATGGTTGATGGATGATCCGCGGGTGATTCAAAGGATCGCGGAAGGCCTTTCCGAGCTACAGGCGGAGGCAAAAAGCGCAACGCTCGTCTGCGACGCGGAAAACCTGATCCGCCGTTGGAAAAACGATCGGAATTGCGAATGGCGGACAGACGATTGGTTGGACATAAGCCTGAAATCGCTGCCCGACTTTGCAGCCATGGGTCAGGTGATCGACACGAGCGATCTACCGGTTGACCGGGTCGCGGAACAAATCATGGGACAGGCAACAACGCTTGCCATGCAAGCAGACAGTATTGCTCCAAAAGGGAGTGATTATCAGTGTTGAAATACTATGAACCACGCCTGAATTTATCGTCGCCTGAACAGCTCAATATTCTGGGGGTAATCGTCTCCCTCAATGACCTGGTGGATGGGGAAATACTGCGAACAGTGGTCGAAGACCTGCGCATTCGTTTTCCATACTTTTACATCAAGGCTGCCTATAGCGGAAGCGACCTGATCACAGTGCCGAATGCTCTCCCGATGACAGTTCGGAACACCTGGGAACCTATGTGTTTAAACTCCAAAGAATCCAACTATCATCTTGCGGCCTGGAAATACGAGAGTCATAGGCTGGCTTTTGAGATCCCCCACGATCTGACAGACGGAGCGGGCGTGTTTCCATATATTAAAAGCGCGATGTTTTTATACCTGTCAAGAGCGACCGGCAAGACATTTGATCCTGCCGGATTCCGCCTGCCCGGTGAAGCGATTCCGGAATCGGAAACCGGAGATCCATTTCGTGATTTGAATGTTGATGATGTGACGACACCGCTCTATAAGAAGAAACCGATTCCCGATTTTTTTCGTCTGGCCGCCGGAATGGACATTGATAAAAGGGTTTTCTATTTAAAACTCCCTGAAGAACAGGTAATGATGTATTGCAGGGATAATGACGCCAGTCCCAACGTGTTGTTCTCTGTTCTTTTGGCAAAAGCGGCAAGGCGATATGATCCGGGTCAAGAAAAAACGATCACTGTTTCCGTAGCGACCGATCACAAGCAAATCCTTGGAAATCATGACAACTATCGGTCATTTGTGGGTGACAGTATGTTGGATTTTCCGAAGAAAATGGATTTGAATGATATCACCAGAGCCTGCACCATAGCCCACGGACAGTTAATCCTGCAGGCTCAGCCAGAAAATTCCCTCTGGGAGATAGAACAGAGAAAACGAATGCCGGCAGCTCCATCTCCCGCTGTTCCTCAGGCGAGTATTTGCGTTTCTTATACGAAGAGCAGAAGCTTTGGACCATTGGATCCATATATTTCAGAATTGTATATCGTAACATCTTTGTCAAAGATAACAGATATACTGTGTGAAGTGACCTGCATCAATCACAGCTTCTTTCTTGCATTCATGCAGCCGTTTTCATCAAAGAAATACATCGAGTGTTTTCTCAAAGAATTGAGCTTGGCCGGGATTTCGCACAAGGTGCTCTTCAGTGAACCGCTGCGCATGTGCAGGATACAACGAATGGATATGTAATGGTTGTATGCTTGGCAAAGATGCTACCGGTCCTTCCTGTACCAATGTGGCTTATCATCTGGATCATCATTGTTGCCGTGATCAAGGCAGTCAACCTGATTTCAGGGTATGTGAAAGACCCGAAAGCATTTGACGGCGTATCAGGACTTGAACCCGGGCGGACGAAGAGATGTACCTGTCAAAGGCGCGGTACTACAGGGAAAAGGGCATTGACAGGAGACGTACACCGCATTAAAAGCGCTGAAATTCGATTGCCAACCAAAATTTCGAAATGATTCGCTTTCAGGATCACAGGGATGTTCCCCCTACATAAAACAGGAGGTCGCTGTCCATGCGCATATCCAAATCCGACGCCCTGGCCTGGTTTGAGTTCTTTGCCGGGCTGCCAGAGGAAGAGCCCCTTTCGCCCCGACAGCAGGAGATCGCGCTGGCGACGCTGTCCCAGATCGAGGTGGCCGAGGCGGCGCGGATCGACGCGCTGAAATCGGAGATACCGGGGCTCAAATCCCTGGGCGGGCGCTCCTGCTACGTGGGCGACGACGCCCGCTTTCCCAAGGGCTGCCGGTCCTGCCTGACGGGCACCGGACTGAGCGCCGTCCGCAAGACCAACCGCTGCAACCTGGCCTGCCCGTTCTGCTACGATTTCGGCGAGATGGACTGCCAGCCGCCCATCGGCGAGGGCTACTGGGAGATCGGCGGCACCCGCTTCCGGGAGGAGGACCTGGACCTGCTCCTGTCCACGTCGAACAGGCCCACCGGCATCGCCTATGTCTACCTCGAACCCTTCATGGAGATCGGGAAGTACTACGGCGTCATTCGGCGCTTCCACGAGGCCGGCGTGTACCAGCACATGTACACCAACGGCACGCTGGCCACGCCGCAGAACCTGAGGGCGCTGGGCGAGGCGGGGCTGGACGAGTTGCGCTTCAACCTGGGGGCCAGCGGCTGCGCGGACCGGGTGATCGAAGCCATCGCCGAGGCGAAGCGGCACATCCCTATGGTGGGCATCGAGACCCCCATGACGCCCGCACTGTACGAGGCCTTCCTGCAAAAAGAGTCGGCCATACTGGCCACCGGCGCGGATTTCATGAACTGCGCCGAGCTGCACCTGAACCCGAACAACATCGGCAACTACTGGGGCGAGGACATGTACATGTACCGGCTGGGCTACCTCTCCCCCATCGCCAGTCATGAGCTGACGCTGAAGCTGCTGCGCCGAGCGGCGGCGGAGGGCTGGCCCATGGCCGTCCACGACTGCTGCAACGCCACCAAGTTCGCCCGGGACCTGAACCTGCGCGCCCACGAGGGCGGCTGGTTCGGTGCCAGCAGCTGGGGCATGGAATTCCCCGCCATCCCCTACGCCGCCTTCCTGCCGATTCTGCAAAACCCGGCGTTCAGGTTCGTCGAGGAAGCGCCCCTGCCCGAGGGGTACGGGGTTGGAGATGGGGCGCTGTAGGAAAGATCTGAATTAACCCAAACGTATCTGTTCAGTCATGGCGGCGTAAACGCCGCCGCTACGAGGAGATATGCCTGTAGCGGCGACACGAAGTTAGTCCTTTAGGGCGGCCTCCAGGCCGCTAAAGTAGATGCAAATACATCAGGACCGAACAGATACACCCAAGCAGACAAGCCTCCGCCTTTGCGCGGAGGCTTGTCTGCTTGGCTTTCCTCAGAACGGCGCTTCGTCGTCGGGCGCTTCCCCGCCGGCGATGGCGATGTTCACGCCGTTGACCTCCACGCCCTCGTCGGCGCGGATGAGTATGTAGCGCTGGCCGTCGATCACACGGGTTTCGATCAGGTCGCTGCGCTCGGGATTCACCTGCACCACCACGTCCGGGGTGCGCAGCTCGAACTTCTTCGGCTCGGCGATGTTCACGGCGTTCAGGCTCATGCCCTGGCCGAACTCGGCGTCGTACTTCTCCTCAAAGGCGGCTACCTTCTCCTCGGGCACGCCGCAGCTCTGCAGCATGCCGGACATCTCCCGGCGGGAGATCGTCAGCGGCTCGGCGGTCCTGTCCCGGTCGTGTTCCTGGAGCATCTCACGAAGCTGTTCGTGGACGGTCTGCACCACCTCGAGGCTCAGGTCCTCGTCCAGCGTGTCCTCCAGCACCGCCTGGAACACCTCCCGCTGCTCGGCGGCGGGCATCGGCGCGTCGCAGTGGAACACGGCGTCCACGAACTCGTCGTGGGCGTTGGCGGCGTCCCGGGTGAAGTACAGCGCACTGTAGATGTTCGCGGCCCGGTCGTCAAAGGTGGGGAACATGAAGCCCAGCTCCGGCCCGGAGACCACCCAATCCAGGTCCCGGCTGTGGAAGGCGTTGTCCTCGCTGAAATAGCTCAGCGCGGGCCTGGACAGCTTCACCGGGCAGACGCTGACCAGTATGTAGCTGAAAACCTCCTCGGAGATCACGTCCGCCTTGTTTTCATCGGCGTGCCGGAAGGGCACGTCGTAGGCGTCGTGCATCATCAGGATCAGGTAGTTGCCCTCCAGCTCCAGGCTGTCGATGATCTTCCGGCACAGCTTCTCCGCGCCCGCGTCCACGGTCAGGGCGGTGTTGCGCAGGCCCATCAGCAGCTGGTGGGCCTCGTCGTCCATCACCTGGTCGGGTCGGAATTCGATGTCGATCAGGTTGCGGCCCGGCACGCCCGCCAGCGTGCGCTTGAATATGGCCAGGTACTTCTCCTGCTCCTCCATCGGCAGGGACAGCAGCGGATAGTTGAACGCGGCGACGATCTCCCGCTTTTCGTTGACGTAGCAGCCGCGCACGCAGCTGATGGCGTTCTTGTCCGGATTGAACCGGCGTCGGATTTCGGCGATTTCCTTCCTGTTCATGTATTACCTTCCAGCTTTTCTGTATTTTGATTCGATCAGCAGATTCGACACGCCGTTGTAGACGATCACGCCGCCGATGACCATCACGGCGGCCTTCATCGCGCCGAAGGAGAAGAACACCAGGAACAGCCCCGCCACGACGGTCAGCGCCGCCATCACCACCGGGCCGATCCAGCCCGCGCCGCCCATCTTGCGCATCTCCAGCGCCTGGGCCAGGTTCAGCACCCCGTTGACGGCGATGGCGACGCCGACGATCTTGGGCAGCAGCGTGATCACGCCGTGGGGCGCGGCAAAGACCACCAGGCCCGCCACCAGGCACAGTATGCCGATGGCCAGCGTGGTGTAGTCGCCCCCGTGTACGTGACGGTCCCGGAACCAGCTGAAGCCGCAGATCACCGCGCCCAGCAGAAGGGCGATGCCCAGTATCTTCGCGGCCCACTCCAGCGTCTTGCCGGGCCATATGATCAGCAGCAGTCCCAGCACCACCATCAGCACAGAGAGCAAGATATTGTTCTGACTGAACCTCTCAAAGCGTTGCTTCATATTCACATCAAGCACTTCCTTTCCGATTTACAATTCTGCGGTTCACCGTTTCCACGGCCCGCCGCACGCGGTCCTTCAGCTTTGTCCTGGGCTGCGCCGACTTTTCAAACTCGATCGGGTGGGTCAGGTACCAGGCCTGCACGTGGATGGGCTGGGCGCCGTCGGGATGAAGCCGGGTGTAGATCCCCTCCGCGTCCTGCCGCCAGGCCCGGGTATTGTCGGAAAGAAGCAGCCTCAGGTATTCCTCCAGGAACTGCTTCAGCTCCGGCGAGCGCACGGGAGCGCCCACCTCCACGCGGCGGTCCTGGTTGCGGGTCATGAAGTCGGCGGAGGACAGGTACAGCTTCATCTCCGGCCCCTCGCCGAAGGCATAGATGCGGCTGTGCTCCAGGAACCGGCCCACCACCGAGATGACGTTGATGTTCTCGGTCTTGCCCGGCACGCCGGGCGTCAGGCAGCAGATGCCCCGGATGATCAGGTCCACCTTGACCCCGGCGCAGCTGGCCTCGCTCAGCTTGTCGATCAGCTCCCGGTCGGTGACGGAGTTGGCCTTCACCCGTATTCGGCCCTGGCTGCCCCGTGCAATCTGCTCGTCGATCATCTCCATGACGCGGTTCTTCATGGCGTAGGGCGCCACCAGCAGCTTTTCATATTCCCCGGCGCTGTTGCCGATGAGCATATTCTCGAAGAAGTTTACCGCGTCCCGGGTAATGATGGGATCGACGGTCATCATGCAGAAGTCGGTGTACAGCGTGCTGGTCTTCTCATTGTAGTTGCCCGTGCCGATCTGGGCGATGTAGCCCAGGCCGCCCCGCTCCCGCCGGGTGATCAGGCACAGCTTGGCATGGCACTTCAGGTTTTCCGGTCCATAGATGATGCGACAGCCGGCCTCCTCCAGCTCCATGGACCAGTCGATGTTGTTCTGCTCGTCGAAGCGGGCGCGCAGCTCCATCAGCACCGTCACCTCTTTGCCGTTCTCGGCGGCGGCGCAGAGCGCCTTGGCGATGGCGGAATTGCGGGCCAGGCGGTAGATGGTGATCTTGATGGACATCACGTTGGGATCCTTGGCGCTCTGGCGCAGCAGGTCCAGGAAGGGCTGCATGCTCTGGTAAGGATAGAACAGCAGCACGTCCCGCTGGACCACCTGATCCCACACCGGGCGGTCGGAATCCAGATAGTCCGGGTATACCGGGGCATGGGGCGCGTTGAACAGGGCCCTGGGCGTCCTTTCGATCTGATCCACATAGTCGATCACCAGCGGGCATTCGCAGCTGAATACCCGCTCGGCGTCCAGCTTCAAAAACTCGCACAGGCGCTTGGCCAGCCGTGGCGCCTTGCCCTCCAGCTCCAGGCGCACCGGGGCAAGGCGATCCCGCTTCTTCAGCAGGCTGCGCATGTAATTCAGGAAATCCGGGTTTTCGTCGTCGTAATGCTCCTCGCTGAGGCTGATGTCGGCGTTGCGGGTGATGGACACCACCGCCTGCTCGCCCACGTCGTAGATCTTGAAGATCTTCTTCATGTGGGCCGCGATCACGGCCTCCGTGCGGATGTAGCGCACGCCGCCGCCCGGCAGCATGATCACGCGGGGCAGCGAGGGAGGCACGTCCACGATGCCCAGCAGCGTGGGCTGCTTGCCGACGGATTCATGCTTGCCCGCCGCGGCCTGCTTGCCCCCCGATTGCTTGCCAGCGGCGGCCTGCTTGCCCTGGTTTTTCCCGCTGAGGGTCAACAGCGCGGCGGCGTAAAGCGCCTTGTTCTTCAGGTGGGGAAAGGGATGGCTGCGGTCGATCACCTGGGGCGAGAGCAACGGCCGGATGTTTTCCTTGTAGTAATCCTGCACATATACCTTCTGGGCAGCGGTCAGCATGTCATAGCTCGCCTCAGTCACCCCGGCATTGTCCAGCTCGTTCATCAGAGTGCGATAGATATCGTCCCTGCGCTGGTTGAGCGGTACCACCGCGGTGCAGATGGCGCTGACCTGCTGCTTCGGCGTCATGCCGGACTTGTTCTCCTTCTCGTCGGGGGCCAGCATGTCCATGTCGATCAGGCTGCCCACGCGCACCATGAAGAATTCGTCCAGATTGCTGGTGAAGATCGAGACAAA
>JAZTZK010000085.1:0-3763 GCA_045637485.1 Clostridia bacterium
ACGCTGATATAGACGATACTGTCGCCCATCGCCCCATCGACGCCCTTCGCCGCGTCCGCCATGGCCTCGAGGAACGGGTCCTGCTCGCCAAAGATGCCGCCCGAGGTGCGCGTGCCGCCGGAATGGATCCAGACCTTGCCCATGGCAGAGCCAAAGCCGATGGAGATGTTCTTGATCGCCCCGCCAAAGCCCGCCATAGCGTGACCCTTGAAGTGGGACAGTACCAGATAGGAATCATAATTGACAAAGTGATCGCCCACATAGTCCACGTCCAGGCGCTGGCCACCCTCGATCGGGAGCTCCATGCTGCCGCCCTCGTCGAGTATATCCAGCTCGGCGATCTCCAACAGTCCGTTGTCCTTTGCCTGCTGCCGGTGCATGGCCGTGGAGGCGCGAGAGCCGCCGTAGGCGGTGTTGCACTCCACGATGGTCCCGTTCACCAGGCGCACCAGATCGCCGATCAGCGCGGGACGCAGATAGTTGCTGTTTTCGCTCTCACCGGTGGACATCTTGACGCCCACCCTGCCCGGCAATTCCACCCCAAGCGCTTCATAGGCCTTAACCAGGCTTTCAGGCGAGATATCGCTGATGAAGTTTACGACGGGCGCGGCCTCGTCCTCTGTTCTGTAGGGAAGATCGGATGCTTCCAGCGCGAAGCCGCCGTTGGTGACAAGCCCTTCCGCAAATCCGCAGCATGAAGCCATAAGGCATAGGACAAGCAAGCAGAGAATCATTCTTTTCATGAGTGAGGCTCCTTTTCATAGCTAAATGCTACAAGCTATTTAACGTGTGCTTATATCTTCGCCTTTACGCAGAAGAAATCACGATGTCCTGCTTTTCAGGGGCAAAGTCCTGTTTTCACTGCACTCTGCTGATGCTTCTTACAATCGATCGATCATCCCGAGCAGCTTCAGATAGAAGCCCCGGACATCGTGCCTGTGCATGAGGCCGCCCTGCGGCCACATATGGTCGCCTTCCACCGTGGGGAAGACGTTCCACACGCCCGGGACGATGCTCCCTTCCTCCAGCGGCTTCGACGGGGCACCCGTCGGAGCCATCGCGGACACGGTGTTGACCAGCCCGTCGTTCCCGCGCCAGCTCTCATCAATGATCACGCCGCCCGCGGTCTTCCCCGCATACGCGCCGATCTGGCAGGCCCGCATCACGAACAGCGGCTCCATGCCCCGCCTGGGCTTGTGCGTGCCGTCCTCCTGCTTAAGCGTAAAGCCGCACGGGACCGAGAAATAATATACCCGCGGCAGCGTCGCGATCCGGCGGTTCATGGCCATCGCGTTGTCGATGTGCATATCGAAGTCCGCGTAGTCCCGCGCGTCGCGTCCATCCCGCTTTGGCTTTGTGCCCCACGACATCATGCGGGCCAGTCCCCTGCTCCACCAGGGCACCTTCACGCTCGCCGGATCGAAGGCCGCATCGGAGAATAGGTCGTAGGCCGTCGTCCCGTTCATCGGCGCGGCCAACGTCACGATGCTGTGGATTCGGTTCTCCATGCCGCCCCGGAAGAACGCGCTGTCCGCGCCCGCCGCTCGCTCCGCTTCGTCCCCGTGGGCCAGCAGCTCGGAGAACAGCCGGACCGTCGCCCCGCCAAAGGAATGGCCCAGAAGCACCAGCCTGGTATCCTCCCGCCACTGCGGGATCAGGGGCCGGGCGGAAAAGTCCCGGCCCCTGCGCTCATGGCGATACGCTTCGCTGTGCACCTTTCCGTAGTCCACCCGCTTCCCCGCCAGCTGGGCGTACAGCTCA
The DNA here is from genome assembly GCA_045637485.1 of Clostridia bacterium. Lineage (GTDB taxonomy): Bacteria > Bacillota > Clostridia > Christensenellales > Aristaeellaceae > UBA2862. The sequence continues at coordinate 1,762 of JAZTZK010000085.1, forward strand.
CAGGCTCGGTCCCACGCGCTGCCGGTCGGCGCGACGGAGGCGGCATGGCAATCAAAGCCCTGCTGCCTCAAATAGGCCATCAGATCTCCGCCGCGCATCCCCCAGTAGGGCATGCGCCGGTACATGGGGTCGTAGCTGCCCCAGCCGGACAGGCCGTGGACAAAGATAAAGGTCAGCTTACTCATTCGATTCACCGATCACCGTTCATCATTGGGCCCTCTCCCCGTTCACCAGCACCACATTCATTCTCTCGATTTCGATCTTCTGCCATACGCCCTCGACCACATAGGGCTCGTTCTTCAGGTACTCGTCCAGTGCCGTTCGGTCCGGGAACTCCAGCACCAGCGCGGAGCCCTTCATCCTGCCCGCCTCATCCAGCAGCCCTCCGGCACAGATGATCTGCTTACCGAGCTTCTTCATGCCTTCCAGATGGCGCGGCCGGACTTCCATCCGCTTGTCCAGCATATTCTCGCCGTCATAGGCTTTGATCATGAACTGCATTCCCATGCCTCCTCATTCAGTCTCTCCGTATTCCGGCTTTCCCTCGCGTCTATCATTTCGCCATCTCCTTCAGCATCTCCCCGGCCAGACGATAGACCGTCCAGTCCGCCATCGGCTCCGCGCCCAGGGACAGGTAAAAGTCGATGCTCGGCCTGTTCCAATCCAGGCACCACCACTCGAGCCTCCCGCAGCCGCGCTCCACGGCAACGCGGGCGAGCTGCTTCAAAAGCGCCTTACCATATCCCTTGCCCCGGTGCTCCGGCAGCACATAGAGGTCCTCCAGGTAGATGCCCGCCCTTCCAAGGAAGGTGGAGAAGTTGTGGAAGAACAGGGCGAAGCCGACCTCCTTTTTCTCCTCGCAGATGAAAAGCACCTCGGCCTTCCTCTTTTCAAAGATCCACTCGCGGAGCAATTCTTCGGTCGCCACAACCTGATCCGCCATCTTCTCATACTCAGCCAGGGCGCGGATAAACCGCAGTATAAGGGCACAATCATCTTCGCCTGCATATCTGAAGGTCAGTTCCGTCATTTTGTCCTCCTTGTGATCATTTCCGCAGAGCGGTTCTTCCCAATGCTCCGATTGTGTGGTTATTCTACTGACTGCTTTACAAAAGATTCAATCTCCCGGCTGATACGTTCGCTTTCATAATAGTGAATGTAATGGCCACAATTCAGGTAAACAGTCGTTGCATTCATCTGATCGGCAAACTCGCGTTCATGATTGATCCATCCGTCTGATACCTGCTTGCCGTCAGAGATGAACATCAAAATCGGACACTCAATCCTTCCACCAGCGTCCACGGTTTTTGCATTCTCCAATATGGCTTTTGCCTCATTCTCATAGCAGAGATTCATCGCGTTTCTTCTACGCAGAAACTGATGTTGTTTGATTTCCTTGCTGTTCAGCCCCCGCTTGCTGAGTGGGTACCAGAACAGTAATCCGTGATTATTGAGCCTTCGCATTCTCCTCATGAAACGAATGCGCTGACCAATCTGCTCTTGTTTCCATTGCAGGTACGTCCCCGGGACTGCCATATCCAATCCGATGATTGCCCTGACCTCTTCCGGGTATATCTGCTTCCATCGAATCGCTTCCAGTCCGGACATTGAATGGGGCAGAAGAATATATGGCCCTTTTTCTCCGGCTTTTTCCAGACCCTCTCTTTGAAAGGCGATTACGGAGTCAATATCACATGGCCCTTCATACAGATCTGAATACCCATAACCGAATTTCTCGATTACTATAACCCTGTAGTTGCTGACAAGCTTCTTATACAGAATCTTAAAATCATACACAGGGGCAACAGTCGCCGAACCGGACATCAATACGAGCTTTGGCTTGCTCGAATCTCCGGCTGTGAATACATGCATCTTATGGTTTTCGATTTCGACATATTTCATATCACTATCACGCTCAATCCCGGTTTAGTAGTCTATCGCATCAACAAGTATGCCCCGACGATTAGTATAACTACCTGAATAATCAACAGCACAGGAAAAA
>JAZTZK010000086.1:0-2989 GCA_045637485.1 Clostridia bacterium
TACATCTCCGCCGTCACCTTCGGGTCCAGGCCGGAAACCGGCTCGTCCAGCAGCAGCAGCTTCTTTGTCGCGCAAAGGGCCCGCGCCAGCAGCACCCGTTGCTGCTGCCCGCCGGACAGCTCCCGGTAGCAGCGCTTCCTGTACGCCGCCATGTCCATGCGCGAGAGATTCGCCTCGGCCAGCGCCTTCTCTTCCCTGCTGTAGAAGGCCCGCTTCCCGGCGCGGGCCTGGCAGCCGGACAGCACGATCTCCCAGATCGTCGCCGGGAAATCCCTTTGGATGGCCGTCTGCTGGGGCAGGTAGCCGATCTCATTCTGCCGCATACCGTCGCCGAACACAATGGAGCCGCCCAGCGGCCTCTGCAAACCCAGCATCGTGCGCATCAGCGTGGACTTGCCGGAGCCATTCTCGCCCACGATGCACAGGTAATCGCCGGTATTGACCTCAAAGCTCAGGTGCTCGAGTATCGCATGGGAATCATAGCCCAACGCCAGATCCCGACAGGTGATCAGTGACATATTCCGCTTCCTTTCCATGGGACCGCCCTGCAGAGCGGTCCCCCCGAATTCCTTATTTCACCAGCGCCTGCTTCAGCACCCCGAGGTTCTTCTCCATCACCCCAAGGTAGGTGGCGCCGTTCTGCACGTCCGCGCCGGTAGTTCCCTGCATGGAATCCATCGCCAACACCTTCGCGTCCTTTGCCGCGGTGCTCTGCACGACGGTCTCGGCGATGCGGTGGTTGTCGCCTTCGATGGTCAGCACGGTGGAAAGGCCCAGCTCGTCCACCTTGCCCGCCAGGAACGCGATGGTCTCGAAGCTGGCCTCGCTCTCGGCGGAGCAGCCAGAGAAGGCTGCGTAATAGGTCAGGTCATAATCGTCAACAAGGTAGCGGAAGGGGAAGCGGTCGCCGAACAGCACGGTATCGAAATCAGCGGCCTCGCGGGCGGCAGCGTATTCGGCCTCCAGCGCGGCGAGCTTTCCGTCATAGGCGTCGGCATTCGCAGTATAGCTCCCGGCGTTGGCCGGGTCAGCCTGGCCCAGTGCAGCGGCCAGGACCTTCACCAGTTTCCGGGCATTGCGCAGGCTGAGCCAGATGTGTTCGTCCACCTCGTCCTCATTTTCATGCTCGTGGTCGTCCGCCTCTTTCTCCTGCTCATGCGCTTCATCCTCATGTTCTTCTTCGTCGTGATCATGCTCCCCGTCTTCGTCGTGTTCATGCTCGTGCTCCATGCCCTCGACAATCTCCTCTGTCTTGATGTCTTCGCCCATGTCCTCCACCAGGTTGACGACCACCCTGTCGGGGTTCACGGTTTCGGCCAGCGCGTCCTCCACCCACTCGTCGCTCTCGCCGCCCACATATACGAACATGTCACAGGTGGCGACCTTCATAATGTCCTGGGCGGTGAGCTGGTAGCTGTGAAGGTCAACGCCGCTGTCCAGCAGCATGGTGATTTCAACATCGTCGATGTCTCCGACAATTTCCCGCGTCCAGTCGTAGATCGGGAAGATGGTGGTCACGACGCTGAGCTTCTTTCCTTCGGCAAGGGAAGCGCCGGAAAGCATCGTCACGAACAGCATGACGAGGGCAGCAATACCCGCAATATACTTTTTCATGGATATTCCTCCGATTATTCGATTGTTTTGTGTAAACGAAATTGATTAAATAGGCACAAAAAGACAAGGGTCTCTCCACGCAAAGACAGCCTGCGCCATCCAAATGGCGCAGGGGTGCGTCGACCCTTGCTTACAAAAGGATTTAATCGTTTAATCGGATCTTCCTGCCGACCAACGTGCAGAGCACGGAACCGTTCGCCGTCACTTCCCGGCCAAAGGCTGAGGGGCGCGCGAGCATGGCAAAGCCAGCCAGCAGCAGTGCAAGCAGTACAAGCCCGAAGCCCTTGCAAAGCTGCTCGACCTGGGCGAGGAACTGGCAAACCGGGCATTGCTCGCCCATGCACAGGTGATGACAGGCCGCCTCGTGCACGATATAGGCGGAGGAAACGAGCAGCGAAAGCACCAATACAGCGCAGACGACCGCGACGAAGACGTGATTGCGACCGCGCGGGCCGGAATGATCAAAGTTCATCATGATCCGTCTCCTCCTTTCCCATGTTTGCACATCATTTTACCTGTATCATCCCGAATTGTCAATATGAAAATCGGTTTCAAATTGAGAACAATCTGTAAATATACGGCGACAGGCAACTTCTGATTTGTCGCAGCGCGACAAATCAGAATTTATCAATTTATCCCTTGACATATAAATTTCATGCTCCTACAATGAAAAAAGCATACACAAGGAGAAATCACCCATGCAAAAGGCGGCCCCCGCGGAGAACAAGATGGGCGTCATGCCCATCCCCAAGCTGATACTGAACATGTCGCTGCCGATGATACTGTCCATGCTGGTGCAGGCGCTGTACAACGTGGTGGACAGCTATTTTGTGGCCCGCTATGCCCAGGACGCCCTGACGGCGGTGTCGCTGGCCTTTCCCGCGCAGAACCTGATGATCGGCGTGGCCACGGGCACGGCGGTGGGCGTCAACGCGCTGCTCTCCCGGGCATTGGGCGAGAAGAAGCCGGAGCTGGCGAACCGGATCGCCGAAAACGGCGTATTTCTGGCGCTGGTGGGCTACGCGATCTTCCTGATCTTTGGCCTGTTCGGCGTGCGGTCCTTCTTCCGCGCGCAGACCGACGTGGAAACCATCGTAAACTACGGCGTGGACTATCTGACGGTCATCTGCTGCTTCAGCTTCGGCGTGTTTGGCCAGATCATGTTTGAGCGGCTGATGCAGTCCACCGGGCGCACCATCTACACCATGTTCACCCAGGGCACCGGCGCGATCATCAACATCATACTCGACCCCATCTTTATCCTGAAGCTCGGTCTGGGCGCGAAGGGCGCGGCCATCGCCACGGTGATCGGACAGATCATCGCCTTCGGCCTGGCGGTAACCCTCAACCACCTGAAGAACGCGGATATCCACCT
>JAZTZK010000087.1:0-2058 GCA_045637485.1 Clostridia bacterium
AATGCAGTTCAAGACGCCGAAAATGCATCTTGGCGAATTTAGAAACACACTCTAATACCTAATTCCTAAATCTCAACGATGATCGGCAAAATCATCGGATTGCGTTTGATCGTATCGTAGATATAGCGCTGTACCGATTCCCGCACGTCGTTCTTCAACCGGTTCCAGTCGGTGGAATCGATGGGGCCGAAGGCGTCGATGGCCCGCATGGCCGCCGCCCGGGCGCCCTCCACCAGCTCGTCGGATTCCCGGACGTACACGAAGCCGCGGCTGATGATGTCCGGCCCGGAGACCACCGTGCCCAGCTCGTGATCCAGGCCCATCACAACGATCAGCAGGCCGTCCTCGGCCAGGTGCTTGCGGTCCCGCAACACCACCGCGCCCACGTCGCCGATGCCCAGGCCGTCGATCAGCACCGAACCGCTGGGCGCCACACCGGTCACGTCCAGGGAATCGGGCCCCAGCTCGATCACGTCGCCGATCTCCACCATCAGCACGTTGTCGCGGGGCATGCCCAGCGACAGGGCCAGGTTGGCGTGGTGATACAGGTGGCGGTACTCGCCGTGCACCGGTATGAAGAACCTCGGCCTGATCAGCGAGTGCATCAGCTTCAGCTCCTCCTGGCGGGCGTGGCCGGAGGTATGTACCTCAGCCAGGGAATCATAGATCACGTTCGCGCCGATGCGGATCAGCTGGTTGATGACCCGGGAGATCGACTTCTCGTTGCCGGGAATCGGGGAGGCCGACAGTATGACCATGTCGTCCTCGCGAATCTCCAGCTTGCGGTGCTCGGCGAAGGCCATGCGGGACAGGCCGCTCATGGGCTCGCCCTGGCTGCCGGTGGTAACCACGGCGATCTGTTCGTCGGGATAGCGGTCGATCTCCTCCGCGGAGATCAGCATGCCGTCCGGGATCTTCAGGTAGCCCAGCTGCATGGCCACCTTGGACACGTTCACCATGCTGCGCCCCATCAGGCAGATCTTGCGGTGAAAGTGCTGGCAGCAGTCCACCACCGATTGGATGCGGTGCACGTTGCTGGCGAACATGGCGATGATCACGCGGCCGTCCGCCTTCTGGAACAGCTCGTTGAAGGTGGCGGCCACCTTCTTTTCGGACATGGTGTAGCCCGGACGCTCGGCATTGGTGGAATCGCACAGCAGCGCCAGCACGCCCTCCTGCCCCAGCTCCGCAAGCCTGCCCAGGTCGATGGGCGCGCCGTCCATGGGGGTGTAGTCCACCTTGAAGTCCCCGGTGTGAACGACGGTGCCCACCGGGGTCCGAATCGCCAGGGCACAGGCCCCCGCGATGGAGTGGTTCACATGGATAAACTCCACCGAAAAGCAGCCCGCCCGGATGACGTCGCCCTCCGTGACCACGTTCAGCGGAGCCACGTTCTGCAGCCGGTGCTCCTTCAGCTTGTGCTCGCACAGCGCCAGCGTCAGCTTCGTGCCGTAGACCGGCGCGGGCAGGTTGCGCAGCACATAGGGCACCGCGCCGATGTGGTCCTCGTGGCCATGGGTGATAAAGTAACCCCGTATCTTCTCCCGATTGTGCTCCAGATAGCTGGTATCGGGAATGACGAGGTCCACCCCGGGCATATCCTCCCGGGGAAAAATGCTGCCGAGGTCGATGACGATGATGTCGTTTTGATATTCAAGCACCGTCAGGTTCTTGCCGATTTCGCCCAGGCCGCCCAACGGTATGATCTTCAGTCTCGCCTCTCTGTTCTTTCTGGACAAGACACAGCCTCCTTTTTTCTTTTATGATTTTTTCTATATTATACGTCGCCCGACTCCGGCGAACGCATGATTCATCATTCAAAGCCGCGCATGACAGCACAGCATACCAAAATAAGTATAGCACAATTTCCGATAAAATCACAGCCTGGGTGATTTTTTTATCGGAAATTGTGCGTAAACAAAGGTTACAGCTCAGCGTCCTGATTATTCGGAACCCCTCCGCCTCGCTTCGCTCGGCACCTCCCCTTTCAGGGGAGGCTTTTGGAGGTTGCCTCCCCTGAAAGTCCTAAAGGACTCGCTTCGCGTCGGGGAGGTGGCC
>JAZTZK010000088.1:0-20628 GCA_045637485.1 Clostridia bacterium
TGAACCGCACCCGCATCGGCAGGCACATTTACGCCGTGGGCGGCAACAACACCGCCGCCACCTTCTCGGGCATCAACACGGCGAAGGTCAAGTTCGTGGTGTTCAGCTTTTCCGGCCTGATGGCCGGCCTGGCGGGCATCACCATCGCCTCCCGCCTGTACTCCGGCACCTGCACCTCCGGCGACGGCGCAGAGATGGACGCCATTGCCGCGGTCGTGGTCGGCGGCACGTCGATGTCCGGCGGCTCCGGCAAGCTGGGCGGCACGCTGATCGGCGTGCTGATCATCGGCATACTGAACAACGGCCTGAACCTGATGGGCGTCAACTCCGACTGGCAGTACATCATCAAGGGCGCGGTCATACTGCTGGCCGTGTACACAGACTTCCTGCGCAGCCGGAAGAAGGGCAGCTGATATCGGTTTCCGTTGCCTCGGGCAGGAGCGCATTCGCACAGTCACGCGGATGCGCTCTTTTCTTTGGCGTATGTCAACTTAGCGTTCGGAACCCCTCCGACCCCGCCTTTGGCAGGGCCGCCTCCCTTTTCAGGGGAGGCTGTTGGAAGCTGGCCTCTCCTGAAAGTCCTAAAGGACTAACTTCGTGTCGAGAAGGTGGCAGCCCGAAGGGCTGGCGAAGGGGTTCCGTATCCTTTTCTTAAGTTGACGACATCTCCCCCCACCCCCACACAAAACAGACCCTTCCCCCGATATCCGTTGACTTTTAATATGGCTTATGCTATATTGTAAATGAAATAGAAATACAGGTGTGCTTGTATTCAATACTATATTACAAGGTTTTGTTTATCGTATCATATGAACGGAGTGAACGGCATGAAGATCGCGTTTATGTTTTCCGGACAGGGGGCGCAATTTCCCGGCATGATGAAGGACCTGTGCGCGTCCGAACCCGCGGCGCGGCGGGTTTTCGACGCCGCTGACAGTGCCCTGGGCCGGGATATATCCGCGCTGTGCTTCGACGGGACCCAGGAGGAATTGAACCTGACCCACAACACCCAGCCCTGCGTGCTGGCGGCGGACCTGGCGGCGGCCATGGCGCTGAGGGCCCATGGCGTGGAGCCCCAGGGCGCGGCGGGCTTTTCACTGGGCGAATACGCGGCGCTGGCCTATGCCGGAGCCATCGGCATGGCCGACGCGTTCGAAATCATACAGCACCGGGCCGACGCCATGCAGGACGCCGTGGCCCCCGGCAAGGGCGCGATGGCCGCGATGATGGGCGGCAGCCCCGAGGCGGTGGAGGCGATCTGCGCCGCGGTGACCGATGGCTACGTGGTGGCGGCCAACTACAACAGCCCCGCCCAGACCGTGATCTCCGGCGAAAGCACCGCCGTGGACCAAGCCATCGCCCTGGCCCGGGCGCAGCGCATACGGGGCCAGAAGCTGGCGGTGAGCGCCCCCTTCCACTGCGCGCTGATGGCCCCCGCGGCGAAGCGCCTGGAAGCGCTCTTCGAGACCCGCGCCTTCAACGCCCCCGCCTTTCCCGTGTACATGAACGTGGACGCCGCCCCGAACACCGACGCCGCCGCCATCCCCGGCCTGCTGGTGCGCCAGGCCATGAGCCCCGTGCGCTGGATGCAGACGCTATTGAACCTGCGCTCCGACGGCTTCGACACCTTCATCGAGTGCGGCCCCGGCCATACCCTGTCCGGCCTGGCCAAGAAGACGCTTCAGGACGCGACGATCCTGCGGGTGGGCGACGCCCAGACGCTGCGGCAGACCCTGGAGGCGCTGGGAAAATGACAACCTATGGCGGCAAATTGCCGCCGCTACAGGCAGAGCCTTGAAGCTCCCGGCAAAAAAAATCCGTTGCGGCGGCAATCTGCCGCCACAGGCAGAGCCATGAAGCTCCCTGCAAAAACAATCCGTAGCAGCGGCAATCTGCCGCCACAGCATGACCAACCGAAGGAAAACGCCAATAATGAACAAGAGCCTCGTTGAAAAACAGCACAAAAAGGGCAAGCTATTCGTGGAGGAGCGGCTGCAGCTGCTCTTTGACGATCACCAATACGACGAACTGACCGCGCCCGAGGACCGGGACGGCGTATATATCTGCGAGGGCCAGGTCTCCGGCAAGCGGGTGGTGGTCGCGGCCCAGGACTTCACCTTCAGGGGCGGCACGCTGGGCCTGAAGCACGGCAAAAACATTGCCATGGGCCTCGACCGCGCCATGCGCAAGAAATGCCCCTTCATCGCCATGAACGACTCCGGCGGCGCGCGCATCCAGGAGGGCATCGACGCGCTGTCCGGCTACGGCGACATCTTCTACAGGAACGTGAAGGCTTCGGGGCGGATCCCCCAGATCTCGATGATCCTCGGTCCCTGCGCCGGCGGCGCGGTCTACTCCCCCGGCATCACCGACTTCATCTTCATGACCGAGAAGATCAGCCAGATGTTCATCACCGGCCCGAAGGTCATCCACGCTGTCACCGGCGAGACCATCACCGGCGAGGCCCTGGGCGGCACAGTGATGCACGGCGCGAACAGCGGCGTGGCCCATGTCTGCTCCGACACCGAGCTGGAGTGCTTCGTGGAGGTCCGGCGACTGATCGGCATGATCCCCTCCAACTGTCGGGATCGCCGGCTGCACTGCTACGTGGACCGGGACGCGCCCACCTTCAGCTTCCAAATGCCCGAGGACAGCCACAAGGGCTACGACATCGCCGCGATCATCGCCAGCATATTCGACGTGCGCTCTTTCATGGAGCTGCAGCCCGACTTCGCCAAGTCCATCGTCATCGGCCTGGCCCGGCTGGGCGGCGAGACGGTGGGCATCATCGCCAACCAGCCCCGCTACATGGCCGGGGTGCTGGACTGCAATTCCAGCGACAAGGCCGCCCGCTTCGTGCGCTTCTGCGACGCCTTCCGCATACCCATCGTTACCTTCACCGACGTGCCGGGCTACCTGCCGGGCATCGCCCAGGAGCAGGCCGGCATCATACGCCACGGCGCGAAGCTGCTCTACGCCTTCTCCGAGGCCACCGTGCCGAAGGTAAACGTCATACTGCACAAGGCCTACGGCGGGGCCTACATCGCCATGAACAGCATGCACATCGGCGCGGACTGCGTGTTCAGCTGGCCCGGGGCCGAAGTGGCCGTCATGGGCGAGCAGGGCGCGGTGGAGATACTCTACGCCCGCCAGACCCGGGACATGGAGAGCCAGGAGGCCCGCGTGTTCCTCAACGGGAAGGCCGAGGCGTACCGCCGGGAGGTCATGAACACCCGCCTGGGCCTGGAGCGCGGCTACATCACCGCCGAGATCCGCCCCGAGGAGACACGGAACAAGCTGATCGAGCAATTCAACCGCCTGGGCGCCAAGGCCGTGATTCGCCGCATCGTCGCGAGAAGAAGGCACGGGAATATTCCGCTGTAAGCCTGGGATGCAAATTCGGATTTGCCGCTTTTGCGACAAATCCGAATTTGGGCGGTTAGGTTTTAGGGGTTTGGGGTTAGGGAAAGTAGAAATCCTTGCGGATTTCTTTTTTATTGGACTGAGAAATGATGGAACCACTACTGTCTCCATTGAATCAAGACAAATCCCGAAAGGATTTGCGACGCGAAGCGAGTCCTTTAGGGCACCATCCCTAATCCCTAAACCCTGACCCCTGACCCCTGGTTTGTCGCTGCGCGACAAACCACAGGTCACCCCTCCTCATACTCCGGTATCCGGCTCTCGAACAGCACGCTGTCGCCCGTCTCGGAGATCTCCTGAAGGATCTCGGAGGCGTCGTCCATGTCGTCGGCGGTGTGGAGGTTGGAGCGGGAGAAGCCGGACTGCATCATGCCTCGGATGATGCTGCGGGTGAAGGGACGGCGGCCCACCAGGACCACGGCGTCGGCACAGTCGGCCAGCACCGTGCCCAGGGCATAGTTGACGTCGGTCTCCCTGCCCCCCTGCTCGCCGAGACCGGGGGTAACGACGATGCGCCGACCGGGCATCTGGGCCACGACCCGCAGGGCCTCGAAGGCGCTGTCCGCGTTCTCGTTCAGTGTGTCGTCGATCACGGTCAGGTCGCCGGGGATCAGCTGCATCCGGTGCTCGATGGGCGAAAGCCCCTTCACCGCGTCGGCGATCTCGTTCATCTCCAGGCCCAGCTTCCGGGCCAGCGCCGCCGCCATCAATATGTTCTTCACATTGTAGCTGCCCAGCAGCCGCGTGCGGCAGTGTACGCGCCCGCCGTCGGCGCAGATCATGTCGAAGGCGGAGCCCCTGTCGCTGAACGAAAGGCTCCGGGCGCGCATGAAGGCCCCTTCGTCATCGTCCATGCCAATGCGGCACTTCTCATGCTTGCAGAGGGCGTACAGCCGGTTGATGTAGTCGTCGCCCCAGCCGAACACGGCCAGGCCGTCCCCGGGCAGGCCCTGCACCAGCTCGAATTTGGTGCTGGCGATGTTCTCTATGGAGCCGAAGGTATCCATGTGGCGGGCGCCGATGCCGGTGAGTATGCCGTACTTCGGGCGCACCAGGTCCACCAGCTCCCGGATGTCGCCCACGTGGGTCGCGCCCATCTCCGCAATGAACACCTGGTGCTCCGGCTTCAGCTGGTCGTTCACCACCCGTGAGATGCCCATGGCGGTGTTGAAGGATGCCGGGGTGGCCAGCACCCTGTAGCGCTTCGACAGTATGTCCCGCAGTATGAACTTCACGTTGGTCTTGCCGTAGCTGCCTGTGATGCCGATGGCGATCAGGTCCTTCCGGGCCCGCAGCTTTCGCTTGGCGCTCTTGAAGAAGGCGGCGTTGAGCCGGGTCTCATAAGGCTCGATGATGGCCGCCGCGGCCAGCACCAGAAAGGGCATCAGCGCGTACAGCAGGTAGGGCGACACCGATATGGGCCGCATCATCGTCATCAGCGTCCCCAGCAGGAGCGACAGCAGGAACAGCACCGTCATCAGCCGCCGCACGCGCTGGGTGACCACGAAGGGCTTGCGGCTGGGGGTCGTGTAGTCCCGCCAGGTGATCCAGGCCATCAGTCCCGTAAACAGTATCAGCACCAGCCACGCGGAAAGGGTGCCGCGCGCCTGCTCCTCCTTTATGAACATCGACAGCAGCACCGGCAGGTATGCCCGCAGCAGCACCGCCGCGAAGCCCCAGAGCACGTTGTCCTTGAGTATGCGGTCGCGGTTCCTGCCCAGCCACTGTCGGTAGGCGGGCAACTGGTAGCGCTCCATCTGCAGGGCGTGTATATAGTGGACGGACGCTGCGCAGCAGGCCAGCGTCACCACCAATATCTCAATCAAAGTGAATAGCATAGCAGTCGCCGGTCACTCCCTGACCAGCATCGGGTCATTTTCCGGGTTGCCCTCGGGCAGGCGCTCCAGGGCCATGATCAGCGCGTCCTCGGTGTTCTCGTAGTAGCGCTTGCGGTAGCCCACGTCGATGAAACCCAGCTTGTGGTAGAGGTTGATGGCCGGGGTGTTGGAGCGGCGAACCTCCAGCGTCATCCAGTTCATGCCGCTGTCCGCGGCCAGCTGTATCATGGCCCGGGTCACCCGCTCGCCGTAGCCCATGCCCCGGCGGTCCGGGTGTACGGCGATGTTGGTGATGTGGCCCTCGTCCAACACGAACCACACCCCCGCGTAGGCCATGGCCACGTCATCCTCCCGCAGCACCACATAGCGGGCGCACTCGTTCTCGGTGACCTCCCGGTAGAAAGATTCCTTAGACCAGGGGGTTTTGAAGCAGGCCACCTCGATGGCATGCACCGCCTCCACATCGTCAAGGGTCATCAGCCCGATGGTTGTTTGTGTCATTTCGTACACCTTTTGTTTGTATTGCTTTGGAACGGTAAATTCTGATTTGCCGGGCAGAGCTCGACAAATCAGAATTTCTCCTCTCCCTCTCCCGTACCGCCTGGGGGGCTCTCAGGTAGATGGGCTGCAATTGGGCGGCGGGGACCCACGCTTCGGGCCTTGCGGCGGCCAGCAGACAGGCCGCGTCGGCGCGCAGATCCCACAGGTGGGCTGGGGCGATCAGGGCCCGGTCGCCCAGGGCCTGGCCCACGGCCGCGCCGTGGGCCGGAACGCCGTCGCCCACGAACGCCAGCCGCCTGTCCTGCGGCAGGGTCGCCAGGAAGTCCGCCAGCGGCAGGGCGGCGTCGTCCAGCGCCCGCCGGGGCATGCCCCCCGCCATGTCGAAGGCGGCGCAGTACACCTGGCCGCGCCGCGCGTCCAGTATCGGACAGCACAGGCCGTCAAAGCCGTAGAAGTTCATGGCCAGGGCTTCCAGCGCGTGGACGGTGGCGCAGGGCCTGCCCGTCGCGTGGGCCAGTCCCTTGGCCGCGCACACGCCGATACGCACCCCGGTGAAGGAGCCCGGCCCCGCCACGGCGGCGAACACATCCACGTCGCCGCAGCGCAGGCCCGCCCCCTCCAGCGCCGCGTCCACCGCGGGCATGATGGTCTCGGAGTGGGTCAGGCCGTGGTTCATGGCGATCTGGTGGACGATCCTGCCGTCCTTCAGCACCGCGCAGCCCGCCACCGGGCCGGAGGTGTCGATGGCCAGCACCGTCGGCCCCATGCTGTCAATTGGCATTCCCGCACCTCCACTTTTCAAGCGCCTCGGGCCGATAGCCCGCCACGCCCCGGTTTTCGACGGTGATCACCCGTGTCCCGTCGTCCACGCCCCGCTCCAGCCGGACGCGCAGCGCGGGCTCCGGGTCCAGCTCTGCCATGCCCGGCCACTCCACCACGGCCACGCCGTCGCCGCCGACGAACTCGTCCAGCCCTGCGGCATAGTATTCGTCCGGGTCCGCCAGGCGGTACAGGTCAAAGTGGTACAGCCGACGCCCGCCGGCCTCGTAGGGGATCATCAGCGTAAACGTCGGGCTGGGCATGGGGCCCTCGACGCCCATGCCCCGGGCGATGCCCCGGGCCAACACCGATTTGCCCGCCCCCAGGTCGCCCTCCAGCAGCACCGCGTCCCCCGCCGCGAGCATCGGCGAAAGCCGGGAGGCGAAGGCCATGGTATCTTCCTCGGAGCGCGTTTCGTATTTTGTAAGGTTGGTCATCTCATGCCTCTTTTTTGAATTAGGAATGAGGAATTAGGAATGAATGTCGAAATCCTTGCGGATTTCTTTGATTGGAGAAGGACGTTCGAGGCGGAATGACTTCAATCAAACAGATCCCGCCAGGGATTTGCCCCGCCATTCCTCATTCCTAATTCCTAATTCTCCTCCTTCATCTCACCCAAACCACGCCCTCGGGCCTTATGGAGAGGACCGTCGTCGCGCCCTTGCCGAACACACTGTCCATGGTGGCACGGTATTTCTCCAGCAGATCGAAGGGCACGAAGGCCAGTATCGTGCCGGCGAAGCCGCCGCCGTGGTTGCGCCAGGCTCCGCGGCCCTCCAGCATCCGGCGGCTCATCTCCAGGGCCAGCGGGATCTCCTGGTTGTCGCTGGTGGCGACGTTCAGGTTTTGCAGCAACTCCCAGCTGCTGTTGCAGGTCCGGATGATGATGTCCAGGAAGGCAGGCAGGTCGTCCCGCTTCAGGGCGTCGGCGGCGTCCTGGGCCCGGCGGGTATCGTCCACGAAGTGCAGCGCGCGCAGGATCGAGCGGTCCGACACCCTGTTCTTCAGCCTCGGGATCGCCTCGAACAGCGCCTCCGGCGTCACGTTCTGAAGCAGCGTGTGCCCCAGCGCCCGGGCCACGGCCTTCATCTCGGCTGGGATGGCGGCATAGGCGTCGGTCAGGTTGCCGTGCTCGCCGCCGGCGCTCACCACGCAAACCGCGAAGCCCTTCGCGCCGAAGTCGTAGCGTATGGCCTCCACATCGGTGGGATTCTTGCCGAAGTCCTGTATGGACAGCCCGCCCACGGCGCTGGCCATCTGGTCCATCAGGCCGCTGGGCTTGCCGAAGTAGACGTTCTCGGCGTACTGGGAGATGCGGGCGTTCTCCTGGGGGTCGATCACCCAGCCGTTGTACAGCGCGTCGAACACGCCCACCAGCATTACCTCGAAGGCCGCCGACGAGGACAGGCCGCTTCCCTTGAACACCGTGCTGGTCACGCAGGCGTCGAAGCCGCCGATGCGGTACTTCAACTGCGCCAGGCGCGCCGCCACGCCCCGGATCAGCGCGAACGTGGTCTCCTTCTCGTCGTCGCGGACGCTCAGATCGCCCAGATCCACCTCGAAGGCGGTGGGAAAGCCCTCGGAATACAGCACCACCCGGTTGTCGTCCCGGGGCGCGACCGCCGCGACGGTATCCAGGTTCACCGCCGCCGCCAGCACCCTGCCGTTCTGGTGGTCGGTGTGGTTGCCCACCACCTCGGCGCGGCCCGGCGCGGAGACGAAGGCCTCCGGCTCGCGGTTGAAGTGGCCGCGGAACACCTCCGCCAGCCCGCTGTAGCGTCCAAACTGATCCTGTCCCGCGTAAAGCGCGTCCAGCCGCGCCCTGTTTTGATCGTACCATGCCCTGACGTCCATTTCCCATACCCCCTGAAGCCGTGAATGTGTATTGAAAAGCAGATTTGCCATATTGGCACGCTTATATTGTAAACCATTGCGCAGTTTTTCGCAAGGGTAAATATTTATGACGCGCCTAAAGACTGGCAGTCAAAGGCCTTCCCCCAATGGAGGAAGGCCAATCGCTTATCCCTTGTCCGTGTTCCGTCGAATCACCCGTTGTCCTCCGTTCCCGGCGTGACGCTGGTGGGAGGCTGGCAGTGGGGGCAGGCCTTGTAGCCCCAGTCAATGGCGAACTGCAGCGATACCCCCGTGCCGCCCTTGAATTTGACGGCGCTGCAGGTGGACGCCCGATGGTAATAGGTGTTGATGGTGCCCGGATCGACGTACACCGTGCTGTCGGCGTCGCCGGGATACATCTGGATGGACACCGGCGCGCCCTCGGTGCCGCCGTTCTCGGGGCTGTCCGATCCGGCGGAGAGCTTCGAGCAGTCGGGGCAGGCCTTCAGCCCCATGGCCCTGGCCTTGCCCAGCGTGCCCGCCGTGGCTCCCGCCCCGGCATGGGACTTTAAGAAGTGGTAGTACCTGTCCCCCGGCGCGGCGTAGACCTTCAGGCCCGCGATGCCCATGCAGACCGGGCAGGCCTTCTTGCCGTAGTTCAGCGCCGTCTCCAGCGAGATCTTTGTCGCCCCCGTCAGGCCTGAGCAGTGGGCGCGGGCATGGTAGTACTTGCTGCCCGCCGTGGCCCAGACCTTGATGCCGGAGGTGCCGGACTTGTAGGGGCCGGTGCGTTCGGTGGTGCGCCCCGATTTGGTCACGCAGTTGGGGCAGGGATCCAGCCCGTAGGCCAGCGCCGCCGCCAGGGTGCCCTGCCGCGCGCCGGAGCCGGCGTCGGCCTTGCTGTAGTGGTAATACTTGCCGCCCCGGGTGGCGTACACCTTGCGGGTGGCCGCGGAGGCGCACACCGGACAGGCCTTCTTGCCGTAGTTCAGCGCCGTCTCCAGCGTGACCCTGCTGGGCGCGCCGGAGATGTTGGAGCAGCTCGAGCGGGTGTGGTAGTACTTGCCGTTGACGGTGGCGTACACCCGCACGCCGGACCTGCCGGACTTGTAGGTCGATTTCCGGGTGGCCGTGGCTACCGCGGCCTGGGCCGCCGCCTTGGCTGCCGCGGCCTTCGCCGCCGCCACCTTGTCCGCGGTGCTCTTCGTCCTGGCGGCCTTCTTGGCCGCGGCCTCGGCCTCGGCGGCCGCCTTCTTCAGCTGTTCGTTGTAGGTCTTGGCCGCCTCGCTGGCGGACTCCGCCGCCTTTTTGCTGCTCAGGCAGTGGGGGCAGGCGGTCTGGCCCAGCATCAGGGCCTCGGCCAGGGTGCGCTTCGTGCCGTTCTTCATGCCCGAGGGGACGCAGACGCTGGCCGCGTGGTAGTGGTCGCCGTTCTTTGTGGAATACACCGTGCGCTTGGCCGCCGCCGCGCAGGTCGGGCAGGCCTTCTTGCCGGCCTTGATGGCGGTCTTCAGCGTGATGCGGCTGGCCCCGGTCATGCCGCCGCAGTTGCTGTTCAGGTGATAGTAGCTGCCCTGGCGGGTGGCGTAGACGTAGGTGTTGCCCGCGGTGGCCTTCGAGGCCGCGGCGGACGCCCGGGTGCTGCCGCCCGAGGTGGTCGAGGTCGTGACGCCGTTCTTGGTCGTGGATTTCGTGGTCTTGCCGTCCTTGGTGATGGTTGTGGTGGTTGTGGTGCCGTCCTTGGTCGTGGTCGTGGTGGTGGTGCCGTCCTTGGTCGTGGTCGTGGTAGTCCTGCCGTCGCTGGTCGTGCTTCCCCAGCAGTCCGGGCAGCGCTTGAAGCCCGCCGCCAGTGCGTCGGCCAGCGTTCCCGCCGTGGCGTTCCTCATGCCGGAGCAGGTGGCGTAGGAGTGGTAATACTTGCCGCCCTTCACCGCGTAGACCTGGGTATTTGCGCTGGAGGCGCACACCGGGCAGGCCTTCTTCCCCGCCAGCAGCATGGACTTCAGCGTATACAGCTGGGCGTCCTTCATGCCGCTGCAGGTGTTCTTGGTGTGGTAGTAGGTGCCGTTCTGGGTGGCGTACACCTTCACGCTGTCGCCGGTGCTGTTGCCGGTCAGCGACACGGTCTTTGTCTTTTCCTTGGTTGTGTTTTCGGCCTCCGCGGCGGCCTGGTCGCCCAGGGTACCCTTGACGCAGATCTCGCACTTCGTCTTACCCAATACCATGGCCTCGGCCAGCGAGACCTTCTTCGCGCCGGTCATGCCCTGGCAGTTCTTGTCGGTATGGTAGGACTTGCCGCCGGCGGTGCAGTAGACCACCGTACCGGCGGAGGCGCAGCAGGTGGGGCACGCGGCCTTGCCCGCCAGCAGCGCGTCGCGCAGCGACAGCTTCGTGGCGTTCTTCATGTTCGAGCAGTCCTTCTGCACGTGGTAGTAGGTGCCCTCCTTGGTGGCGTACACGCTCAGGCCGCTCTTGTCCTCGGATTCCTTGTTGATCAGCACCGCGGTGATGTTCTCGTCCTCGTCCAGGGAATCCTTGGTCTTCAGTATGCAGACCGGGCAGGCCTGCTTGCCCTCGTTCTCCGCGGCCTGCTTGGTGTAGACCAGCGGGTTCTTCATGTTGCTGCACTTGGCGTCGATGTGGTAGTACTTGCCGCCCAGTGTGCCGTAGTAGGTGGTGGTGCTGCCGCCGCCGATGCAATCCGGGCAGGGCGACTGGTGGCGGCTGTTTTCCGCGATCTCGCGGGTCACGCGCCACACCTGCATGCCCTGTTCGATGCTGGGGCAGTTCTCGTTGGAGTGGTAGTACAGGCCGGAGGCCGGACTCCACACGTATTCGGCGTTCTCGCCGGTTGCGCCGTTGCCCGCGCCGCTCAGGGGCGTCGGCGAGGGCGACACGTCGGCGCCGTCCAGCTCGGTATCGGAGCCGCTGTCAGAGGCCGTATCGCCGGAGGAGGCATCCGAATCGGAGGAACTGTCGGAGGCGCTGTCCCCGCCGGCCGCGCCGCCGGACAGGTCGATGACCTCAATGCCGCCGGCGGTGGGCTCGGGGGCGAGGGTTTCCTGAACGGAGACGGGCGCAAGGGTCATCTGGGGCTGGGTCTGCCGATCGCCCGCGCCGCCGAGCATACCCCGCAGCAGCAGGATCAGCGCCACGATGAACCATATGGCCGAGGCGACGGTGATGGCCCAGCGGACCGGCTCGTCAAAGCGCCGCCTCTGCCACAGCAGGTAGATGCCCACCGGCGGCAGCAGGAACAGCAGCAGGTAGGTCACCCAGTCGTGTTCCTCGACGTACTGGCCAAGGCGGCCGCGGGGCGCGTCGTCGTATTCCTCCGACTCGTCCGCGTCCGCGTCCTGGTAGCGGTCGTCATAGTCGCGGTCATCGTCATAGCCGTCGTCGTCCGCGTACCGGTCGTCGTCGTAGCGGTCGTCATCGTAGCGGTCGTCGTCATACCCGTCGTCGTCGTAACGGTCGTCGTCGTCGTAGCGGTCGTCGTCGTACCGGTCGTCATCGTCGTCGTCATACCGGTCGTCGTCATACCCGTCGTCGTCATACCCGTCGTCATCGTCGTACCGATCGTCGTTGTCGTACCGGTCGTCGTTGTCGTACCGGTCGTCGTCGCGGTCGTCGACATACCCGTCGTCGGCATCAAAACGATCCTGAAGGGCGTCGCCCTCAGGCTGATCTTCATATGTATTGTCGTCTTCCGCGCCGGACGACTGCCTGCCCCGGAAGAGGCGATGGACCTTGCCCTCTTCACCCCAGCGGTAGGCAAGCCCCTGGCCGGACAGATTGAATTTCAGCTTTCCAATCGAATGCGTAGCCATACTTTTTACCACCTTAATATGCCGGTATACACGCCGCTTGAAGCGGCTGTCGGGGCGCATGTGCCCCCTTATCTATTCAATGCCATTACAAGCATACATCATCTATACCAATATGTCAATCATCTCGAAATAAAAAAATGAAATTTTGTCATTATCTTAAACCCCATAATTTCATATATCGAAATAATATCGCAAAAAATATGCCATAAATTCAATTTAACCCATTGCCTGATTCCCGCCGATATGCTATAATAGGGTGTGTAACAATTTGAACCAGCCTGTAACATTTGTTTTTCACGGAGGTAAGCCATATGTCCAACAAGCCTGTGAAGGGCCTCAGGGTAGGTAATTACCGGATCACACCGCTGGGCCTGGTCGTGCTGGCGGTGCTGGTGATGCTGATCATCGCCGCGGTGGTGCTCCTCGTCGTCCGCCCGTTCGAAAGCAGCGACGTCGCCGCCACAAATGTGCTGCCGCCCCAGGCGGAGGAGGAAACACCGGAGGTGGAGGTCACCAAGGCTCCCACCAAGAAGCCCAAGCCCAAGCCCACCCCCACCCCGGAGCCCCAGCTGCGCTCAGCCACGATCCGCTCGTTGGGCGAGATCGCCATGCAGCAGAACCTGCTGCGCGCCGCGGTAAACGGAAACACCTTTGATTTCAGCAACATGTTCACGAACATCTCCTCGGTCATCGGCAACGCGGATTACACCGTGGCCGACGTGGAGGGCTCGCTGGGCGGCACCACCGAATATTCCGGCAGCAACAAGATGATCACGCCCCCCTCACTGATTGGCGCGCTGAAGGAATGCGGCGTAGACATGCTGATGCTGGCCAACGACCACGCGCTGGACGGCGGCCTCAACGACCTGATGGCCACGATCCAGAACTGCCAGGAGGAGGAAATGGACTACGTCGGCGCGGCGGCCTCCGCCGAGGAGCGCGCTAACCCGCTGATCCGGGAAATCGGCGGCATCAACGTGGCCTTCCTCGCCTACACCGAATCGCTGAACGGCAACGAGCAGGGTGTGGACCCCGCCGCGCTGGAATACAGCGTGAACCTGATCTCCAAGTCCAACGCCAAGAAGGACATCGACAGCGCCCGCGAAGCCGGCGCCGACGTGGTCGTCTGCTATTGCAGCTGGGGCGAGATGTTCAACCCCACCCCCACCGACACCGAAAAGAAGATCGCCCAGAAGCTGGCCGAGTGGGGCGTGGACGTGATCGTCGGCTACAACCCCCATGTGGTGCAGCCCGCCACCTGGCTGGAGACGAAGGACGCCGAGGGTAACGTGCGCCGCACGCTGTGCCTGGGCGCAACGGGCAACCTGCTGTCCGACCAGTACGGCAAGAACGACAACGGCATCGTGTTCCAGTTCACCATCGAGGAGACGGAGCACGGCAGGTTCGCCATCACCAACCCGGTCTACATACCCACCTATGTCTGGCGCAGCGAGACCGAGGACGGCAAGTACAACTACCAGGCCCTGGCCGTGGGCCAGTGGCTGGAGGACGCCCCCGAGGGCATGGCCTACGCCGACGCCGCAAGGATGCGCCAGGTCTGGGCCGACCTGCAATCGGTCATGGGCGCGGACGTCGCCACAGTCGCGGCGGAATAGTTTGGGATCGACCTCCCGCAGGAGCGCCAATCGGCGCTCCTGCTGTGTTTGGATGGGATTGGGGATTAGGAATTAGGAGAAACAGTGGGGCGGGGTCGCCTCATCCAATTACGGAAAGGAGCGTCGTTATGTCATTCGCTTCCGACCTGCTCGGCTGGTACGATCGCTGCGCCCGTTCGCTGCCCTGGCGGGGGGAGCGGGAGCCCTATCGGATTTGGCTCTCGGAGATCATGCTGCAGCAGACCCAGGCGGAGACGGTGAAGGGCTATTATGCCCGCTTCCTGGCCGCGTTTCCCGACGTGGCGGCGCTGGCCGCCGCCGACGAGCAGGCGGTACTGAAGCTGTGGGAGGGCCTGGGCTACTATTCCCGGGCGCGGAACCTGCACGCGGCAGCGAAGCGCGTGGCCGGCGAGCTTGGCGGCGCGTTTCCCGACAGCGCCCAGGGCCTGCGGAAGCTGCCCGGCATCGGCCCCTACGCCGCGAACGCCATCGCCTCCATCGCCTACGGCGAGCCTGTGCCCGCGCTGGACGGCAACCAGGCCCGGGTGCTGTCCCGCGTTCTGGCCTGGGAGGAGATCGTCAGGACCCCCTTCGACCTCCTCGCCCCCGCGACAGCCCTGATGGACCGGACGCGGCCCGGCGACTATAACCAGGCGCTGATGGACCTGGGGGCCGGGGTATGCGCCCCGAAGTCGCCGCGGTGCGACGCCTGCCCCGTGGCGGGCCACTGCCGCGCCCTCGCCGGGGACGCCGCGCTGGAATACCCCCGCAAGCGCCCCCCGACCGTCAAAAAGCAGCAGGACTGGACGATCCTGCTGCTGACCGAAGGCGGAAGGCTGCTGGTGCGCCGCCGCCCGAAGGGGCTGCTGGGCGGGCTGTATGAATTCGTCGCCGTCGAAGGGCACTGGAACGACGGGACGGACCTGGTCGCCGCGCTGCAGGGACGGGGCTTCGCGGGCGTCCGCCTGATCCGCCCCCTGCCCGAAGCAAAGCACGTATTCACCCACCTCGTCTGGCGCATGCGGGGCTGGCAGGCCGAGTGCGACGCCGCCCCCGAGGGCTATGCCGCCGTGGACCGGGAGCAGCTGAACGCCCTGCCGTTCCCCTCCGCGCTGAGGGTCTACCGGGAGATTGCCGGGGAGATTGCCGGGAATACGGGGGAAAGGGGCGACGGGGACGACCGTTTTCCCACAGAAGCGCATCGATAAAGGAAGTATTCACCCATGCGAAAAGCAGTATCCAAATGCCTCAACCTGCTCATAGGCGGCCTCGTGCTGTGCGTGTGGCTGTCCTCTGTCTTCAGGACGGGGCGGCGCGGCGCGCTCAGCGTGGAGGGTCTCCAGAGCCTGCGGTACTTTACCGTGCTCTCCAACCTCCTGCAGGGCGGCGTGTCCCTCGCCTGCCTGTTTCGGGCGGACCTTGGGCGTTGGAAGTACGTCTCCGCGGTGTCCGTCGCCCTCACCTTCTTCGTCGTGCTGCTCCTGCTCGGCCCGACCTATGGCTACGATTCGATGTACGTCGGGCCCAACTTCTGGTTCCACCTGATCGTGCCGAGCCTGGCGATGGTGAATTTCCTGGTCGTCGACCGGGAGGGGACCTTCTCCCTCCGGGACAGCCTGTTCACGCTGATCCCCATGCTGGCCTACAGCTTGCTCTATGTGCTGAACCTGCTGGTCAACGGCGTCAGGGACAATGACTGGTACGGCTTCGCAAAGAACGGCCCCCGATCCGCCGCCGCGGCTTTTTTGATCATACTGGGGCTGAACTGGATCATCGCCCTGCTGATGCGCCTGCCCCGGCGAAGACCCGCACCCCCCGCACATAGGTCGCCCGCACGTTGAAATCCCCGTCAGTGATGAGTATGTCGGCGTCCCTGCCGGCCTCCAGCGCGCCCTTCCTGCCCTCCGCGCCGATGCTCCGCGCCGGGTTCAGGGAGGCCATGTTCGCTGCCCGCCAGATGGGCAGGCCGGTGTGCCGGGCGAAGTTGCGCACGGCGGCGTCCAAGGTCAGGGCGCTGCCGGCGATGGTGCCGTCGGGGAATCGCAGCTTCATGCCGTCCACGATCACCGTGGCCCCCAGCTGGTCGTGGGGACCGTCGGGCAGGCCCGCCACCGGTATGGAATCGGTGATCAGCACCAGCCGGTCCCCCGCCTGCTTCGCCATCAGCCTGAACAGCGCCGGGTGGACGTGGAAGGTGTCGCAGATCAGCTCGCAGTACACCCGCTCATCCCCCAGCGCCGCGCCGATGGCCCCCGGCTGGCGATGGTTCAGCGGCGGCATGGCGTTGAAGGTGTGGGTGGCGTGGGAGACGCCCGCCTCTATGCCCGCCAGCGCCTGGTCGTAGGTGGCGTCGGTGTGGCCCATGGACAGCGTGACGCCCATCGCCCGGGCCCCGCGGACGCATGCCAGCGCGCCGTCCATCTCCGGGGCCAGCGTCATCAGGCGCACCACGTCCGCCCAGGGGCGCAGCTTTTCGGCGTCCGGGCGCTGGATGTCCGCTTCCGCCTGGGCCCCCTTCCGCTTCGGATTGATGAAGGGGCCCTCGGCGTGGCAGCCCAGCACCTGGGCGCCGTTCCATTCCCCGGACAGGCTTTCCTCCTGCGCCTGGCGGATGGCGGAGAAACACCGCTCAAGCGCCGGCCAGTCCAGCGTCATCGTGGTGGGCAGCCAGGCGGTCACGCCGAACCGCGCCGCCCGCCTGGACATCATGCGCAGCTCCTCCAGGTCGCCGTGGGAGGCGTCCCAGCCCATGAAGCCGTGGCAGTGCACGTCGATGAACCCCGGGGACACATAGCCGTTTTCCGCGTCGATGACCTCCGCGCCCTCCGGCGGCGCGTCCGCAAAGCCCCGTATGATCTCGTCAAACAGCAGGGCCTTCCCCTCGAGCAGGCCGTCCCTCATTATGATTTTCCCGTTGATGATGCATTTCATTTCCTTGCCCTCTGTCAGAAGTAAGTGCTGATAAACGTCGGTTTTCGGTAAAACACCTTTTCCGCCTGTTCGATCGGGCCATGCAGAACCACCTCCGGCAGCCACATGGCGTCGAGGTCGCCGCAGCCCACGATCAGGCGACTGAAGTCCTGTATGGTCAGTTCAATATCGGGCGCTTCGCTCACACGGCGTACGCGATTCTCCCGTCCCGGCGCGAAGTCAACCTCGAAGCAGCCGTTGTTCCGGGCGATCTGCCCGTCCTTCACGGCCACCCGCAGGCGGCCCTCGCCCCGGGTCCTCGCCAGCCGCAGCAGCCCTTCGACGTTCACGGCGCGCACCATGCCCCGCTGCTGGAGGGTTCGCTCCACATTGCCGAAGCTCCACTCGGGCAGCGCGCCCCGCAGATCCACGTCCGTCGGCAGACAGGCCGTGGCGTGGCTGTGGTCGGCGGACAGCCGCTTCAGCAGCGCCAGCAATCCCATAAAGCCCTCCCGGTTGTTGAACACGAACCTCGGGCAGTCCAGCTCGCCCTTCCCCGGCACGGCGGTCATGTGGGCCCGGGGACGGTTCGCTTCATCATAATACACATAGCTGTACCTCCGCGTCACAAAGGGGTCGTCCCGCAGGTAGAGGTATTCGGTATCGCCGCCCACCACCATGCAGTTGTAGCGCGATTCCCGGACCCTGTCCACGGCGCGGACGTCGTCGGCCAGCGGGCGCTCCGGCTCCGACAGCTCCCAGTGGCCGGACACCTCCGGCGCGGGCATGCCCGACAGCTTCAATCGCCATCTCACCCAGTCGCAGCCCAGCTCGTAGCCGAACTTCCTGTAGAAAGCGTTGGAGAAGGGATAGAGGTAGGACAGCAGCGTGCCGTCGGCGTACATGTCCCCGAGCGCCACGCCGAAGCAGGCCCGGATCGCGCCGCCCCTGCGGTGCTGGGGCAGCGAGGCCACCCCACCGATGCCGCCCATGGGCACCCGGTGGCCGTCGAAGCCCGCCGTCCAGGGCACGACGGTCATCGTCGCCAGCATGGTACGATCGTCGTCCAGGAAGGCGGCGACCTGGCTGTCCCAGTGCACATCCTGCATGGAGCGGGGGTCATCCCGCACCCTGTCCAGCAGCGCCTCCGGCGAAAGCCCCGCGTCCTTCATCTCATATTCAAAGGCCAGGGCGCAGAGCTGCTGGCAGCGCTTGTACTCCTCGGGGCGTATTTTTCGGGCGATCATCCACGGCACCTCCCCAGCGCGTTGGCATTATGGCATTTATATCGCGGCGGCGGGCCGCCGCCCTCTATCGCATGATAAATCCCCCGCGTCGAATTGTCAATAATCTGTGCCGCCTGTTTTTCAAACACGCCAAGCAGAGACAAAATAAGACAAGCGGAGCCACTGCTTTTTTGGACTCAAATTGTTATAATCCCATTAGCAACCGGGAAAGAGAGGCGACGCGCATGAAGGTCAGACCGAACCGCAGGTGGAGCTGGAAGGACTTCTGGCTGCTGACGATGGTCCTTCCCGGCGCGATATGGCTTCTGCTGATCCGCTACCTGCCGATGCTGGGCGTGGTGATCGCCTTCAAGGACTACAAGGCCCAGAAGCCCAACACCTTCTGGAACAACCTGCTGAAGTCCAAGTGGGTGGGGCTGAAGAACTTCGCATTCCTGAAGAGCCCCTCCACCGTCACGATGATCCGCAACACGCTGCTGTACAACGGGGTATGGATCGTGCTGGTGCTGGTGCTGGCAGTGACGCTGGCGGTGATGATGAGCGAGCTGAAAAACCGCTTCGCCGCCAAGGCCTACCAGACGATGATGTTCTTTCCCTACTTCCTGTCCTGGGTGGTGGCGAGCTACTTCGTGCTGGCCTTCCTGGACCCCACCAGCGGCATGATACCTTCCATACAGAAATCCCTGGGGCTGAAGCCCACCCAGTTCTACATGACCACCACCTGGTGGCCGCTGATACTGACGATATCGAACCTGTGGAAGAACGTGGGCTACTCCAGCGTGCTGTACCTGGCGGCCATCACCGGCATCGACACCACACTGTACGAGGCCGCCGCCGTGGACGGGGCCACCAAGTGGCAGCAGGTCTGGCACGTGACCCTGCCGGGCATACGGCCCATGATCGTGATATTGCTGATCATGTCGGTGGGCAAGATCTTCAACGCCGACTTCGGCCTGTTCTACAACGTGCCCCAGAACTCCGGCCCCCTGTACCCGGTCACCCAGGTCATCGACACCTACGTCTACAACACCTACGCCAACACCCACAACCTGGGCATGAGCGCGGCGGCGGGCCTTCTGCAGAGCGTGGTCGGCTGCATCTGCATCGTGATCACCAACGGCGTCGTGCGCAGGATCGACGCGGACAGCAGTTTGTTCTGAATGAGGAATGAGGAATTGTGGTTCAAATCCTGACGGATTTGTTTGATGAATATGTTCAGCACTGTTCCAATTCAAAAAGGAGGTAAGGCCCGTGAACAAGTCGCAAAGGAACCCGGTGACGCTGAACGCCTTCGGTCCCGGCGCGCAGGCGCTGTTCCACGTCGTGCTGGGGCTGTTCGCCCTCATGTGCATCGTGCCCTTCCTGTTCGTCATCATCATCTCCTTCACCTCCGAGGACAGCATCCGGCAGATCGGCTATTCCTTCATGCCGCTGTCATGGTCCACCCAGGCCTACGGCTACGTGTTCCGGCTGGGGGACGCGCTGTGGCGCAGCTACTTCAACTCCTTCCTGATCACCATGATCGGCACGGTGCTGTCGGTGGCCATCTGCGTGCTGTACAGCTACCCGCTGTACCGGAAGGACTTCAAATACAGGGGCTTCTTCAACTTCATGAGCTTCTTCACGATGATCTTCGGCGGCGGCCTGGTGCCCACCTTCGTGGTGTGCAAGACGCTGCTGGGGCTCTCGGACAACTACGCCGCGCTGATCGTGCCGCTGCTGTTTTCCCCGTTCAACGTGATCGTGATGCGCACCTTCTTCCAGACCACGGTGCCCCGGGAGCTGATCGAGGCCTCCACCATCGACGGGGCCGGCGAATACCGCACGCTTCTTCAGATCGTGCTGCCGGTGGTCAAGCCCGGCATCGCCACCATCGCGCTTCTGAACGCCCTGGCCTTCTGGAACGAGTGGTTCCTGTCGCTGCTGTACATCACCAAGAACATGGACGTCATTCCCCTGCAATACCTGCTGATGCGGATGCAGCGCAACGCCGACTTCCTGGCCAAGAACAGCGCCATGCTGGGCGCGGACGCCGCCCAGGCCGCCCGGAGCCTGCCCAGCCAATCCCTGAAGATGGCCCTGGTGGTATTCATCGTCGTCCCCATCGCCTGCGCGTACCCGTTCTTCCAGAGGTACGTCGTGGCCGGGCTGACGGTGGGATCGGTGAAGGGATAACGAATCGCACGGCGGCGCGCCGCCTGCAAATAAAGGAGGATATTCCCATGAAGAAACTGCTTGCACTGGTTCTCGCCCTGGCCATGCTGCTCACCGCCGTGAGCTTCGCGCTGGCGGAGGACCTGCCCACCATCACCATCATGTTCCACGGCAGCAACGTGACCGACGACTCCGCGGTGCTGGAGGCCGTGAACGCCTACATCGCCGACAAGGTCGGCGCGCAACTGGAGGTCGTCTGGGGCACCTGGGGCGACTTCGACGACAAGGCCACCAACGCCCTGCTGTCCGGCGACACCGGCATCGATATGGTGTTCACCTGCTCCTGGTCGGCGGACGAGTACAACACCTACGCCAAGAACGGCTACTTCGTGAAGCTGGACGACCTGATCGCCGAGTACGGCGAGGACCTGGTCGCCGCCATTCCCGAGAGCCTGAT
>JAZTZK010000089.1:0-14806 GCA_045637485.1 Clostridia bacterium
GCTATCCCAACGACCGTTCCACCCAGGCCTCCCTGGGCGGCGGCGAGTACCTGACGGTCGTTCAGCCGCAGTGCGCCGCGGCGGTGATGGACTGGCATACCGGCGAACTGGTGGCCGTCGTGGGCGGTCGCAGCGAGCCGGTACAGCGCAAGCAGCTGAACCGCGCCCATCAGAACGACATGCCCGTAGGCTCGTCCATCAAGCCCCTGGCGGTGTACGGCCCCGCCTTTGACATGGGCTATTCCCCCGGCACCCCGGTCATGAACCTGCCCATCCCCATCAAGGGCTGGATCAGTGACACCGGATACCCCAACAACTTCGGCGGCGGCGATTTCAGCGGTGTGGAATCGATGCGCCTGGCCATCAACAAGTCCCATAACACCTCCACGGCCCACGTGCTGATGGACTATGTGGGCATACAGAACGCCGTCACCTACCTGCTGAAGCTGGGCGTGAACCCCAACCACATACTGGGCAATGGCTCCGGCCTGGCCCTGGGTTCCTCGGGCCTTTCGGTGATCGAGCTTGCCACCGGCTTCGGCGCCATAGCCAACCGGGGCGTCTACCAGGAGCCCTATGCCTTCACCCAAATCCTCAACCCCGACGGCACGGTGTACATAGACGTGCGGGAGGTTCAGGAAACCTGGCAGGCCTTCAAGCCCTCCACCGCCTTCATGCTGGTGGATGTGCTGCGGGGCTGCGTCAGCCCCGAGGGTACCGGCCAACTGGCCAACTTCGGCGAGCTGACCGTGGCGGGCAAGACCGGCACAAACACCAACAACATCGGCGTCACCTTCGCCGGCATGACCGGCTATTATTCCGGGGCCGTATGGGTCGGCTCTGACAACTACAAGCCTCTGACCGACGATGCCACCGGCGGCACCTACGCCGCGCCGCTGTGGGCCGAAATCATGAGCCGCGTACACGAGCTGACGGGCTGCATCACCGACCGCGCCATCATCAGCGGCTCCCCCGCCGACTACAACCTGACGGCCTGCACGGTGTGCGCCGTGTCCGGCATGCTGCCCACGTCGGCCTGCCGCGCCGATATCAACGGCTATGAGCCCGTCACCGACTACTACCTGTCGGGCACCGAGCCGACCTCGTACTGCAACATGCACCGCGCCGTGACCGTGTGCGCCTACAGCCACCAGGCCGCCGGCGACAACTGCCACAATACGCGGGTATTCGGCATCATCTACATCCCCGACGGGCATCCGTTGCGTTATTCCAAGTCGCTGGACGATGTGACGAAGTACTTCACCGGCGCGTCCACCAACGAGAGCTCCACCACCCTGGGGCGGTGTACGCTGGGGCGGTAGAAGCGCCCATAGAAAGCGACTGCCTGAAAATGAGAACAATATCATTTTCAGGCAGTCGCTTTGCTTTTATTGTGTCGGCTTATTCCTCATACAGCAGGTACGGCCTTCTCTGCGTCCTGAACGCCTCGATGTCCGCCTGCCAGCCGGCCTTTATGGCCTCGGCGGTTTCGCCCGCGACGATCATCGTTCGAACCTCGTCGGTGCCGCACAGCTTGTCCAGCCAATACCGACCGGATTTGTCCGGCGTGCCGAAAAAATCCACCTCCGGGTGGGCTTCGTGGATGGCGTTGTAGGCGTCCACCAGGTAATCGAGGTCGATGCCCGCGTCCCAGATGTCTTCCAGCGGTACCTCCATCAGCTGCCTGCCATGGCAGACGCTTCCCTCGAAGGGCGGCTCATTGGCCCCCGGCATGCTCATCGGGGTAAAGCTGTAGTCGAAGGACGGGTCATCCGCGAGGTACGGACTGCCGTAGATCTCGAAGGGATGGTCGGTCCCCCGCCCCACCGAAACGGCGGTGTTCTCAAAAAAGCAGGTGGAGGCGTACAGGTACACCGCCCGCATATCCTTCAGGTTTGGGGACGGGGCGCGCACCAGCGGAACATGGTCGCGGTGGGTGTAGTTCAGGCAGGGAATCACGGTCAGGTCGCAGGCGTCCTTTCCAGCCTCCAGCCAGCCCTCGCCGTTGATCATCCGGGCCAGCTCTCCCAGGGTCAGGCCGTGGA
Source organism: Clostridia bacterium (assembly GCA_045637485.1). GTDB lineage: Bacteria > Bacillota > Clostridia > Christensenellales > Aristaeellaceae > UBA2862. Next base: position 2,046 of record JAZTZK010000089.1, read on the forward strand.
CGATGGGCACCGGCAGACGTCCCACTCCGGACATGAACGCCTCCTTCAGGATCGGCCCGTCCACATAGAAGCCGTTGGGATTGGGCCGATCCAGCAGCACCACGGGCTTGCCCGCGGCTGCACAGGCGTCCATCAGATAGTACATCGATATATAATAGGTGTAGTAGCGCAGGCCAACATCCTGCATATCGATCACCAGTACGTCAAAGGCGTCCATGCTCTCGGCGCTGGGATAGTGGCTGCCCTCGGCATAGAGCGACAGTATCGGCACGCCCGTTGCCGGATCCACGGAATCGCTCACCGCCTCGCCCGCGCTGGCGGTGCCCCGGAAGCCGTGCTCGGGACTGAATATGGCGGTGACGTCCACGCCCCGGGCCAGCATCGCGTCCAGCACATGCTCGCCGTAGTCGATGTCGTCGCCCTCGGCATCCCTGCCGAAGGGGATGAGGCTCGTATCAATGTCCGCAGTCTCGCCCAGCCCGCTGGTCCTGTCCCCGACGATGCCGCTGTGGTTCGAGAACAGCGCCACGCGCTTGCCCTTGAGCAGCGGAATATAGGCTTCGAATTGGGCGTCGCCCAGCACGACATTCGAGGGGCTCTGGAGTTCGCCGGCGTTTTCAGCCTGCGCGGCAAGCGCCATGACGAGCGCCAGCACCGTGCAGAGACAAAGGATTCGCTTCATAATGATCTCCTCCCGGAAGCAGTGTATATTCAACGCGCATTCTGTCAATACTCTCATCGTTGTATCGTGACATAAACGAGGTTTGACAATGGCGTGTCTCATCGATCGGGCCGCGCTCGGCCTTCTCGGCGCGGTTGCCTATTATCTGTTTTTCCTGAACGCGCTGGGCAGCATACCGCTCGCCTGCGGGGCGGCATTTGCCTGTACCGCATTGAGTCGCATGCTGCTGCGCAGCCTGCCGATTATCCATCGCGCCACCGCCGCCCAGGCCCGGGCGGAGCTGCTGCGCATCGCTGGATTGAACGACGAAGACTCCGGGGAAGCGCTCAAGGCATTGCTCCAAAGGCGCTGGCCCCGGGAGTCCTTTCGACTCGCGCCGGTACTGAAGCACCCGGAGGCGACGATATCCTCCGGGGATGTGCTGAACGCCTGGAAGGCCAATCGGGACGCCGAACGCCTGGTGATCGCCGCCACCTGCCCCTGCGAGCCCCGGGCGATGGTCTATGCCAGGGAATTGCGCAGTCCCGCCGTGGTGATCATGGACAGCCGCAGTCTGACCCGCATGCTCCGGGCCCTGCCCGCCGATCAGCTGCCCCGTCCCCCGCGCCGCACGCCGGGAGCGGCGCTCAGACGAATCCTGGCGCACGTGGAATCGTCGCGGTTCTCCCCCCGAAGCATACCTCTGGCCCTGTCGATGCTCGGCATATATATCCTGACCGGCAACGGCTGGTACCTGTTCCCCGCGCTTGCCGTCGCGGCCCACGCAGGCGTCGCGCTGATACGGCACGGCACCGGCAGGCGGCTGTTTGAGGAGTAGATGCAAAACAGGCGCAATGTCCCAAGGCGCATGGCTGCGCCCCGATCCTACAGCTCCTCCAGCTTGATCTTCGAATTCTCCCGGGCCTGGCGGTATATGCAGAACCTGCTGCCGATGGTCTGAACCGGTTCGGCATGAACCCGCTGGCACAGCGCGTCGCAGGCCTCCCGGGTGGAATCGAAGGGCGCGTTCTTCTGAACCGTCACCTTGATCAGTTCCCGCGCCTCGAGGGCATCCCAGCACTGCTTGACCAGGTTGTCGTTGATACCCTCCTTGCCGATATGCAAAACCGGCTCCATCGTGTTGCACATGGACCGCAGCGCGGCCCTCTGTTTGGTGGTCATACTGATAGCCTCCATCAATTCTGATTACTCAACAAAGTCAAACTCCATATCCCCGATCACCACGCTGTCGCCCTCCTTCGCGCCCTCCTTACGCAGAGCGCCGATCACGCCCAGGCGGCGAAGGGAGCGATGGAACCAGTTCAAGGACTCCTCGTTGTCGAAGTTCACTGACTCGATCAGGCGATCCATCTCACGCCCGGAGACGAAGAAGACCCCGCCATCCCTTTCGACGGTGAAGGGCACGCCCTGGGCCAGCGCGTCTGCGTCGCCCAGCGCCTCTTCCTCAAAGGGCGCGGCGGGCGGACAGGTGTCCAACAGCCGCACCGTGGCGTAGAGCAGAGCGTCAAAATTCTGACGGGTGGCGGCGGAAACCGGGTAGACGTCGATGCCGACGCCCGCGAGCTTTTCCCGGAGGCGATTCAGGTTCTCCTCGGCCCCCGGCAGGTCCATCTTATTGGCCACAACGATCATGGGGCGATTCTTCAGGTCGCCGTAGGCCTCCAGCTCCTTCATGATGGCGTCGTAGTCCTCCAGCGGGTCCCTGCCTTCGCTGCCTGCGATGTCCAGCACATGCAGCAGCATCCGCGTGCGCTCCACATGGCGCAGAAAGGCATGCCCCAGGCCGACGCCCTGGGCTGCGCCCTCCACCAGGCCGGGAATGTCCGCCAGCACAAAGCTCGCCTCGCCGTGCTTGACGATGCCCAGGTTGGGCTGGAGGGTGGTGAAGTGGTAGTTGGCAATCTTGGGCCGCGCCGCCGTCACAACGGACAGTATCGTGGATTTGCCCACGTTGGGAAAGCCCACCAGGCCCACGTCGGCGATGGACTTCAGCTCCAGCGTCAGCTCGATGACCTCCCGCTTCTCCCCCGGTTTGGCAAACTGGGGCGCCTGGCGGGTGGGCGTTGCGAAGTGCTGGTTGCCGAAGCCGCCGTTGCCGCCCCGAACCAGCGTCTTGCGCTCCCCCGGGGTGTACAGGTCCAGCAGCAGCTTGCCCGTAGCCTTCTCGCGCACCACCGTTCCCGGAGGCACCTCGATCACCACCGGCTCGCCGGATTTGCCCGTGCGTCGGTTGGCCATGCCGTCGCCGCCGTTGCCGGCGGTGAACTTGCGTTTGTAGCGGAAGTCCATCAGCGTGTGCATGCGTTCGGAGGCCTCGAAGATCACGTCTCCGCCCCGACCGCCGTCGCCGCCGTCCGGCCCGCCGGCCTGCACGAATTTCTCGCGGTGGAAGGATACACAGCCGTTGCCGCCGTCCCCCGCCTTGACCGTGATGGTCACTACATCAACAAACAATGCCATAGTCTAATTCTCCATGTGTTTTTCGCAAAGCCCGTCGTTCAGCGGGCAGCGCCCGCACTCGGGCTTGCGGGCGTGGCAGCAGCGCCGCCCGTGCCAGATGATCAGGTGGTGGCCCAGCGACCAGATGTCCCGATCCAGTATGCTCCTCAGCTGTTCCTCCACCTTCTCAGGCGTATTGCCGTCAGCCAGGCCGATGCGCCGGGATACCCGGAATACGTGGGTATCCACGGGGATCTGATCGTCCCCGAAGGCGGCCAGCAGCACCACCCCGGCGGTCTTCTGGCCCACGCCGGGCAGCGCCATCAGCTCCTTGCGGGTATTGGGCACCCTTCCGTCGTACTGCGCCACCAGCGCACGGCTGGCGGCGACGATGTTCTTCGCCTTGTTATGATAGAGGCCACACTCGCGGATCATGGGTTCCAGCTCCTCCGGCTCCAGCTTAGCCATGGCGAAGGCATCCGGGTATCGGGGAAAGAGCCGCTCCGTGACCATGTTCACCCGCTTATCGGTGCACTGTGCGGAGAGGATCGTGGCGACCAGCGTCTCGTAGGGATTGGCAAAGCGTAGCTCAGGCTTCGCTTCCGGGTACAATTGATTAAGCGCCTCCATCACCCGCGCCGCGCGACTGGCATCCATGTGCGTTCCCTCCATCCGGGCATACGCCCGCATTTGTATATTGACAATTATACATTCCCTCGCGCCCTTTGGTCAAGCATGTTTAGGTTTATTCCAGATATTCCAGAGGTACACTTCAAATTGCCGTATCCTTCAGCTGTGGAAAAACCGCACAATCATGGCGGTCAGACGCGCCGCCGTATAGCGCGGCAGTTCCCTAAACCGGCGCGACCCGAAGCTTCGCCCCATCGTACTCCGCTCGGTACAGCCCGATCAAATTGCCTGGGTTTGAGGTCATCAGCGCCCGGCGCACGTCGTTCAGGCGCTCCATCGGAAAACGCACGGACAGGCCGCAGCCCATCGATATATCCCGGGGCGTGGTGACCACTTGGGTAGGTACGCCCCGCTGGCGCAGCGCCGCCTCGAAGCGCAGCACCTGCTGGCGCGAGCGAAACGCCGCCACGCCGTATACATCCCGCATAGTGTCTCCTCCGATCCAATCGATTCACGCGCCGGCTCATAAAAGGATCCCGGCGCATGTATCCTATACTACGCGAACGATCCTTCGCATGTGAAGGAGGGAACCTGGCATGCAAATCTATTTTGACAACGCGGCCACAAGCCATCCAAAGCCATCCGGCGTGTTACAGGCCGTGGAGAAAGCGCTGACCGAAACCAACGCCAACCCCGGTCGTTCCGGTCACCGGGCGGCCATCGAGGCGGCGCGCGTCGTGCTGGACTGCCGCGAACGCCTGGCCGCCCTGCTGGGCGCAGGCGACCCGATGAGCATCGTACACTGCTTCAATTGCACCGACGCGCTGAACCTGGCCATCAAGGGCAGCCTGCACGCAGGCGACCACGTCGTCGCTACCTGCCTTGAGCACAACTCGGTGCTGCGGGTGCTGTACGGACTGGCAAAGCGCGGGCGCATCACGCTGACGCTGGTGCCGCCCCGGCCGGACGGCTTCGTGGACCCCGAGGACGTGCGCAGCGCCCTCACGCCCTCTACCGCGCTGATCGTCTGCACCCACGCCAGCAACGTCACCGGAGCAATCCAGCCCGTGGCCGCCATCGGGCAGGTGGCAAAGGCGGCGGGCGTGCGTTATCTGATCGACGGCGCTCAGGCCCTGGGCGGCATGCCGGTGGATGTGAAGGCATTGGGCTGCGACCTGTATGCCTTTCCCGGTCATAAATCGCTGCTGGGACCCCAGGGCACAGGGGGGCTGTACATCGCGCCGGGCATTCGGCTCAAGCCGCTGCGCGAGGGCGGCACCGGCACCGATTCCCACAGCCTGTTGCAGCCGGAGACGCTGCCCGAGCGCTACGAATCCGGCACGGTAAACCTGTCCGGCATCGCGGGGTTGGCGGCGGGCTGCGAATACGTAGCGCCCCGGCTTTCCCAGATCATGATGCAGGAGCGGGAGCTGACCCAGGCCCTCTGTGAAGGCCTTGCGGCCATGAACGGCATCACGCTGTACAGCCCTGCCCAGGAGGCCGGACGGGCGGGCATTGTGTGCTTCAACGTGGGCGATCTTCCCTCCGCCCAGGCGGCTGACGCCCTGGGTCGCCGGGAGATTGCCGTGAGGGGCGGTCTGCACTGTGCCCCCGAGGCGCACCGTTTCCTGGGCACGCTCCGGCGCGGCGCGGTGCGGGCCAGCATTGGCCACGCCAACACCTTTGAAGAGGTTGAACAGTTTTTAAGGGCTGTGCGCGCGCTGCTGTGAATACATATCCGGGCCCATGTCGGGGTATACTGCGTTTCGGAGGTGGATTGTCATGCCGATGAGCGAATGCCGCAGCTGCCACAGGGTGATGGATTCGAGGGCCTTTCGTTCCTGCGCCGATTGCGGCGCGCCGCTGTGCGACGACTGCGCCAATGATTACTCGGGCATCTGCCCCGACTGCGAACGGGTCGAGCCCGGTTGGGTGTTTCACAATCTGTATTGACGCTCTTGCGCAAAGCGTCTCCAGGCGGTATAATGGGTATAAACCATATTGCATGGAGGCGCTTACATGATGCGTTTGAACAGTTCCGTTCCGAACACTGTAGACAATCCCGCCCCCGCGTCCATAGGCGTGCTCGGCGCGGGCACCTGGGGCATAGCGCTGGCCCGCATGCTGACCAACCTGGGCCACGGGGTGACGGTCTGGTCGGCGTTGCCGGAGGAGATCGAGCGGCTCAGCGCCACGCGCCGTCAGCCCAACCTTCCGGGCATGATCATCCCCGAGGCCACCGACTTTACCACCGATATCGCCAAGGCCTGCGAAGGCCGGGACGTGCTGTTGTTCGCCGTGCCGTCGGTCTACGTGCGCGCCACGGCTCGCGCCGCCGCGCCACACATTCGCGACGGCCAGATCATCGCGGACGTGGCCAAGGGCATGGAGCCGGACACTCTGCTGACGATGACCCAGGTCATCCGCAGCGAGTTGGACCGACACGGCCCCCACGACAACGCGCTGGTCGCCCTGTCCGGCCCCACCCACGCCGAGGAGGTGGCCCGGGATCTGCCCACCACCATCGTCTCCGCCTGTCCCGATGTCGAAGCGGCGCGGCGCATACAGGACATCTTTATGAATTCCTGCCTGCGGGTGTACACGAACACGGACATCTTGGGCGTCGAGCTGTGCGGCGCGGTGAAGAACATCATCGCGCTGGCATCGGGCATATCCACGGGCCTGGGTTACGGCGACAACGCCAGGGCGGCGCTGATTACCCGGGGTATGGCCGAAATCACCCGCCTGGGCAAGGCCATGGGCTGCAACGAGCGCACCTTCTCCGGCCTGGCGGGTATGGGCGACCTGATCGTCACCGCCACCAGCCGCCACAGCCGCAACAATCGCTGCGGCCAGCTGATCGGAGAGGGCGTGCCCCCGAAGGCGGCCATCGCCCAAATCGGCATGGTTGTGGAAGGCATAAACGCCCTGTCCGCCACGATGCAGTTGGCCGAGCGCTACGCTGTCGAAATGCCCATCACCGAGGCCGTGGACCAGATCGTCAATCGCGGCATGGATCCCCGAGAGGAGGTCTATGCCCTGATGACCCGGGAAAAGGCTTCGGAAAACCCGTCGGGACAATAAAATCATAAAAAATGATATTTCCTGTGGACATCGACGCTTTTCTGTGTTATCATAGTATCGTAACGGAAATTATTTAAGTTTTCCCGATGGAGTGTTCGCCATGCCGCTGTATGCCTGCCCCCGCTGTCACTATATCTTTCCCTCGCCCGACAAGCCCACCGCCTGTCCCGAATGCGGTCACCAGTGGCCCATGCCTGCCAGTGAGTTGGAATTTGATACCTTCTATTTGGCCCGGCTCTCCCGCATTCGCGACGCGCATATGTCGGGTATGAGCATGGACGAGCGCAACTGGACGCTGGTCCTGCTCTTTCTGAATAAGCCGAAGGTATCATTCTACACCTCGCACCTTCTGCGCCATTACGTGTTGGAAGCGACGCCAGAGCTCTGCCTGGATACCTACAAGGGTTTTCGCTGGGAGTTCACGCGCAGGGTAAAGCAGGACAGGATCGCCCTGCAGCTGGAGGGATACAGGGAATCCCGGCTTCTGATGCGAAAGGAGGACGGCACCCCGCTGGTCAAGGGCTGGGCGCACTACGGCGAAGCCCTTCGCCTGCTGTACAGCTTTGAAGCGCCAGATCCCCACAAGGCCCCAAACCTGGGGAACATCAACGGCATCGACCTGGCTAAAATCGCCTCGTCGCCCTCCCCCGCCTACGGTCAGTTCCTGTGGGATTGGCTGGACGCGGTGAAGGACGTGCCCTCGCCGACGGGCTTTATACTGCCCGAGGCAAAGCCGCTTTTGAAGCTGATGAAAAAGGAAGAGCCATAGAAGAGGCGTAGATAAATGAACGAGCTGCCCGCCAAATCGGGCAGTTCGTTCATTTATCGCACGGTATTTGTTCAGTCATGGCGGCGTAGACGCCGCCGCTACGAGGAGATATGCCTGTAGCGGCCTCCAGGCCGCCAAAGTAGGTGCAAATACATCAGGACGGAACAGATACATCGCATGTTGATTTATACGATATGCCTCATCATGAGCCAGTCCCGGAAGGTATCCAGCGATGTCGTCGGATGTTCTTCGCGCCGGGCCATCATGATCGCGTCCTGCACGACGGAGATCAAAATGCTGACATCATGGTTTGTCGTCGCGCCAACGCGCTGGCAAATGGCCTCGTAGAGCTCCGGATCCGCTTCCTGGGGAAGGTATGACTCATTGCGCAAGGCCTTGCCAATTTCCTGCTTTTTCTGATTCCAGTCGGGAACAGGATTCACGGATATACCCCCCTTTCGAAAATGGCCACAGGCGACGCTTCCGCCCTGTTCTCAATGGTATCGCCGCCGCCAAAGAATGGTTCGTGCCCGCAATTCTTTGAAACACCTGGCCAACCGTATCACTTTACCTTTTTCCCCGGTATCGTCGCCAGGCTACCGCCTTCTACGCCAGACACGAACGCTCGCCACCAGCTTCTCCTCGTCCCCCTGCTTGATCGAGGAGAGCCTGAGACTGACTGACCTGGGTTCACCCCCGATCATGAGTCGGTATTGCAGCTTAAAGGCGCCCTCCTGCCGGATTGCGCGCATGACGTTTTCCCTGTTGAAGCGCGACAGGTACATGGACAGGTCAGCCGGATAGACGTTTTTCTTGCCGTCTTCAATGCCGCGAAGGAAGAAATCCTCCCCTTCCTTGGACAGGCCGAGGCGCTCGTATTCATCCGACGCGCTGTATTCGATGTAGCTTCCGGTTACGGGGTCGATCAAATAGAGGCTGAGATAATCCTCTGACAATGCCATCATCTTGGCCATGGCATCCCGCTCCCGCTGAATCTGCCGGGTGTGCTCGCTCTGGCGCATCTGCGCGTCGATGATGCCGATGCCCATGATGATGCGGTTCCCGTTGGGATGCATGCGCGTGATCTTCATGCTGACGTACATCGGAGTGCCCGTGTCAATCAGTCGGTAGGTAGCGGTGAACACGCCCTGGGTATCCAGCTCGCGAATGAGCTTCTCCTTCGAGAAGCCGGCCAGGAAGGCTTCCCGATCCTCCTCGTAGATGCGGGTCAGGGTATCGCGCCGGAACGCTTCGAAAAAGCTTCCGCCGTGGCGCTCCACAGCCAGCTCCTCGCCGCTCACCGGCGAGGTGTATTCGATGAAGTGCTCGGTATCCAGATCGACGACATAGATGTTGTAGTAGTCCGCCACCAGCGCCCTGGCGATCTCCGCATAGTTGGCGTCCTCGTTGGGTTCGGAGACCGAAAGCACCGCAATCGCCGCCGCGGCCGTCCCCGTCACGGGATTCATGCCGATCTTCCGCGCGAAGGCGTGAATCACGGAGCCGTCCGGCATCTGTTCGTCGAAGAAGGCGCGATCGTCGTTTTTGCAGCAGTCCTGCACCAGCTTCATGAAGGCCGAGCCGGGGCCGAAGAACGTGACAGGATAATCCTGAGGCTCCGCTGTGAGCTCCAGGTTGAAGAAGCGGCGCAGGAAATCCCGGTAGGATTGGTTCGTGCGAATAAACTGCACCCGATCGCCGTTGAACTCCAGTATGCCCATGGGCAGCGTGTTGAAGAAATTCTGAAAGGCGTTTACCTCCTCGTTGGAAATCACCGCCAGGTCATACAGGTTCACGCGCCCTATGGTCTCGTAATAGCCCGACTCCGCGGGGTTTTCATACCCAAACCTGAAGCCCTTTTCGTACCTTTCGAATATCTTCTCCATCGGGATCGGCTTGTTGAAATAATATCCCTGGAGCTTCGAACAGCCGATCTCCCGGAGGAAATCGACCTGCGCCTTCGTCTCCACGCCCTCGCAGACCGTATCCACGCCCAGCGCCGTCGCCAGCTTCATCAGCTCGGTCAGTATAATCTTGCCGCTGTCGCCCTCATCCAGCATCTGCATGAAGCTCATGTCGAACTTGATCAGATTGAAGGGTATGCTCTTCAGCACGTCCAGCGAGGTATAGCCGCTGCCGAAGTCATCCATCCACACCGGGAACCCCAGCTTGCGAAACCGGTCGACCTGCCCTGCCATGAAGCCCATGTCAGCGCCGGCCACGCTCTCGGTGATTTCGATGGTGATGCGGTCGTGGGCCACGTCGGCGGCGTCCACCCGCCGGCGGATCTCCTCGACGATGTCACAGGTGTCGAAATCGGAGCGGGAGAGGTTGATGGAGTGGGGTACGATATCGCCCCCGATTTGCCGCTGTCGCTTCATCTTATCCAGCACCTGCTCCAACACATACAGGTCCAGCTTGTAGATCAGGCCTGTCTTCTCCAGATGGGGTATGAAGTCTGCCGGCGACATGAAGCCGTTAACCGGATCGATCCACCGCGCCAGCGCCTCCTCGTCGCACACCCTTTGGGTGACCGCCCGCACGATGGGTTGGTAATAGACCTGAATCCACCCCTCCTGAATGGCCCGGTCCAGGTTGCCGAGGATATACTGCTGCTTTTCCTGCTCGTCCCGCAGGTCGGCATTGTACCAGTTGTAGCTGGAGACAAAGCTCTTTTTCATGGCATCGCAGGCCAGCTTCGCCCGGTCGCAAGCCGTGCTTGCCGACACATTCCCCATGCTGACCGGGTAGATGCCCACCCGGACGGGCAGTGCGTTGCCGCTGTTCAGGTCCTCACAGGCCGCGAACAGCTCGCGCAGCTTATCCTCCAGCCCGTCTTCCCGGGTGAATGCCGCGAAATGATCCCCACTGATGTGACAGCAGCATTCATTGTCAAAGGTTCGGGCCAGGAGCCTGCCGAAGGCCTGAAGCAGCTTGTTGCCCTCGGCGAAGCTGTTCTTCTCATTGTAGTACTTCATACCGGAGAAATCCATGTACAGCAGCACCGGCTTGGCGCCCTGCTTCATCATGGCCTCCTTGCCAAGCTCGGCAAGCTCGAAAAAGTAGGTCATTGTGGGTAGCCCGGTGAGGTAATCGTAATAGTTGGCCTTCGCCATGCTCTCCCGATGCAGGGCGCCGGACAGCGATTGGCTGAGCTCCCTTTGGGACAGGGCGGCATCCTCGGTATACGTACCTTCGTTGGCATACCAGATCAGCCCCAATCGCTCGCCCGTAGGCATATACATATGCTTGCCATAGGCGTGAACGACGATATAGCCGCCTCCGTCGCCGTCCTTTATGCGATAGATGGCCTCGAATTTGTCACCATCCCGTACAAAGCGATACACGTCGTCCGCAATGCGCGGCACATCGTCCGGATGTACCTTTGCATAGGTATCCCGGCCCATGGCCGCGTAGGTGCTGTACCGATCCCCTATTCCAAGCTGCTCACAAAAGCCATCGGACAGCACCACAGGCACGATGCGTTTGTCGATGAGCTGAAACACGGCAAACGGAATCGCCATGCGCTCCATGAGCGCCTGTTGATCGTCTGTAAATCTGTATTTTTCCATGCGCGACACTCCCCCTGGCTATCCACTGCAAATGGATACACCAACGCAAACATATTATAACATACAGACAATATCTTTGTCTACATACAGATGATATAAATCTTCACGATAAATCTTCCGTTTGGCTTGAAATGGTATCCTGTCATCTGGTATAATACATACATCAGCAAACTATGGAAGGGAGAGACATCACCATGAAACGCATTGCCCTGATACTGATATTGACACTCACGCTGTCGCTGTTCACGACCGCCCTGGCCGAGACCTCCTCCACCGACGAATTACTTGAAAACCTCTCCAAGACCTGGAATTCCCTCGTCAAGGTGGCCGAGGAGAAAAGTAAAGACATCTCGGAGTGGGCGGAAAAGTCCGGCGTCAAGGAATGGGCCGAGGGCGCCATAAGCGACGTCAATGCATGGCTCGAGGGCAGTGGCCTGTCCGATTGGGCCGAGTACACCCTGTCGGAGCTCACGGCCTGGGCCGATGCCTACGGCCTCAACGAATGGGCCGAGCAGGCCGGCGATTCCCTGCAGGCCTTCATCGAAGCAAACGGGCCCGCCATTGAGGCATGGCTGCAGCAAGCGAGCCAGGAGGTGACCGACGCCTGGAACACGCTGGTCAATTCCAGCGCGTACAGCGACGCCGAGGTCGAGAAGGCCTACCAGACCGTCACCGACGCATTGGCCGACGCGACCAAGCCACCGAAGAAATAGGTAATCGAACGCAGAGAGAATGCGCGTCGCTGCCACAGCCGGCAGCGGCGCGCGCTGTTTATGTCGTCCGTCACTTTCACTGGACCGCGACTTCCCCGTTCACATACAGGGTATGGCCGTTGGCGTTTACGTTGGCGACATCGCCCTCAAAGGCGGTGATCCAGGTATCCGCCGTCAGCGTCCAGGTGCTGGTGCCGTCCAGAGCGACGGTGACCTCGCCCACCTCGCTGGAAACGGTCTCGCCCTTGGCGTTGGTGATCCCACCGCTGATCGCGCCCTCAAAGCTGGAGCCCTCACTAAGGTTCAGCGTCAGGCTGGAATCGTCGCCCACCAGGATCGTGCCGGTCAGGCTCTGCCCCACGGCGTTCAGCTCGGCGATGTTGGAGGCGCCGTTCCAGCCGTCGGCGCACACGCTCAGCAGGATGTTCTCGGCATCCTCATTCACCAGCTCGACACCCGTCAGCGTGATGACCGCATGGGTATTCGTGACGTGGAACATGTGACCGTTCCGGCTGGTCAGGCTGCCGCCGGTCATGGAGAAGTGGGATGTGCCGCTGTCGGCGTCGCCGGACATGGACTGGTAGATCATGATGGTGTCCAGAAAGGTCGCGTTGCCGTTCATCCGGGTGTTGTTGGCCGTCAGGTCGCAGTCGACGAGGGTGATGGAATTCAGGCCCTCGATGCACACGCCCTCGGAAAGATTGCTGGTGAGAGTGGCATTGGACACGGTGATGTCCGCCGTGGAGTAGATCGCCGGCGAGCCCAGGCCGTTGGAGGTATAGCTGCCACCGTCGACAACCACGGTTCCGCCGCCACGGTCGGTGCGGATGGCCGCGGAGGAGCGTCCGGAGGTCTCCACGGTCAAATTGCTT
>JAZTZK010000090.1:0-17902 GCA_045637485.1 Clostridia bacterium
TCGGGCTGCGGCTCTGCCGAGGCGTGCCCATAGACTTCGATATAAAGGTCCTTCAGCGTGCGACCGGCGCAGATCTCAGCCTTGTCGCCGGCCATCACCAGCTTGCCCTGCTTCAGGAACACCAGGCAGTCCACCACATCCTCCAGCTCGTCCACCAGGTGGGTGGAGATCAGCATCGTGCGGCCCGACTGGCGGCCGGCCTGTATGGCGTCGATGGTCTGGGTGCGGGTGAGGATGTCCACGCCATTCAGCGGCTCGTCGAACATCATCAGTGCCGCGTCCCGGCTGAGGGCCAGGGAGAGCCGCAGCTTCGCCGCCATGCCCGAGGACAGCTGGCGAATGCGGTCGGCCTCGTCCAGCTCCATGTCCGTCAGCATCCGGCGGAAGCGGGCGGGATCGAAGTCCTGAAAGAAGTCGGCGTAGTATTTGCCGATGTCCTTCACGGTCATGTAGTTGTAGAAGTAGTTTTCGGTGGGCATATAGGCCACCCGGGCCTTGGTGGCCGGGCCGATGTCCTGGCCGTCCAGGGTGATCTCACCCGAGGTGGGGCGGGCCAGCCCGGTGATGAGCTTCATCATCGTGGTCTTGCCGCTGCCGTTGGGCCCAAGCAGCAGGCAGGTTTGGCCCGCTTCGATATTCAGCGATACGTTGTCCAGCGCGGTGCGCCGCAGATATCGCTTGGTCACGTTTTGAAGTTTGAGCATGGGTTTGTCCTCTCTTGAATCAAGTTATGGAGACGATGACCGGGCTGCAGGGGCGGTGTTGCGCCGCCCCTGCAAAGGCGTTGCGGTCTGCGGGATTGTTGATGCGCAAACCGTTCCAATGCCTACAGAATACCATCACCCAGTTTGCTTTTTGTGTAAATCCGATTAGAATTGCATTAGAAATGCCGCCCCAGGTCGTGGGAGGCGCACAGCCAGCCCAGCAATTCACCGTCGATGTCGGAAACGCTGCCGATGATCGCGTGGTGGGTGAACCGATTCGGGCGTATCGGCACGCAGATGAGCCGTGGCGACGGTTCCGGCGCGTCCAGTGAGAAGGTGACCGTCAGGAACGGATCGGGCCGCTCGGCCCTGCGTCGCACCGGCGTCAGCGAAGCGCAGCAGTACAGGCGGCCGTCATGGAAGCCGATCTGGGTTTTCCTGACCCTGATTGCGGTTGCCGTATATTCTGCCAGCAGCCTTTCCGCCAGCGCCTCGTACAGGGGAAGCGCGTCGGCATGCCCGTCGAAGAAGAACAGGACGTCGGGGGTGAGGAGGCTATCCAACGTATTCCACCGCCTTCTTCAGCGCCTTGGCGGCCAGCTCGCTGGGCATGGGGGCGCCTGCGCCGCCGCCCTCGATGACCACGGCGATGGCGTAGGGGTGATCGTCGTCCTGTATAAAGCCGGTGAACCAGGCGTTGGTTTCGATGTCTTTGTTGTCGCTGACCTCGGCGGAGCCGGTCTTGCCGCTCACCCGAAGGCCGTCGATGGCGGCACGGGTGGCGGTGCCGCTCTCCACGGTCTGGTACATGAAGTCGGCAATCACCCCGGCGGTCTGCCCGTCCAGCACCCGGCGATACACCTCGCTCTTCGCGCTGGCGGTGGTCGTGCCCTGGGTGTTGGCGATGCGACGGATCAGCAGGGGCTTCATCATCACGCCGCCGTTGGCCACGGTGCCGGAGATCATGGCCATGTGCAGCGGGGTGACCAGCACTTCGCCCTGGCCGATGCCCGCCCAGACCAGGCCGTTCATGCTGCCCACGGCGGTGGGAAAGGCGGAGTTGTAGATCACGAAATCGCCGAACTTGAAGTTCTCGTTGAAGCCGAAGGCCTCGGCGGTGACCTGCAGGCGCTCCAGCCCCAGCTGGTAGGCCAGCTTGCCGAAGGTGACGTTGCAGCTGCGCTTGAAGGCGGTCTTCAGGTTCAGCGAGCCGTGGGCGGTGTTTCCGGCGCAGACGATGTGTCCGCCCTCGTAATTCCACTCGCCGGAGCAGCTGAAGCTCTGACCGGTGACGCCGGCGTCATTGGTCAGGGCAGAGGCCAGCGTGACGATCTTGAATACCGAGCCGGGGGTGTACAATCCCTGAAGGCACCGATTCAGGTAGGCGGTATCCTCAACGGTGGCGTCGGGATGGCCGTTCAGATCGTAGGGATCATAGCTGGGCATCGATACCATCGCCAGGATCTCGCCGGTCCTGTAGTTGGTCACACACACGGCCCCCCGGTAGCCCTCGGGGAATTTGTCGGCGATATACGCCTGCAGGGGGCCGTCCACGGTGATCTGTATGCTGCTGCCCACGTGACGCTTGTTGGCAAACAGCTCGCTCAGCCGGTCCACCAGCGATGTGGAGATGTCCAACAGCGTGGCCGAGTAGAAGGTCTCGATGCCGGTGCCGCTCATGCCGGCGGTGTCGCCAACGGTCTGCGAAAGGGCGCGGCGAGCGGCGGCGTTTTTCATGTATTGGCGGGAGCCGTCCTCGGCGGTGGTGGCCAGCAGGTTGCCGTCCCGATCGGTGATGTCCCCCCGCAGGCTGTTGGTGGCCCGCAGGCGGCTGTTGCGCACGTCCGAGGCCCAGATGCTGCCCTGGGTGAACACCGTCATGGCAAACCAGGCCGCCAGGCAGACGAACATCACCACAACAAGGGCGCCGACGAGGCGCATGTTTCTGCGCAGCTCCTTCATGTAATCATCTCCTCACGGAGCTCCAGCGTCTCGATGTCCCTCGCCTCGTCCTCGGCGTTCATCGACGACAGGCCCAGCAGCAGGCCCATGGAGAAGAAGGTGCTCACAAGCGACGAGCCGCCGTAGCACACCAGGGGCAGCGTGACGCCTGAGAGGGGAAGCAGCTTTGTATTGCCTCCGGCGATCAGCATGGTCTGAAGCCCCAGCATGATCACCAGGCCGAAGGCGGTCAGCGAGTGGAAGGACGTGCGGGCGTTAAAGGCCACGATCAGGCCCCGCATGATGATCAACACGTATACGGCCAGCAGGCCCACGGCGAAGATCAGTCCGAATTCCTCCGTGATGGCGGCAAAAATGAAGTCGGAATGATAGAGGGGGATGTTGCGGGGCATGCCCAGTCCCAGGCCCATGCCGAACAGCCCGCCGCTGCCGATGGCGATCAGCGCGTGCACCAGCTGGTAGCCCAGATTCTCAGGATCGCTCCAGGGATTTTTCCAGATAGCGACGCGCCCCTGTACGTAGGGCAGCGCCCTGTAGGCCAGCACCGCCGCCCCCGCGCCCATACCCAGCCCGGCCAGGCTGATAAAGGCGTTGGAGGTGGCCACATAGTACATGGCCACGGTGGTTAAAAAGTACAGCAGCACCGCGCCCAGGTCCTTCTCCGCCAGCAGTATGCCGCAGCAGGCGGCCGCAAAGGCGATGGAGGGAATGCACTTGACAAACCGGGGCCGCCGGGAAAAGCCGCTGGCCAGGCACAGGATCAGCACCGGCTTCATGAACTCGCTGGGCTGCAGCGAGAAGCCGCCCAGGCTGATCCAGTTGCGGGCGCCGTACTTGTATACGCCGATGACAGGCAGATAGGGCGAGGCCAGTACCGCCAGACACAGCGCCATCAGCCACGGCGTGGTACGCTTCCAGTTGCGCCAGGCGCGTATGAACGCCGCACCGACGAACATCGCGGCGATGCCGCCCACCGCGTAGATGGCCTGGGTGCGGGGGGTGACGTTGGCCTTGGCGATGTCCGACAGCGAGATCAACCCCACGCTGCACAGCAGAAGCACCAGTATCAGTATCGCCCGGTCCACCGGCCAGACGCGGCCCATCAGCGTCGTCACCAGCCAGGTACCCAGCGGCAGCGCCACGGCAAAGCACAGCGCCTGCACGTTGACGCCGCCCTTCTGGAAGGCGATCAGCAGCATTGCCAGGAACTGGAACAGCATCACTGCGGACAGCAGCAGGTGGGTATTTGAGCGCATCAGCACCTTTTTCATCTTTTCAACTTTGCTTGGGGTCATACTTCCATATCCTCAAGGAACAGATCCTCGTTATCATCAGGGAAATCCGTCGCTTCAGCATCCGATTCCTCCGCCATCCGGCCGTCGGAGAGTATCAGCAGCAGGCGCACCCGGCCGAGGGTGAATTCGCTGCCGTCGCCCAGCAGCAGGGTTTCGACGCGGCGGCCGTCCGCGTCCCGCATCGCCGCGCCGGGCCGGGCCTGTATGATCAGTCCCTGGTCGGTCAGCTGGAAATAGGCGTGCTTGCGCCTGATGCTGGCGTGGCGGATGCGAATATCCGAGCGGCGGAGCGCCCCGACCATGCCCTCGCGGATCACCGGGTAGCGCATGCCCCGGCAGGCCTTGCCGTCGCCCTCCAGCACCAGCAGCTCGCCGCTCAGCCCGGTCTGGGGCGATAAACGCCGCAGCACACCTGCCCGGCGGCTGTCAACGATGGTGATTCGCCATGCCCGCAGCACGATCAGCACCATCAGTGCGGCGAACACGTACCGTGCCCCCAGGGCGACGAGCTCGTACAAGCCCTCGGACATCACGAAACACCCCGCCTTCTGACATAGGTTATCATTTTATATTATACTCCCGCGCAATGTACGGCGCAAGGTGGCGAGGGCAGGTCGCCTGGAACATCATTGTGACGAAATAACAGCGAAAGCGGTCGAATTGTACCGAATTTACCAATGACAGAGGGGGTAGGAAAGTGGTATAATCAGAATTAGGAATTAGGAATTAGAAATGAGGAATGATGCGGCCCGTTGTTTAAACATTGCGGGGCTGTCAATAATTGGGAATACCACAATAAATCCGGGCGGGCGCTTGTCGGCCCATGGAGGTTCTATGATATATCGGTTGATTTGCACACTGTTGGTGTTCGCGCTGGCGCTGCCGGCGTCGGCTTTGGGGGAGGGCATGATCGAATGGGACCAGGCGACTGCAGGGCCTGAAGCTACGGCTTCGTCCGAGCCGACGGAGACGACGGCTTCCTTTGACGGGATGCCCACGCTGCCCCCCGCGGACACCCTGCAAACAGAGAATCCGCTGTTGCCCGCCGACTTGCCAAAGACGGCTGTCGAGGAACCGGCCACATCCACCGTTGCGTCGGTGACAGTCGCTCCAAAGACGACGTTCGCGCCGATCCCGGAGGCGGATATCGGGGATGATGGCCTGCTGCGGGTGGAGCTGCGTTCGCTGGGCAAGCCCGAGCAGCTGCGCCTTAAGCTGTCGGGCAGCTACGCCGTGGAGGCGGATCCCGGCTTTCGCTTCGATTCAGGGACCGCTGTGACGCTGGCGGCGGTCCGGGACCGGGTTTGGCTTTCCGTCGGCGGCCTGAGCATCGACATGGGAAAGACGCTGACGCTGACCCGCCATCGCGTGGCAGAGGGCGTGGAGAACGGCATCCGCATCGCAGAATCGGGAAGAGACGCCCTGTACTGCGGGGACCTGTCCGTCACCGCCCGGGGCAGCGGCCTGCGCTGCGTGCTGACCCTGCCGGTGGAGGATTACCTCTACGGCGTGGTGGCCTACGAGATGAGCGACAGCTTCCCGCTGGAGGCGCTGAAGGCCCAGTCCGTGGCCGCCCGTACCTACGCCATGAAGCGCAAGGCAGGGGCGGGCGCGCGGGATTACGACGTGGTGGATACCACCGCCGACCAGGTATTCAAGGGCTTCGATCCCGGGTATGCCAATGTCATCCGCGCTGTGGACGACACCCGGGGCGTGGTGGGGCTGTACGACGGCGGCTTTGCCACCTGCTACTACACCGCGAGCAACGGCGGACAGACGGCCCTGCCCAGCCAGATCTGGGGCGGCGACGGCGATGACGGCTACCTGTCGATGGCAGACGACCCCTATGACCTGGAAAATCCCAGCAGCTTGCAAAATGAGCTGACCGTCTCAACCGCCTGTGAGGGCAGCGCGGCGCTGAGATCGATGCTGGAATCGGCGCTGGGAGAGGTGATGGCTTCGGCGGGCGTCGGAGAGGGCAACTGGGCCTTCGATTCCATCGGCGCAATCAGGCCGGTAAACCCCCGATTCGAGGGCAGCAGGATGGTTGAAGGGCTGGAATTTGACCTCAGGGCGAAGCTGCTGCAGCCCGAGGCGACCCCTGAGCCCACCCCGACGACGGAGCCCACGCCGTCCCCCGAGGGTATCCAGGTGCCTCCGGTCACGGATCCGACGGTTCCCGAATCAGTCCATGAACCGACCGAGCCGCCGATGGAGTGGGTGCTGTCCGACGACATCTACCGGGTAACGCTGGATGTGTACGCACAGATCAAGGACGGCCTGCCTCTGGGGCTGAACAGGGCGGATTACGAGCTGATGGATGTGGAAACGATACCGGATGAAGCCGGCATGCCGCAAGCCTTCAGGCTGATCATGCGGCGATTCGGCCACGGCGTGGGCATGAGCCAGCGCGGCGCCCAGTGGATGGCCGGACACTGCGACATGACCTGGCGGGAGATACTGTCCTTCTACTATCCCGGCATGACGCTGACCCGCTTGAACTGGCCCGACATGCCCCTGACGGCGCTGGATGCGTTGTCCGTCAGCACGGGCGCGGCCCGGCCGGAGCCGACCTATCGGCCCTTGCCCGAGCCCAAGGAGGGCGAGCGCTACGCCACGGTGAACGCCACGGCCCTGAATGTGCGCCAGCAGCCCACAACGGACGCCGCCGTCCTCGAACAGCTGGCGAAGGGACGGCGGGTGGTCGCCGCTGCCGAATCCGACGCTGACGGCTGGGTGAAGGTCCACACCGGCGAAGTGGATGGCTTCGTAAAGGCGGAGTATCTTGTCGGGGAATGAGCGACAGTCTGTTTTGAGGTTACTCAAACAGATCCACAAATAAACCAATCTGGAGAAATTATAAATGCGAAGACGCTTCCTTTTCCTGCTGGCGCTGATCGCCATGGCCGCGGCCATAGGGCCGGGGACGCTTGGGGTGGCCTTTGCGGAGGAGGAGGCGAAGCAGGTCAACACCCTGGCAGCCGGGGCGTTGGTCGAGGTGGACCTGGATGCGGGGCAGGCGGCGTATGAATTCGTCGCCCCGTCGGGCAGCGTTTACGATGTGTGGCTGTTCCCTGCGGAGGCGGAAGAGCCGATAGTCGAAGCGAAGCTATGGCGGGGAGATCGACTGGTCGCCGAGGGGGAAGGCGGCATGCCGGCCCTGAGCCTGCGCCTGGCTGCCGGTACTGAATACCGGTTGGAGCTGAGCGGATCGGGCCGGGGACGGCTGGAACTGGCCCGGCACGCCCTCTCCCGCTGCTATGCGCTGCCGATGCTGCTGAAGGCCGGCGGCGACGCCTATTCCAAGGCCTTCGTACGGGAGGGCGACGCCCACTGGTACGCCCTGGATGCGGATTCGGAGCAGCCCGTGTCGCTGTTGGCGGTTCCCGGACGGCAGGACATGCGTCTGGACGCTCTGCTGATCGACGATGGAGGGCGGCTGCTTAAGGCGGGGAATCGTACCGCCGGAGGGGCGAGTCTGCTGGACTTTATTCCCGAGACGGGCAAGCGATACTGGGTGCGGATCTCCTGCCCGGAGGGGGGAACGGGCATGTATGACCTGAGGCTGAATCGCCTGACGAGCGGCGCGATGCCGGAGCGGGTGATCCTTTCCCGCCGAAGCGTGATCATCGAGGGCCGGAGCACTGTGACACTGGCGGTGGATGTCAGTCCCGAAGGCGCGGCGGATACGCTGTATTGGGAGAGCGCCCGGAGCACGGTGGCCCGGGTGGACAGCCGCGGCCGGGTGACTGGCCGGGCGGCGGGCCAGACGGTGATCACGGCCTACGCGCCTGGGGGCGTCAGCGATTTCTGTGTGGTTGAGGTACGGCCGGTGGCAGTGACGGGCGTGGCGCTGCTGTCGGGGAAGATGACGCTGAGCGTGGGCGACGACGCGGCCATCGAGTGCGACGTGCTGCCGGAGAACGCCACCAACACGCGCCTGGACTACGAGGCGCGGCCTGCGGGCATCGTTGGGGTCGATTCCCGCGGCGTGCTGCGGGGCATGGCCGAGGGCGACGCCACCGTGACCGTCACATCCCGGGACGGCGGTTTTTCCGATACCCTGGCGGTACACGTCAACCCGGCGCCCCGGCGCTGGCGGGCGATACTGGTGGGAGAGCAGAATTATGCCGAGGGCGTGGCGGCGGTGCGCATCGGATCGATCCATTCGGTTTCCGGCATGCGCAGCATGCTGGAAAACCTGTCCTTCGACGGGGCCAGGTTCCAGGTGAATACGCTGCTGGATGCCACCCGGGACGAGGTGCTGGCGGGCATAGAGAACGGCTTCTGCGAGGCCGGTGACCGCGACCTTTCCCTGTTTTACATCACCTGTCACGGCTATTACGCCGGGGGCATGACCTGCCTGCAGATGTACGACGGTTCGGTACTGGCGGCGGCAGAGCTTGCCCAGGCGTTGCGCAATGTAAAGGGGGACGTACTGGTGGTGATCGACTGCTGCGGAAGCGGCGGCGTCATCGGCAGGGCCAGCCGCACCACTGACATTCTCAAGGGCATCGGCGCGGTGTTTGACGGCAACCTTGGTCCCTCGGTGATGGGCACCAGTCGCTTCAGAGTGCTGGCCAGCGCCGCGTTGGAGCAGGAGAGCTACCGCGTCAGCTTCAAAAGCAGCGCCGGGGAATCGGACATGTCCACTGTGTTTGCCCGAACCCTGTGCGAGGCAGGCGGCTGGAGCATTGACCGGGGCGTGGGCACGGCGCTTCGCGCGGATCGGAACTACGATGGCCGAGTGACCCTGACGGAGCTGTACACCTATGTCGCCCGCAGGGTGATGTGGTATCTGAACCTGACTGCCAGCCTGACCGGGGCCACAGATCAATACGTGCAAACCGTTCAGCTCTGGCCGGAAGGGGATGGGATGGTGGTGATGCAAAGGTAGAAAAGCGGGCTGCCCCGAATGACGCGTGCATTCCTTCGGGGCAGCCCGTTTTTTAGTCGTGAGGGAGCTACTTGTTCCGGCTGAACATGACCTCCTTGCCATCGGGATAGTAGTACTGGGCAGTCTGGTCGATTGTCCTGCTGCCTTGCGTCAGTTCCGCGACCTTTGTCCTGATGTAGGGCACCAGCTCAGAAGGGGTGATGTTGCCGTCGAGGTTATTGTCGGCGGGCATGCTGCCCGAGTATGCCCCCTTCGGGTAGGTACAGCCCATGCCGTCCAGCAATACGGTGGTGAAGAGCCCCTGGGAATAGCTTTGGCCCTGGAAACGCACCTCAGCGGAATTCTGGTCGGCCCTGCATGCGGTGATGACGATGTACTTGGGTTGGCGCAGCTCGCCGCTGTTGGAGGAGAGGACGTCGTTATAGCCGACGAGGGCGTCAATGATGGCCTGGTTGAAGGCGTTGGGATCAGGATCGGGATTTTCCGGGGAGCTGTTGTTCTTCTGGATGAACGCGCCGCTGCGGCAGGCGTCGATGAGTACGATGACCCTGCCCTTAACAGCGTTCAGGTGCTTCGCCAGGTCTTTGGTGAGGAACGGCTTCATGTCCACGCCCACAAAAGCGCCGTTGTAAGGGGAGGAAAGGTTGTCGCTATTCCCGTGGCCGCTGTAGAAGAACAGGGAGACGTCGTCTTCTGTGGCATCCTTGAAGGCATCGTCGATCGCCCTGCCAATTTCCGCGGCGGTAAGATCGAACTTTGTGGTGCAGGTGTAATCGTCGGCGAGTCCTTTCAGCGTGTTTGCCATGCATTTGGCGTCGAGTCGAGTGCCCTTCAGGTCGCTTTTGGTACCCTCGTAATCGGCTTGACCGATCAGCAGGGCGCGATGTTTTCCCTGTACAGTGACCTTGCAGGTGGCTTTCTTTCCATTGTAGGTCCTGGCGGTGATGGTGGCGGTGCCCTTCTTATTTGCGGTGACCTTGCCGTTTTCATCCACGGTGGCCACCGAATCGTCGCTGGAGGAGAAGGTGACCGTGTCCATCGCGCCTTTGGGGCTGAGGGTCCATTCCAGCCTTAAGCTCTTGCCGATAACTATTGACTTCCGGGTCGGTGACAGAGTGATATTGGTGGGCGCGGCCTTGACCGTCACCTTGCAGGTGGCTTTGGCGCCGCTGGGTGCTGTGGCAGTGATGGTGACGGTGCCGGCCTTCAATCCCTTCACGAAGCCATACCTGCCAATGGTGGCGACCTTGTCGTTCGAGGATTTCAGGACGCAATTCTTTGCGGCAGGCCCTTGTTCGCCGTCGATGATGCAGGCCGTCTTTTCGCCCGCGCCCAGGGTATAGCCCTTTGCGGTGAACACGGGCTTGGCAGAAAGCACGGTGACGTTGAGGCTGACGCTTTCCCCGTATTTCGTGGTGACGGTCACCACTGCGCTGCCCTTTTCGATGAAGGTGATGCCCCATAACCCGTTTTCCAGCTCATGGGTGCGCGCTTTCAACCCTTCAATGGATATGAATACATATTTGCTTTGATTATAGGGCGATCTTGCCTTAAAGACCTTTTGAAGCGTCTCGCCTGCGCAAATGGTATACTCGCTTTGGGACAGCACGGGCTCGGGATGGGGGAGGATCAGCCTGACGCCCCTGTCGATGCGCAGGCTGTTTTGTTTTTTTTCCTCGCATATGCAGTATTGCCCGGATATCTTCATCTGGGCGATGTGGTCATTGAGCCACTTCTGGAATGTCAGCTGACCGGTGAGATCCAGCGAGTCCAGTTTGTTATCCTGGCAATGGATCGTCTTTAAATCGATATGGTCCTGTGCGCCGAAGCGGATTGCCTTCAGCAGGTTGTTGCTGCAGTCGAGGGTTTGCAGGCACGGGTTATTGCTCAGATCGAGGCTGGTCAACTTCATGCCGCAGCAATCGAGGGACTGTAGGAAGGGGAAGTATTCGATGCCCTTCAGATTTTTGATGCCGCTGGGAAGCCCTTCGATGATCTGAACATTTGCCACCTCACCGGTAAAGGAGACGATCTTTTCATGCTGATACTCCCATTCGTAATCCAGCTGGCCGTTGCCGTTATTGTCAAATTGCCGGATATACCTTCGGAACAGGGCATCCGGGAAGGTGGAACTGTCGATGATGCAGGGATACATGTCGGCGCAGAACTGCAGGCTGGGCTGCATCCATGCGCTGATTTCATGGACTTCGGGCGTCTCTTCATCCTCCGGCGCTTCCTCTTCAGGCACAACCAGGGCTTCGCTCGGGTCGCTGTACAGGTCAATGTTGTCCAATGCCAATGGGTCTTCGCCTGTGAGCACAGGCAGACCATCGATGGCAATGCTGTTCACAGGCTTTTCCGGAGCGGCGAGCCCGTCATCCAGCACGATGGCGTCGGTTTCCGACGCCGGGGCTTCGCCCAGCGCCATCGTCAGCGTTCCGCACGTCAGCGCGAAGCATAACAATAAAGCGATCCATTGCTTCAAGATATCCAGCGCCTTCTTTCCAGATTATGTCAGAAAATTCTATAACACAAGTATAAACCCTTTGAAGGATTGGTGTCAATGAGGTATTGGGAAAAATGGGGCAAAAACAGGGTTTATATGCGGTGTGGCGCAATAAACAGAGCCGGTTGCCTGGCAGTCAGTAAGGCGACCGGTACTGTTTATTGTGGTTGTATCAATTGTCATTCCCGTCGGGGCTTCAGGCGAATGCGAAGGGGCTTGGCGGCAGTGGCGGATCCTGCTTTTGCCGGTTCCGATGCGTCTACATCAGACGAGGGGGCTTCAGACCCGGGCGTCGGCACGGGGTCGGGCTGCGCGGATTTGGGCGCAGGTTCAGGTTCCGCTGGCGCCGGCGCGCTTTCCTCAGACATTTCGGATACGGGCGCGGCCATGACCGGGGCTTCGGCCTTCACCTCGGCATCGACGCGGGTATCGCCGTCCAGCACCTCGTCGCCGGTCATGCCGGCGGCCTCCCTGATCATCTGTATCTCTCTGGCTTTCATCTTCCTGCCGTTGAGCAGGTCGTAAAGCACGGGCACGATGAAGAGGGTCATCAGCGTGGCATAGCTGAGGCCGCCGATGGATACCACGGCCATGGGCTGCATCATCTCCGCGCCGGTACCGCGCCCCAGGGCCATGGTGGACATGCCCAGGATGGTGGTCAGGGCGGTCATCAGGATCGGGCGCAGGCGGATGCGGCCGGTTTCGATCAGGGCCTCCCGCTTCTCCATGCCGCCGATGCGCAGCTGGTTTACGCAGTCAATGAACACGATGCCGTTGTTTACTACCACGCCGGAGAGCACCAGGAAGCCCAGCATGCTGACGATGGACAGATCCATTTTGAAGATCAGCAGCGCCAGCAGACCGCCGGTGAAGGCCAGTGGGATCGTGAACATGACGATGATGGGGGATTTGAAGCTCTGGAACTGGGCCACCATGATCAGGAAGATCAGCAGCACGGCCACCAGCACCATCCACACCAGGTCCTCCATGATGGCCATGACGGTCTCGTTCTCTCCGGCCAGGTCGGCGCTGTAGCCGGCGGGCAGGCTGTAGGCCTTCAACTTTTCGGCGAAGGCGTCGCTGACCAGGTTGGCGCTGTAGCCGTCGGCGATGTCAAAGGATACGGTCACCATCCTGCGCTGGCTGGCGCGGCTGATGGTGGAAAGGCTCTGGCTGTCCCGGATCGTTGCCACGTCGCCGATGCGCACCAGCTTGTTCTTGTCCTCGCTGTCCACCTCGATCTCCAGGTTTTCGATGTCCTCGGGCTTCAGCTCGCTGTTTTCGCCATCCTCCAGGTAAATGCTCAGCTCGCGGCCGTCCAGCGTTACCTTGCTGATCTCCACCCGGCCGACCACCTTCTGGGCCACGAATTGCAGGATCTGCCCGGTAGTGAGGTTCTCGTCGGTGGCCTTTTCCTTGTCCACCTCTACGCGCAGCTCGGGTACCGCGTCCTCCAGACCGTCGTCCACATCCACGATGCCCTCGGTCTGCCGGGCCAGTTCGGCCACGTCCTTCGCGATGGCCTGCAGCACCTGCAGGTCGTCGCCGGTGATCTCCACCTGGATGCCGCTGCCGGTCATCATCGAGATGTCCATGGTGCTGGCCTGAACGGTGAGGTCGGCGTTTTGCTTTTTGCCGATCGCCTCCATCTCATGGGCGATGTCGGCGTTCTTGCGTCCCAGGGATTCATTGATGTTGATGTAGTAATTCATGCCGCTGCCGCTGGAGAGCAGGCCGGTACCGCCACTCATCAGACCCACGGATTCGACGCCTTCGACCTTCATCATGTCGTCCATGATGGCCACGGCCTGTTCCTTTTGCTGAGCCTCGGTCATATCGGAATCAAACTCGAGGGACGCGCTCATCTGGCGGGAGTTGACCTCAGGCATGAAGGAGATGCCCATCTTCGGTACCTGCATGGCCGTGAAGGCCAGCAATCCCAGCGCCGCCAGCAGTACCAGCGGCTTGAAGCGCAGCGCGCCGCGCAGCAGCATGCCGTAGAAGCCCTGAATGGCTCCGAAGATGCGGTGCCTGTGGGGCTTGGAGTGACGCATCAGGAAGGAGCACATGGCGGGCACCACCGTCATAGCCACGAACAGCGAGGCCAGTAGCGAGTATGCGATGGTCAGGCCCATGTCGGCGAACAGGTCCCTTGCCATGCCCTGTACGAATACGATGGGCAGGAACACGCAGATCGTGGTCAGCGTGGAGGAGAACAGCGCGCCGGAGACCGAGCGCACGCCCTCCACGCAGGCGCGCAGCAGGGGCATCCCCTCCTCGTCGTGGAGGCGGTAGATATTCTCGATGGCGACGATGGAGTTGTCCACCAGCATGCCGATGCCCAGGCTGAGGCCGGACAGCGACAGCACGTTCAGCGTGATGCCGGTGAAATACATGCATACAAAGGCGATGACCACGCTGATGGGGATGGAGAAGGCCACGGTGATGGTGGGCCGGAAGTCCATCAGGAACAGCAGCAGTATCAGGATCGCCAGGCCGCCACCGGTGAGCAGGTTGCCCAGCACCGAATCGACGATGATGTTGATGTATTCGCCCTGGTTCATCAGGTCCACGATGTGCAGGTTCGGGTTTTCCTCGGCCAGGGCCTTCGCCTTGTCCATCACGGTCTTTGCCACGTCGGCGGTGGAATAGGTGGACTGCTTGTCCATGGACAGCAGTATGCCGTCCTGCCCGTTCAGCTTGGTGAACACATCGTCCCTATCGTCGGTCAGCTCCACCCGCGCCACGTCCAGCAGGCGTACCTCGTCCACCGAATCCAGGCCCAGCTTGAACAGCTTCAGGCGGCGCACGCCGTCCAGCGTGTCGAACTTTTCGCCCACGCGCACCAGTACCTGCTCGTCGTCGGCGTTGTAGACGTAGCCGGCGGGCATGGCGATGTTCTGGGCGCCGATCAGGCCGGAGACGGTCTGTATCGTAATCACGCCGTCCAGACCCGCGTTTTCAAGCGCTTCGTCCCGCTGTTCGTTAAACTCCTTGCGCGCCTTCGCCAGCTCGGCCTCGGCGTCTTTCAGCATGCCGGCGGCCTGGGAGAAGGCGGAGTCCATCTGTTCGCGGCCTTCCTCCAGCTGAGCGCGGGAGGCGTTCAGGTCGGTGTCCTCGTCAACGCCCTGCACGAAGCCCCCGGGGATGATGTTGTTTTTCAGCTTTTCAAGGGCTTCGTCCATCTGGGCGATGCCCGCGTCCATCTGCGCCAGCCCTTCGGTGGCTTCGACATACTTCGCGTTCAGGCCCTCCCGGTCCTCCAGCATCAGTATGGCCTGGTAGGCTTCGCTGCTTTCAATGGCAGAAACCTGCTCGTCGATCTGGGCGATGGCCTGTTTGAGAGCCTCCGGGGCGGCGGCAAGCTGGGCCTGTTGGGCGTCCAGCTGAGCGATCTCCAGATCCAGGGCGGCTATGCGTTCGGTCAGGCTGTTGATCTGCGCCTGAGCGGCATCCATGCGGCTTTGTATGTCGACATTGGCGTCGGTCATGGTATCCAGCGCGTCCTGCCTGGTGGAGAGGGTTGCCCGCAGGTCCTTCAGCTCCTGGGACAGCGCATCGATTTCGGCTTCCTTGACTTTGATTTCCCGGTCCAGCTCCTCCAACAGTGCCTGTTCGGCGTCCCGTTGCGACTGCAAATCATCGAGGGAGGCTTCTTCGGCCAGCGCAGCGCCAAGGCGATGCGCGCTTTCAGGCGCAGGGGTGGGCGTCGGTGTGGGGGTAGGTGTCGGTGTGGGGGTAGGCGTCGGGGTGGGGGCAGGCGTTGAGGCGGCGTCGGCAGCTGTTTCTCCCGGGGCTTCGTCGTTCTCGGGCGCGCTTGCTTTGTCGACGGCAGGGGAATCGGTATCTCCGGCGGTGTCTGCTTCGGTTGGCTGATTCCCGGGAGCATCGTCATCGCCCTCGTCGGCCTTCTCCGGGGCATCGGCGGTGTCACCGTCGCTGTCGGTTTCGGCGGATGTCCCGAAATCCACGGCAGTGTCGCTGTCCGTGACGTGCTGCAAATCCTCCGGGGCGGATGTATCCGTCATATTATCGCTTTCTTTTGCGGGATCGGAGGTGTCTTTCGGGGAAGCGTGAACGCTGTCGCCATCGGATTCGGAGGAGGATGATTCTCCAACGGGCCCTTCGGTTTCGGAGGGCGCTTCAGTTTCGGAGGGCGTTTCGGTATCGGAAGGCGCTTCGGTTTCAGCGGGCGCTTCGGTTTCAGCAGATGCTTCGATTTCGGAGGGCGCTTTGGTATCGGAAGGCACCTCGGTTTCAGCGGGCGCTTCGGTCTCAGCGGGCGTTTCGGTTTCAGCAGGTGTTTCGGTCTCAGAAGGCGCTTCGGTTTCAGCGGGTGCCTCGGTTTCAGCGGGTGTTTCGGCCTCGGAAGGCGCTTCGGTCTCGGGAGGTACCTCGGTTTCAGCGGGCGCTTCGGTTTCAGCGGGTGTTTCGGTCTCGGAAGGCGCTTCGGTTTCAGCGGGTGTTTCGGTTTCAGCGGGTGTTTCGGTCTCGGAAGGCGCTTCGGTTTCAGCGGGCGCTTCGGTCTCGGAGGGCGCTTCGGTTTCGGAGGGCGCTTCGGTTTCAGTGGGTGCCTCGGTTTCAGCGGGCTTTTCGGTTTCAGAAGGTGCTTCGGTTTCGGAGGGCGCTTCGGTCTCGGAAGGCATCTCGGTTTCAGCGGGCACCTCGGTTTCGGCGGGTGTTTCGGTTTCAGCGGGCGCCTCGGTCTCCTTCGGGCTGTCAGTTTCCTCGGGGGCGCTGGTTTCAGCAGGCGCTTCTATATGCACAGGCGCTAAGCCGGCCTTGTCCTCGGCTTCCTCGATCTGGTGGGTGAGCGCGTCGATGCGCTCCTGGGTTGCGATCTGCTGGGTCTTCAGGTCGTCCAGCGCGTCGTTGGCCGCCTTCAGTGTGGCTTCGACTTCCGATATCTTCTCGTCCAAAGCTTCGATCTGCTGGCGCAGGGCGTCGGCATCCAGCAGCTTCAGGTCGTCCAGGTACTGCTGCTGACGGCTGCGTTCGACGTCCAGCGCGTCCCGCTGGGCCCGAACTTCTGCATGGGCGTCGTCGAGGGTGGGATCAGCCAGGGCAGCTTCGGCATCGGACAGCTGTCCCTCGAGAATCTCCTTTTGCAGCTTCAGCTGGGCCAGCGCGTCGGCGAGCTCCTTGAGCTGCTGGCGCTGGTCCTCATCCATGTTCACCAGGGCCTCGAGGGCGGCAATGCTATTTGCCAGCTCCTCCCGCTGCGCTGCGGTTTCGGCACGCTGCTGGGTAAGCTGTTCGATGGCGGGCCCGATCTGGGCCTCGGCTTCGTCCAGGGCTTTTTCGGCTTCGTCCAGCTGCTTCATGGCCTTGCTCTTGGCCCGGGAAAGCTTTCCCTTGCCGTCGGACAGCTGGGCCTGGGCGTCGTTCAGCTCCTTCTCCACATCGGCCAGCTCTTCGTCCACGTCCTTGAGTATGGCGGCATTGAGCACGTCGATGCGGCTCTGCTCTATGGTGACGTCGATGCGCTGCTGGATGACGCCGGAAGCCTCCGCCGACGCGACGCCGTTGAGGGCCTCGAAGGCGGGCACAAGCTCATCCTCCACATAGTTGGAAAGGGCCAGTATGTCCATGTCGTCCCGGGTGACGGAGAGTATGGCCACGGGCAGCATGTCGGGATTCAGCTTCATGGTCACAGGCGCGCCGATGTCGTCGCTCCAGTCGCCCCGCAGCTGGTCCAGTCGGGAGGAAATCTCGATCAGCGCGGTGTCCATATTCGCCCCGTCGTTGAACTGCATGATGACCACAGAGACGTTATCCCGCGACGATGAGGTGATTTTTTTCACGTCGTTCAGCGTGGCAAAGGCGGCCTCCATGGGCCGGGTCAGCTCGTCCTCCACCTGCTCCGGCGTGGCGCCCACATAGCTGGTGTACACCACCACGTAGGGCAGGTTCATGCTGGGCAGCAGGTCGGTAGTCATATTCTGGAACGATATGTACCCCAGCACGATCACCAGTATGATGCCTACGATGACGGTATATGGCTTTTTGACGCTGTATTTGGAAAACATGCCGCGCCTCCCCGATGGACATAATTGCGGAATTTATATCCATTATATTACAATTCTATCGCTGCATTGTGAATTGAATATAAATAAAATCCGACACTATTATAATCGGGAAGGCGGGCAATGTCCACTGATTTTATACATTTAACCTTGGAAAACGGATATCGTTTGTGGTAGGGGGAGTGCAGGTGGGGAGGTTGCTTGGAAAGCGGTTTATATTGATTTGAAGGGAGTGGCTGGCGTCTGTCGTTCATTGGATGATGTTGGGTATCTTTGTCGATAGTTTGTAACTCCGAGCAGATAGTCTATGTTGGTATAAAAGAATTCAGAAAGGATAATCAGTGATTCCAGTGGTATTTCTGTGGTGTGGGATTCGTAACGGGAATAGGTTTGCTGGGAACAGTTCAACATTCGTGCCATCTGGGTTTGCGTAAGGTCAAGGTCTTCACGAAGATCTCGGATGCGCAAATTCAGCCTTGATTTCAAGGGCATCACCTCCTGCAATTATTGTG
>JAZTZK010000091.1:0-13393 GCA_045637485.1 Clostridia bacterium
GAAGGGATTTGCGACGCGAAGCTAGCCCTTTAGGGCACCACCCCTAACCCCTAAAACCTACCCCCTAACCCCTGAAATTCTGATTTATCGAGCAAAGCTCGATAAATCAGAATTTACCTGAATGAACAGATACAGAGGAAATGCATATCTGCATTCGTGATGATTCAACATTTCACAGTATGCGGACTTTTCAGTGGTTTCGGACGGTTCTCGTTGACGCCCTGTTATGGAGTAGGCAGGCATGGAAGAGTCGATCAGAACCTTCCCCGGTGACTCTGCGTCACCGTGGCGAAGGCCGACGCGGTGCTCATACCGCCCGTAGTCGCAACCGTGGAGGCGTGACGCAAGGCGCTTCCCGGCGATAAGCCGATTCTATACATGGCGTTAGGAAATCCGTATTATGCAGGCGCATCCCGATGTGATAGAATAGGGAAAACAGGGCTTTCCCGGGGAGGTGCGCATAATGCTGGATTGGCTGCCGGACCAGAGGACGCTGTATATCGTCACGTCCACGCGACACAGGAACTGGAGGGAAATCGTGGCGTTTCCCCGAATCAGACAGGTTGGCAGGAGGGCGCTGCTTTCCTTCGTAAACGACCATGAGCATGTCCTCACGGGCAGAATTGAATCCGTCACCGAAACGACGGCGTCATACTGGCTGGGCGGGGACAGCGGGGAAGAGCACATCACAATCCGCGCCATGACCGATCACGATTTCAACGAGATCTGCCTGCAGCGGCGGTTGAACAACTGGGCGGTGCCGCGCTCGAAGGAAGAGCTGTATTCATGGTATGCCGGGAAGCCGGTTGAAGGGCGGCAATCCCCCGCGTAATATCAGGAGACATCCGGCGCTGAGCGGCAGGGCGCGCACAAATGGCGTGGCAGAGTAAAAATCCCCGGGATTGGCCTATCGCTCCCCGGGGATTTGCGCTGTACGGGTCAGAAATTGACGACTTCCGGTTCGACAGCAAACGCGCCGAAGCCGGTGGTTGGATCCTTCATATAGAACACTGTAACATGAAACGCTTTCTGAGGAGCCGGAGGAAGTATCTGGGTCGTTACAGCTCAGAGTTCTGATTATTCGGAACCCCTCCGACCCCGCCTGCGGCGGGGCCACCTCCCCTTTCAGGGGAGGCTTTTGGACGTACATTCAAGTGAGGTTGTTACTTCTTTCAAAGGTAGGCTTTTGATCGTAAGTATTCGAGTAGGTAAGCCTCCCCTGAAAGGCCCAAAGGACTGACTTCGTGTCGAGGAGGCGGCAGCCCGTAGGGCTGACGAAGGGTTCCGCAATGTCGACGCGGAGCTGTAACCTTTGTTCAGCTTCCTCACCGCCTGGCCTGTTCAAACAGCCACTGCGCATAGGTCTCATCCTCCATTACGGCAAGCTCCACGTGATGGAAGCTGTAAACCTGTTCGTGCCCAAGGACGGCGCCGCATGCGTTCATCTCCTCGTCGGAG
Source organism: Clostridia bacterium (assembly GCA_045637485.1). GTDB lineage: Bacteria > Bacillota > Clostridia > Christensenellales > Aristaeellaceae > UBA2862. The sequence continues at coordinate 1,459 of JAZTZK010000091.1, forward strand.
TAGATTTTCAGCTTTACGCGGGCGTTCCCGGCTTCGGTCAACGCCTTTGCGGCCGCCTTGCCAACCTCGGACGGTATGGTTTCGTCGTGCTCGGCCTGCGCAATGCAGACGGGAATATCCGACAGGTCGGAGAGCCCGACGGTTGCGCGGGCGGAGTAGTTCAGCGCGGGGCACAGCGCCAGTATGGCTGCGAAGCGCCCGGGATACTGCTCGGCGATCTCGAAAGACGCCATGCCGCCGAAGGAGTTGCCCATGACGTAGATTCGATCCGCGTCCGCCCGTCCCTCGTCGATCAGCTTGTCGATGTAGGCCATGATCCCCTCATAAATCCTCGAGCGCGCGATATCGGAGCCATAGAAAATCGTGTTGATCGACGGGGAGATCACCAGGCAGGGCCGAACGGCCTGGCTCTCAGGCTCCGCCCAGGCCACCGACGTGCGGTAGGAGAGCAGGTTATGGTCGTCTCCGTACCCGTGAAAGACGAGCACCACCGGCAGCGCTTCCGCGCGCTCCGGCAGGTATACGTGGGCAGTCAGCCTGCTGTCATGGTCTTCCACGTCGGTGAATTCGTCCGCCGTTTCCGTGAAGGTCTGTCCGATATCCTCCAGCGCAAAGCCCAGCTCGGGATGCGCGGCGCAGGAGACTTCCATTTCGCGGACGTAGAAGTACTTTGCCGGAAAGCGCCCGGGAACGAGCGCCCAGCCGTCTTTGGCGGCGCGGACGGATTGGACCGCGCAGGAAAAGGGATGCCAGTCGTTGGACTCCCAGCCGGCGGCCCGGCCGGTGATGGTGAAATCCGCGGCGGAGAGCCCCTCGGGAAGGGACTGGCCGCTGATTTCAAAGCGCTCCGGCAGCTGGCCCCATTTCGTCACCCGCGTGTAAACCGCGATCGAACGGTTTTCCCCGTTGGCCTCGCCCTGGGCGAGGGTGAACATCGACATCAGAAATACTGTAAGCATGATAATAACGGTTTTGCGCATCGCGCAGGCCTCCTCTGACCGTGACGGTTGGCAGACGCGCCGCCGCAAGCCGCGGCGGCGCGTCCATGCATTATCGCACGATTCCCCTGAAGCTGAATTTGAATTCAAGCCTCCCGGATACGTCGATCAGGTACTCTTCGTGGGTCTTTGCGCCCCAGCTGTCGTCGCCCGCGACGCCCATCTGCATGAGGTTCGCGCGCACCACGGTGTAGTGCGTTGGCGGGAGCTCATAGCCGTGGGCGGCGTTCTCGATCTCGTGGGGTGTGTAGGGCAGGGCGGAAAACTCCATGCCGTCGCCGGTGAAGCGGATGCCCCGGCCCCTGTAGTCGGTCAGCTCCGCCCAGCGAACGCCGGTGCGGTTGCCGGTCTCCTGCGGCATCAGGTAGGGCTGCATCATGTCCGCTACCTTGCGCTCCCAGATGCCCAGCCGCGCGCCTTCGTGGCGGTCGGAGTAGTTTTCATCCGGGCCCAGGCCGTACCAGCGCAGTCGGTCGAAGTCGGCGTCCAGCTTCATCAGCATGCCGAATTCGGGCATGTCGCCCAGGCCCTCCACCGGATCATAGCTTAGCCGTACGTCCACCTGGCCGCAGGGATGCACCGTGTACCCGACCTCGCAACCCGCGGCGGGACGGGTGGGCAGGCTATAGGTGAAGGACAGGCTGACGGAGCCGTCCCCGTTCCGCGTCACCGGCACGCTTGCGTTCGGGAACGGGCGCTCCGGGTCGACAGAGGGAGCGCCGTACAGCGACGCCAGCTTCCACTGGGCGTAGCGCCGGGGCATACCGTTGCCCCGATCGTTGTCGGTGGGGGCGCGCCAGAAGTTGGGCCTGGGAACCGACTTGAGCAGGTCCACGCCGCCGCACCGGTAGGAGATCAGTCCCCCGGCCATGCCGTTGAACAAGGCGCCGAAGTGCTCGCCGTACACGCCCACGTTGTTCGTGCCGCGAACCACGCGCAGCGGCGCGTGCCTTTCCCGCTTCGCTTCGGCGGCCACGCGGTAGATCCCCTGGCCGAAGGCGACCTCGAAGCCGCGCTCGGCCCAGGCGGTCTTTTGGCGCAGGCGGAAGGAGACGGTCACGGCGTACTCGCCGCCCCGGGTCTGGATCGGGAACGGCGCGGGATACAGCTTCTCCGACAGCGGCGGAACATCCGTCCCGATCACCCGCTCGGCGATCACCGCGCCGTCGCGCTGGAGTGTCGCCACGCATTCGAAAGCGTCGGTGCCCGTGAACATGCTTCGGTTGATCACCCGGAGGCTGTCCTTCTCGATCCTGCATACGATGTTCTGGTAGTTATACTTGACCTCCTGCAGCTTCTCCGAGCCCTCGCCGTTGCCGAACAATATGCCGTTGCCGCAGAAGTTGCCGTCGTGGGGCATTTCGCCGTTGTCGCCGCCGTAGTTGTAGACGACATGGCCGTATCGGTCCTTGCCGCGCACGGACTGATCCAGGAAGTCCCAGATGAAGCCGCCCTGATACTGCGGCTCCTCGTAGGCATACTCGGTATACCAGTGCATCGCGCCGTTGGAGTTGCCCATCGAGTGGACGTATTCGCAGAGTATGGTCGGCTTGTCGCGATGCCCGGCGATGTATTGCTTCAGCGCCTTCACCGGCGTGTACATTTGGCTGTACAGGTCGCTCGTTTCCGGGCGGCGGGGATCGTGGTCCACGCCCTCGTAGTGGACCGGGCGGGTGTCGTCCAGCTTCCGGAACAGCTGGCTCATCTCGCAGATGACATCGCCGCCCATCGATTCGTTGCCACAGCTCCAGATCAGCACGCAGGGGTGGTTCTTGTCCCGCTGGTAGACGGAATTGACGCGATCCAACAGTATGTCCTTCCAGTCGGACCTGTTGCCGGGCAACAGCTCGTCGAGGGAAATCAGGCCGCGCATGTACCTGTCCCAGATGCCGTGCGTCTCCATGTTGTTCTCGTCGATCACATACAGGCCCAGCTCGTCGCACAGCGCGTACAGCGCGCTCGTGTTGGGATAGTGGCTGGTGCGCACGGCGTTGATGTTGTTGCGCTTCATCGTGATCAGATCGCGGCGCAGCTTGTCGACCGGCACCGCGCGGCCCGTCTCGGCGCAGTAATCGTGCCGGTTGACGCCCTTGAACACCATGCGAACGCCGTTGAGCAGCATGACGCCGTTCACGATCTCAAAGCGGCGGAATCCCACCTTTTGCGGCACGACCTCGGTGAGCGTTCCATGCTCGTCCATCACCTCGATGACGAGGTCATAGAGATTCGGATGCTCGCTGCTCCAGAGCTTCGGCGCGTCCACGGGGATCGAGCATTCGGCGAGCGCGCCCGCGCCTGACCGCTCGACTTCGGGGAAGACCGTCTCCCCGTCCGTCAGACGCAGGCGCAGCTTCCAGCCCGCCTGCGCCTCGACGCGAATGCTCGCCCTTATTTCGGCGCTTTTGAAATCGTCCGCCAGCGGGGTTGTGATGCGTAGATCGGCGACATGCGCCCTCGGCCTGGCGTACAGGAACACCTCGCGAAAGAGGCCGGAGAAGCGCATAAAGTCCTGGTCCTCCAGCCAGCTTCCCGCGCTCCAGCGCACCACCTGGCAGGCCAGCTTGTTCTCGCCCGCGACCAGGCAGTCGGTCAGCTCAAAGTCCGCGGGCGTGAAGGAATCGGAGGAAAAGCCCACGTAACGGCCGTTCAGCCATACCGCCACGCAGCTCTCCGCGCCCTGGAAGGACACGAACACCCGCTTGCCCTCAAAGCCCTCGGGCAGGAAAAAGTACTTCACGTAGGATGCCACGGGGTTGAATTCCCCGGGGATCTCACCCGGCTCCACATCCTGGCAGCCGTCCCATGGGTACTGGATGTTGCAATACTGAGGCACGCCGTAGCCCTCCATCTGGATGTGCGCCGGCACGACGATGTCCGCCCAGGGACGGCAGTCGTAGTCCACGGCTTCAAAGCCGGGGATTACCTGCTTCGGGTTCAGCGCGTGGTGGAACTTCCACCAGCCGTTCAGGGAGTGGCGCAGGCTGCTCTCGCCCGAGCGAAGCTCGTCCATATCGGCATAGCAGACGTGGTCGGAGTGCGCCGCGACGCGATTCTCCGCGAAATAGCCGGGATCCCTGATCCTGTCAAAGCTGAAATTCATCTTCTATAGACAGGGCTGCCTCCGGTTCGGACGTCAAGCCCAGACGCTCCGAGGGAGACAGCCTTTTCCTCCTTATTGGTTTTCCTGTGGATAATCGGTTCTCCGGGAAAACGGCAGGGTTACTTGACCGACCCCGCGATCGCTTCGGTAAAGCTCTTTTGCAGGAAGAAGAATATGATCACCGTGGGCAGCGTGCAGATGGTAACGCCCGCCATGACCACGCCGTAGTCGATCACGTAGCCGCCCATCAGGTTGGACACCAGCATGGGCATCGTGATGGATTCGTTGGTCTTCATGATGACGCGGGGCCACAGGTAGGCGTTCCAGGTGTTCATGAAGGTGATGGTGGCCGCCGCCGCATAGGTGGGGCGCATCGTGGGAATGAACATCCGTATGAATATCTGCACCTCGTTCAGGCCGTCGATGCGGGCGGCCTCGATGATCTCCTTGGGGAAGGCCCGCGCATTGCTCCTGAACAGCATGATCAAAAACGGCGTGGAGATGCTGGGCAGCACGAAGCCCATCGCCTTGTTCAGCAGCTGCATGGAGGAGAACATCTGGAACATGGGCACCAGGATCGCCACGAAGGGCACCATCATGGACAGCATCAGTATGGCCATCACGGTGTCCTTGGCCTTGTCGTGGTAGATCTCAAAGCCGTAGCCGGCGAGGGAGCACACCGTCAGCGACAGCACCAGCACCAGCAGCGTATTGATGGTGGAGTTCTTGAAGGCCGTCAGCACCGCCGCCTGGTCCATCAGGTTTCTGATGTTTTCAAACAGGTGGGTGCCGGGCAGCATGCTGCCGCCCAGTATCTGCTGGGTGTTGTTGAAGGCGGAGATGAAGGCCCAGTAGAGCGGGAATACCGAGACGATGGAGGCAATGATCAGGAACAGGTAGATCAGCGCCCACTTGAGGTTCTTTTTCACCGCGCCGTTCATCGCTTGTCACCCACTTTCATCTGGATCGCCGACAGCACCGCCACGAACAGCAGCACCACGAAGGACATGGCCGCCGCGTAGCCGAAGTTCGGGCTCATGACGAAGGTCGTGTTGTAGATGTAGTGCGACATGGTGATGGTCATGTTTGCCGGGCCGCCCTGGGTCAGGTTGACGGATTCGTCATACAGCTGCAGCGTGCCGTTGGTGGACATGATGGCCGTCACCAGTATGATGGGCTTCAGCAGGGGAATCGTAATGCTCGTCAGCTGGGTCCAGGGGCCGGCGCCGTCGATGCGCGCCGCCTCGTAGACGGAATAGTCGATGGACTGCATCGAGGCCAGGTAGAAGACCATGTTGTAGCCCGTCCAGCGCCAGATCAGCGCAATGATGATTACCGCCTTGGCCGTCAGCGGGTCGTTCAGCCAGTTGACCGGCTCCTTGAGAACGTGCATGCCGACGAGCACGGCATTCACCATGCCGTCGTAGGCGAAAAGCGTGCGAAAGATGATGGCGTAGGAGACCAGCGCCGTCGCGCAGGGCAGGAATATGCAGGTGCGGAACAAGCCCTTGAACTTCAGGTCCTTCATGTTCAGCAGCGAGGCGAAGATCAGTGCCAGCACCAGCATGATGGGAACCTGTATGATCAGGTAGGTAAACGTGTTTTTCAGGGACTGTATGAACACCTTGTCCTGAAGCATGCGCTGGTAGTTGCGAAACAGAGGCTCAGAGAATTCCAGCGCCGTGGGCTTGCCGCGCATCAGCGACACGATGAACGCCCGGACCATCGGGTAAAAGCTCATCCAGACGATGAGCACCGTCGCCGGGAGCAGAAACGCCCAGCCGGTCAGGTTCTGCTTCTGCTGCAGGGTCAGCTGCCGCTTCGGCCGCGCGCCTTCATTTCTAACCATGGAAACACCCCACTTTGTCAGGATCCCCTTTGGCGCGGAACGCCGCGTCCAAAGGGCATAACTGCCGTTTCGGCGAACCGAAACGGCAGTTGCTCGCGAGAGGAAACGGATCAGAAGCCCATCGCGAAGTTGACGGTATCCTCGGCCTCGGCCAGCAGGGCGTCGATGTCGCCGCCGTTCATGGCGTTGGTCACGGCGGTGGAAACCGCGTTGCGGGCGTCATAGTAGTAGGCGCCGGTGATGTTGGAGGGCACCTTCGCGCCGTACTCCAGGATGGTGGCGAAGATCGGGGTGCCGTTGAAGAACTCGCTGGGCGCGCTGTAGGCCTCGCCCTCCTTGGCGGGTCCGAACGTCGCGATGGCGGAGGTGGTGGGCAGGATCTTGTTGTAGAACTCCACGTTGCGATACAGCTGCATGAAGTCCGCGGCCAGCGCCACGTCGGTGCCCTGGGTGATGGCCCAGGAGGAGCCGCCGTTGTTGGAGTAGTTGGTGGCGCCTTCCACGTTGTCCATGGCGGGCATGTTGGTGATGTCCCACTTGCCGGCCTGCTCGGGCAGGCTCAGGATGGTGGCCAGGATCCAGCAGCCGTTCACGGTGCCCACGACGGAGCCGTTGGAGAGGGTGCCGATGTACTCATCCCAGCTGTTGACTTCCACGAAGACGCCTTCCTTGACCATCTCCATGTAGGTCTTGACGACTTCCTTCAGGGGCTCGTTGTCCTTCAGGTTCACGGAGCCGTCCTCGTTGAACATGGACGCGCCGCAGGACTGCAGCATGATCATGATGAAGTCCACGGAGCCGGCCTGGCCGGAGAACATCGGATAGCCGGTCTTTGCCTTGACATCCTTGCCGATCTCGATCAGGCGGGACCAGGTGATGTCGGTCAGGTCAGCCACGGTGTAGCCCGCCTCGCTCAGATAATCGGTGCGATACGCGCCAACCACGGTGCCCGCGTCGAAGGGGATGCCGTAGTTGCGGCCGTCGATGGTGGAATAGGCCACCTTCGCCGCGCCGAAGCCCTCGAAGTCATACAGGTCGGTCAGGTCGGTGTAGACTTCCGGATAGTTGCTGACCATCTTCTGGAAGCTGTTGTCCTGGCAGAGCATGATGTCGGGCAGGGTGGACAGGTCGCCGGCGGTGGCGGCGGTGGCCACGTTCGACTCAATATCCTCGGACAGGACTTCCTGCACTTCAATCTCTACGTCGGGATGGTCCGCGTGATACATATCGGCGGCCATGTTCATCGCCGCGATGTTGAAGGTCGGGTCCCAGGTCCAGATGGTGATCTTGCCGTCCTCCGCCGCGAGCGCCGCAGCGCTCATGGAGAGAACCAGCGTCAGTGCGATCAGCACAGCCAGCAGCTTCTTCATGGTTTTTTCCTCCTCATTCTTTGGATTCTTGTGCTGAATCCAATCTTTGCATCTGTATTTTAACACAAGACATTGCCTATGTGTGCGCATATTCGCTTCAATTTTGCGCATATTCAACTCTCATTTGTACACGCTGCTCATTTTGAGGTCGATTTTTATGGGTCATTTCATGATTTCTTGTCGAAACGGGTCCGCGTCAGTTGTTTTTTGCGTTCCTGCGCCACTGGCTCGGGCTGACCCCGACGTATTTCTGGAAATTGCGATTATAGGCGGAAATCGAGGCGAAGCCGGACAGCCCCGCAATCGTCATCACCGATTCGCTGGAGGCGGAAAGCAGGTACATGGAGCGGTTGATGCGGTATCGGTTCAGGTATTCCGTCGGCGACATGCCCATCATCTCGGCGAATATCCTGCGAAAATAGCTCTCGGACATGGCGCAGGCCAGCGCCATGTCCAGCACGCGGATATCGGCGGTATAGTTTTCCGAGATGAATTGCAGCGCGGGCTCGACGACCTTCCGCGCCGTTTCGGAGCCCGGGAGGCTCACCAGCGCTTTTTCCGGAACCCATCCCATCCGGGACAGCAGCAGCCGGGTCAGGGCGTCCATCTCCAGGCCATCCAGCGAACCCTTTTCACGAAAGACGCGAAACAGCGCGTCGATGGCGGAGCGAATGTCGTGCGAGACCTGCCGGGGGGCGAGATATACGCCGCCCGGTATGCGATTCAGGAGCGTCTGAGCCTCCAGCCGGTGTCGGCGGGGCGTTTCCCGCAGGAAGATTTGGGTGTCGATCAGCACGTATACCCAGTGCGTCATGCGCTCATCCTGATTCTGCTGCGCGTGGCGGACCCCTTTGGGTATGATGACCACCGTACCCTCCGCGAAGCTCCAGTCCGTATCCCCGATGGTGATGTGGCCGTGACCGGAAAGGCACAGCCCGATCTCCATGCAGTTGTGGGTGTGCATGCTGTCCTCGATATAGGGCGGATACAGGGGATGGTCCAGCAGCCCCACCAGCATGGATTCGCGACTGAGATCATAGTCGCGCACCGAGTTGTTGGGGCTGCTGACGCCTGTCATCGTCCAATCGAAGGGATATTCGGTCTTCATGCGCGCCCCTCCGCCACCTTCCCGGGCGCCGCCCGCCGGATGCAGGCCAGCATTTCGGATGAAGGTTCAATATACGCCTTGACAACCCTGCCCGCGTCCGCTCCGCTGCCCTCCAGGAACATCACCCAGGCGGGCATGTTCCTGTCGTGGGAGGTAAGATCGTATACCACGCGCCTTGGGCGCAGGGCCCGGGTAGCCTCGTCCTGCGCCTCGAGCGCGGGCAGGCCCTCCGGAGCCATGATCCGTATGCCCGTCAGGTCAAACTGCGCGAACACCTCGGTCTTTGGGCGGGACGCGAACCCGGAAACGCGCTCGACCCGCAGGCGCGTTCCCGACAGCGCGTAGATGAAGCTGACCCTCGCCAAGCCCATGTAGTACCAGGAAAAAATCAGCGTCGCTACGGCCATGATACTCCAGTGCAGGCCCCCCATGGTTCCGATCAGCGCAAAGAGGATCACTGTGGCATACAGCAGGAATTGTATGACCCGGACGTGGGCGGGGATGCGCCGCTGTACGTTGTGCGTACACTGCATGTCCTGAATGCGCTCCAAGCTCATCGACCTCCCCGGGGACCCGCGGATTCGCGCGACGCCAACCAGGCCGCTACGGCGCGCCCTTCCCGCCGCCCCTTAATACGATTATTTTACTATATATGGACGCCTGTGTCAAACGTATCCCTAACCCCTACCCCCTAAAACCTAACCCCTCAAATACCTCCCCGTGACGCTTCCAGGGCTTTCCCGTATCTCCTCCGGCGTGCCGGTGGCGACGATCTCGCCGCCGGCCACGGCGCCGCCGGGGCCCATGTCCACGACGTAGTCGGCGCTGCGGATCACGTCCAGGTCGTGCTCGATCACGATCACCGTCGCGCCCTTGTCCACCAGGCGCTGGAACACGGCCATCAGGGTCCTCACGTCCAGCGGGTGCAGGCCGATGGTGGGCTCGTCGAACACGAAAACCGCGTCCGACTGGCCCCGGCCCATCTCGCCCGCCAGCTTCAGCCGCTGGGCCTCGCCGCCGGAGAGGCCGGGGGTCTCCTCGCCCAGGGTCAGGTAGCCCAGGCCCAGGTCGTGGAGCACCTGCAGGCGGCCCTTCACCGCCTTCAGATCGTCGCATTCCGAAAGGGCTTCGTCCACGCTGAACGCCATCAGCGCAGGCAGGGAGACGCCGGGGCCGCCCTTCCGCTCCCGGGCGACGGTCCAGGCGTCCCTGCCGTAGCGGGCCCCGCCGCAGTCCGGGCAGGGCACGTCCACGTCGGGCAGGAATTGCACGTCCAGGCTCACGACGCCGGTGCCGTCGCAGGCGGGGCAGCGCAGCCTGCCGGTGTTGTAGGAGAAGTCGCTGGCCCTGAAGCCCCTGGCCTTCGCGCCGGGGGTTTTCGCGTAGGCCTTGCGAAGCTCGTCGTGGACGTTGGCGTAGGTGGCCACCGTGGAGCGCACGTTGATGCCGATGGGCGTGGCGTCGATCAGCTTCACCTGGGCGATGCCCGCCGCCTCGACGGACTTCACGTGGGGCGGCAGCTTCCTGCCGCCGCAGGCGGCCTCCAGCGCCGGGATCAGGCTCTCCAGCACCATCGTGGTCTTGCCGGAGCCGGACACGCCGGTCACCACGGACAGCCGCCCCTTCGGGAACGCCACGGACAGCGGCTTCACCGTGTGGATGGCCGAGGTCTCCATGCGGATGCGCCCGAGGGCAAACAGGGCGTCCCGGGGCGTCCGCGGCCGGAGGCCGGCTCTGTGCTCCGGGGACAGGAACCGCCCGATCATCGATGCGGGATTCGCCGCCAGCGCTTCGGGCCGGCCCTGGGCGATGACACGCCCGCCCCCCGCGCCGGCCGCCGGGCCCAGCTCGATCAGCCAGTCGGCGTGGGCGAGCACCTGGGTGTCGTGATCCACCAGCACCACGGAATTGCCGTCCGCCACCAGGTCGTCCATCACGCCGGTCAACCCCTCCAGGTTCGATGGGTGCAGCCCGATGGAGGGCTCGTCCAGCACGTACAGCACGCCGGTGGTGCGGTTGCGCACCGCCCGGGCCAGCTGGGTGCGCTGGCGCTCGCCGGTGGACAGCGTGGCCGCGGCCCGGTCCAGTGAGAGGTAGGACAGGCCCAGGTCCGTAAGCCGCCTGGCCGTGTGGTGGAAGGCCTCGCAGATGCTCCGGGCCATCGGCCGCATCGGCTCCGGCAGGGAATCCGGCACGCCGCCCACCCAGTCGACCAGCTCGGCCAGGGTCAGCGCGCAGGCCTGATCCAGCGACGCGAAGCCAGTCCCTTTGGGCGAGAAGCCCCGCAGCTTCAGCGCCCGGGCCCGCGCCGACAGCCGGGTGCCGCCGCAATCCGGACAGGTGTCCTCCTTTAAAAACTTTTCCACCCGCTTCATGCCCTTCTCGTCCCGGACCTTTTTCAGGGCGTTCAGCACCGTGGCGGTGGCGCTATAGTAGGTGAAGTCCATCTCGCCGGCGGTGACGTTCTCGGCGTTCTTGGGCCGGTAGAAGATGTGCTTTTTGACCATCGGGCCGTCGTAGACGATGGCCTTTTCCGCTTCGGTCAGCTCCCGGAAGGGCACGTCGGTGCGCACGCCCATGGCCCGGCAGACGTCGGTCATCAGCGACCACATCAGGCTGTTCCACGGGGCCACCGCGCCGCCGTCGACGCTCAGATTCTCGTCGGGGACCAGGGTCGAGCGGTCCACGGTGCGCACCGTGCCGGTGCCGCCGCAGCGCGGGCACGCGCCGCCGCTGTTGAAGGCAAGTTCTTCCGCGCCGACGGTGGGCACGGCTTCGCCGCAGACGGGGCAGAGGACCGGCTTTTCCGCCGCGTGATCCAGCGTGGGCGGCACGTCGTGGCCGTTGGGACACCTGTAGACCGACAGCCGGGAGAACATCAGCCGCAGGCTGTTCAGCAGCTCCGTCATCGTGCCGAAGGTGCTGCGGATGCCCGGCACCCCGGGCCGCTGGCGCAGGGCCAGCGCCGCCGGGACGTAGCGCACGTCGTCCACCCGGGCCTTCGCGGCCTGTGTCATTCGCCGACGGGTGTAGGTGGACAGTGCTTCCAGGTACCGCCGGGAGCCCTCCGCGTACAGCACGCCCAGCGCCAGCGACGACTTGCCCGACCCGGACACCCCCGCGATGCCCACGATCCGGTGCAGGGGGATATCCACGTCCAAGCCCTTCAGGTTGTGCACCCGCGCCCCGCGGATCTCGATTTGATTGGGAAGTTTGATAGCGTCAGGCATTGCTTTTCTCCGATGCTTTTGTGATAACTATATTGTATAGAGAGATGCTGGCGGGGTCAAATGGTTTTGTAAAAATGTTGGTAAATTGAGGGGGAAATTCTGATTTGTCGAGCTTTGCTCGATAAATCAGAATTCAAACTTCCCACACCGAAAATGCGTGAAAACGCCTATCGATATAGGGAAGTAAGCGAAATAATAGTCAAGCAGCGCCTAATAGGGAGCGAAAATGCTCCGGAAGTCGAGAGATGAACGCGGCCATCAGTCGTGAACACTGCTCTTC